>CAYVVQ010000058.1:0-25569 GCA_964454455.1 uncultured Desulfobacterales bacterium | reverse complement strand
TCGGACCGAAGGCCGCAAAACATGAATGGCGAAAAGCCGGTTCCGGGCGGGGTGCGGTGGCGGGTGTCCGGCTCCTCAGGGGGTCGTTCGGGGCTCCTCGGGGATGCGATAGCGCCTTCCCCGCACCCGTACGAACGTCTGCCCCTCGTCGTCGAACTCCAGGAGGTCGGCCATCCGCACCAGGGCGTGCTCCGTGAACCGCACGCGGTGCCCGCCCACCCGCGTGTAGAGAACGTCGTCCCGAATGAACAGCTTGCGCGGCCCGAGCCGCACGCGGCGTCCCGTGTTCAGGACCAGGATCACGTCGCCGTCCTTGAGCACGTCGAAAACGAACAGGGCCGTGTCCTCATAGGGGAAGTAGACCTTCTCGCGGACGCCGGCGTGATCCTGGACCAGGTGGTATCCCAGCTCGTCCTTCCGAATGCAGGAGTGGAAGTAGGCGATGATGCGGGAGTTCTCGAACCGGCCCTGCTCCGCGTGCTGCCAGTGGCCGTGGGCGTCCAGGCCGAACACGGCCTGCTCCCTGGGAACGATCCGTACGCTCCGTTTTTTCGTCAACAGATCCTCTCCGGGCTTGCGGGCGCCGGCCCCGGTCAGGCGGCACCGGGCTCGCGGACGGCGGCGGGACGGGCGGGGGTTCGAAACAGGGCCTTTGCGAGCTTGACCAGACCCCAGAGCACCATCAGCGGGAGGACGATCGTCTGGAGCAGGAACACGATCATCAGGCTCGTGATGTGATCGATCCCCTCCTCCACCGTCTCCCGGAGCGCGTCCAGCCTGGCCTGGACGTTCAGGGCGTCGCGGGTGCCTTCGTACTTCCTCCGCAGCTCATCCAGCAGGCCCGCGTCCCGGCTTTCCTCTCCCCCGGGCCGGACGATCGGCCTCCGGACCTTGCCCCGGATCACCTCCAGGTTCTCGGTGGACCGCGTGTACCTCTCGGCCAGAAACGTTTCGTAGAGCGCCCCGCTGGTCACGCCGACAACGGGAATGCAGAACCGGACCACCACGGCCACGGCGAGAAGCCGAAGGGCCAGGGAGCCCATGCCCGCCCCTCCGGCCCGGGGGATCCACAGCCCCAGGAGGAGCAGGACCATGGCGGCGGAGACCAGCACCCGGAATCCGATCCAGGCCCCCATCTCCATGAGGACGCTCTGGATGCCCAGGGACACCGTGCTGAGCAGCATGACCCACGAAAAGCGCTCGATCAAATCGTTGATGGGATCGAGGACCTCGCCCACGGAGAGGTGCAGCCCCATGCCGGCCGGAGAGACGGCGAGCTCGGTGCCCTGGACGGCCGAGATGGCCGCATTGAGCATGCGGGCGATCGCGTACGTGGCCAGGGCCTTTTTCACGGCCCCGTCGTAGTATGCCGATGCGTCCCCCTCCAGGCGCGAGATGGGCGTTCGCTCGGCCAGGCCGTCCAGGGCGGCCGTGACCGAAAGAACGGCGACGAGGACGGCGAGCCCGCTCAGCAGGAGCTTCTTTCCCAGGGGCGACAGGCTCGGGAGGTGCATGATCGGTCTCCCTCGATGAGGTGGGTTCACCCGCCCATCATGGCGGTTCCGGGGCATCGCGGCAAGGGATTTTCCTCCCTCGGTGCGGGTGCACCCTTTTCATGCCGCCCCGTTTCGTTTATGCTGCGGACACGCCCTTCGGGGCACCGCCCGCCGGCCCCGAGCCGGCCCCACGCGAGGGTGCATGGAACGGAAAAGCCCGCCCTTCTGGAAGACCAAGCCCCTGGGGGAGATGTCCCAGGAGGAGTGGGAGTCCGTCTGCGACCGATGCGGGAACTGCTGCCTGGAGAAGCTCGAGGACGAGGAGAGCGGGGAGATTCGGGTGATCCCCGTGGCGTGCGAGTACCTCGACACCGCCACGGCCCGCTGCCTGGTCTACGCCGACCGGACCCTGGTCAGCGGCGACTGCATCGACCTCACCCCCGAGATCCTTCGGGAGATCGACTGGCTCCCCGAGACCTGCGCCTACCGGCTTCTGGCCGAGGGCCGCGACCTGCCCTGGTGGCATCCGCTGGTCTCCGGAAACCCGAGGACGGTGCACGAGGCCGGCATCTCCGTTCGGGACCGCGTCCTGCCGGGACGGCACGTCCATCCCGACGACCTCCGTCGAAAGGGCCGGCGGGGCCGGAGAAAAAAAAGGTGACGGACCTCCTCACTCCTTAGGGCCCAGCAGCGATACGTCGTCCACCCAGAGGATCCCCTCTCCCTCCTCGAAGGCCAGGGCCACCCCCATGGCCCTCGACGGATCGAACCGGACATCGGGATCCCCCTCCCAGGCCGGCCTCTCGAACCGGTCCCACGGTATGTCCACCCGCTTCCAGCCCGTCCCCTCGGACACCACCCGGTACTCGAAGTGGCCGAGGGCGTTCGGGGACGTCCCCTGGTAGGCCACCACGACCAGGGGGGTACCCGCTCTCCGGGTGCGGACGTGCACCCGGACGCCCCGGGCGGCGGACCAGTCCCGCGGTCCGTCGTAGACCAGGCTGCAGGTGGCCCAGCTCTCGGCCGCCACGCGGTAGGTGATCTTCATGGAGGCCGTTCCGTTGAAGGCCGCCTCCGCGTCCCGCACGAACTCCAGACGCGTCGGCTTCTCGCGGTCCACAAAGGCCGACCAGGCCGATGTGTCCCCCTCGAAGCCGTCGATCAACCCCGGCCCTGCGACCGCCTCGGGTGCGGGCTTCCCGGTCCCGCCTTTTTCCTGCACCGGCTCGATCCCCGCCTTCGCCGGCCGAGCCGGTTCACGCTCCGCCACGGGTGGAGGCTCGGGGGGACCGCCGGCCAGCCACCGGTTCACGTAGGCGTTGAGCAGGGGAACGAACTCCCGGGTGGCCTTCCGGTTGCCGGCCGGAGAGGGGTGGTCGTCGCCGTTGGTGGGATAGTAGAGCGTGTTCCGCCTGTTACGGATCACGTGCTCGATTCCTCCCGCACCGGCCTTGTGGTGATTGTCCGGGCCGGTGAGCACGTTGTAGAAATCGAAGACCGCCACGTTGTTACCCGCATAGTCCGCAAGCCACTCCTTCACGAGCCAGGTGTTGAAGGCGCGGGCGTTGGCGGCGTTCGAGGAATCCCGGAGCGGGGGTGCCGTGACGGCGATGAACAGCTTGTCCGGCCGCGAGGCGAAGAACCGGAGAAGCTCGTTGTAGACGGCCTTGGCATTTCCCACGGTGAGGCCGTTTCCCCGGCGGGGCGGGTCCTCGGGCCGGCCGGCGAGGTCGGAGTTGGGGAAGCAGGACTTGAACAGGATCACCCGGTTCTCCCCGCCGGGATCGGGCCTGCTTCGGCTGTAAGGGGCGTGCTGTCCGGACTCCCGGAAGAGCGCCTGCAGGTAGCGGGAGCTCTCCGGTCCCGTGAACCAGTCCGGCCAGTCCGTGATGTCGGTCCGGTCCCCGATGCCGTCCGGTCCCCACCCGTAGTTGGTGTCGCTCACAAAGTAGTTGTTGGCCGCGAGGGCCTTTCCCAGCCCGCCGTGGTCGTCCGCCAGCCAGTTCTCCCCGCAGGAGTGGTGGACGAAGACGAGCTTCAGGGTGCGAGACGGAGGCCCGGTGTCCAGGGCCAGTGCCTCCCCCCCCTGGGCCCACAGGACCACAGCGCACAAAAGAAGCGCGCCTTTGCGCGCAAGGCTTCTCCAGAACTGATCTTCGGATGTCTGCAGCATGATCCGCTCCCCCGTTCTCGACGTGTCCGGAAGCACAAGCCGGGGCCTGTGAAAGGAACCAAAGGGACGAGTCCCGCGCCCCTCGACCGGGATCCTATCAGAAACCGCCCGCGAACTCAAAAGGCAAGCTACGGACCGATGTTGTGATCGAGCGGCCATGGGTGCACAAAAGAATACTCCGTTCTATACAAAAGCATACAATTCAGGGGGCGGCTTGCCGGGCACTGGATCGGGCCTATTTCGATATCGCTATTAATATCAGAGATTTAATGGCTTTTTCTCGCATTGGAGCTGGAATGGCACACCCATTGCTCTATCAGGGAAGCACATCGGAACCAGGAAGGAAGCCATGATACGAAAGACCGGGTTGCATTCTCGACGACACAACCTCACGCAACCGGCGCATGGACGGGAAGCATGAAGGAATTCTTGAAACGACAAAAGCAGCGCATTCGGTCCCTCTTCGAGGACCGCTCGAGTCACGCTCTGTACGACAACCGAGGCTACATTCGACCGTAGGCCGCTTCTGGGGCGTGTGCGGTCATAAGACGGAAGGCGTTCCCCGTGAACGACCTTCCCCCATCCCCCCAAATCGGCGGCTGACCGGTGTTGTGCAAGAAGCCGGTCAGCCGCCGATCCCCCAGACCTACTCCCTGATGCCGGGGCGGGAACCGCCGAATCTGCCTCCACAGGCGACCCGCCCCGGCCCCTCCTTTCCTTATCGACATGGCCGGCCGGAAGTACTGGTCCATGGGGCCGGAGCTGGGCAGCTGCTGGAGCGCGGGCAAGCAACTCAAGCGGCAGCCCCGGCAATGCTCCGGAGAAGGCTTCGGGCGAACCCGCGTGCGATGAGAGGGGCGTTCCCCCCCGCCCGGTTGTTCACCACCATGTTCACCCGCACCTCCTCCCGGAGGGCCCGGGTGGTGATCCGGACCGCATCCTCGATCATGTCCGGGCTCAGCATCCCCTCCACCAGACGGTCGAAGGGGAAGGCCCGCCTGTAGGCCTCCTCGTAGCGAACGCCCCTCGGCGTCATGAGCCGGACCACGCACTGGTTTCCGCGGTTGAAGAAACGGGAGCCCGCCTTCCGGAGCTGGACCCGGAGCGGCGGCAGCCACGTCCAGTGGCTGAGCACCTGCCCGATGCCGCGACGCTCGAGCATCTCGAAGAGGGACGGGCTCAGGTAGGCCTCCGTCCGAACCTCCAGGTGGTAGTCGGGATCTGCGGGGCACGCCCCGAAGAACCCGTCCAGCTCGGCGGCGAACGCCTCGGGCGCCGCCCGCTCCTGCTTCCGCCGGTACTCCTGCTCGAACAGGATACCCGCCAGGTGCCCGCCCAGCAGTTGCCTGGCCGGCTCGTAGAAGCGCCGGACGAACAGGTCCACGTTCAGGTAGTCGGGGTTGTCCACGAACCCCTTCCCCCTGCGGAGCTTCCGTGCGAACACGGCCTGGGGGGCCTTGAGGATCAGCCTGGCGTCCGGCCCGAGGTGCTCCCGGTAGGAGCGGAGCACGTGAAAGGTCCGGGACGGGTTGAGCCCCTCATCCAGGAGCGGCGCGTAAAAGGTGAAGTCCACCTCCAGGGTTTCAAAGTGTTGGAAGTACTCTTCCACGCTCTCTACGGGCAGGACCCGCTCCTGGAAAGACTGTCCTCCCACGCGCTTGGTCCGCGAGGAGGGGGACCAGCGGTCTTCGGTGTAGACCTGGCCGATCCACCCCGCGTACCGGTCGCTGGCCGTGCCCAAGTGGAGGCCCGGGTGCAGGTCCCGAAAGAAAAACCGATCCACGCCGGACGGGATGTCCATTTTTTCCCCTTTCAAACCCCCGTTTCATAGCATAGACTGATCCCAGGATGCAAAAGGGGCCCTCGCGGCCGTTCGAGGGAGGGTCCCCGGTTGCGTTTCACTTTTGACCAAGGAGGTGGGTATGAACGTCGTGGCTTTTTGTGGAAGCGCGCGCAGAAACGGAAACACCGCGATGCTCGCGAGGACCGTGCTCGCCGAGCTGGAGCCCGCCGGCATCGAGACCGAGCTCGTTCAGCTCGCAGGAAAGGAGATCCGCGGCTGCCTGGCGTGCCGCAAATGCTTCGAGAAGAAAGACCGCCGGTGCTCGGGCCGGGACGACGACGTGAACGGCCTCATCGAAAAGATGATCGAGGCCGACGGGATCCTTCTCGCCTCCCCCACCTACTTCGCGGACCTCTCCACCGAGACGAAGGCCTTGATCGACCGGGCAGGGTATGTGGCCAAAGCCAACGAGGATCTGTTCAAGCACAAGGTGGGCGCAGCCGTCGTGGCCGCCCGGCGGGCCGGCGCCATCCACGCCTTCGACTCCATGAACCACTTCTTCTTCATCAGCCAGATGATCGTCCCGGGCTCCAGCTACTGGAACCTGGGGTTCGGGCTGGACAAAGGCGACGTGGAGAAGGACGGGGAAGGGCTTCAGACCATGAAACAGCTGGGCAAGAACATGGCCTGGCTCCTGGAGAAGATCAACCGCTAGCGCGACGTGCGTTGCCCCACCGGGGGCTGCACCCCTTGCAGAGACTTCCCGTAAAGAGGCAGAAGGCCCATGCTCGCAGCCCGCATGAACAAGCTCTCACCCTACGTACCCGGTGAGCAGCCCAGGGATCGTCGCTACCTCAAGCTCAACACCAACGAGAACCCCTACCCTCCCTCCCCCAGGATCAAGGCGTTCCTGGAGGGGTTCGACACGGCCAACCTCCGGCTCTACTCCGACCCCCTCGCCGGGGACCTTCGGAAACGCATCGCAGAACGATACGAGGTGACCGAGGACCGGGTCTTCGTGAGCAACGGCTCGGACGAGGCTCTCTCCTTCTGCTTCTACGCCTTTTTCGACTCCGGCCGGGGGCCCCTCCTCTTTCCCGAGTTCACCTACAGCTTCTACCCGGTCTACTGCGACTTCTACCAGATCGATTACGAGCGGGTCCCACTGGACGACTCCTTCGGGGTGGATCTGGAGGCCTTCCTGGAGAGGCCCTCCTGCGGTCTGATTTTCGCCAACCCCAACGCGCCCACGGGGCACGGTCTCCCCCTGGACCGAGTCCGGAGCCTGATCGAGCGGTACCCCCGGGACCGCGCCGTGATCATCGACGAGGCCTACGTGGACTTCGGGGGAGAGAGCGCCCTGGAGCTGGTCCGGGACTTCGCGAACCTGGTCGTCGTCCGGACCTTTTCCAAGAGCATGTCCCTGGCCGGGCTCCGGCTCGGCTTCGTCATCGCGCAGGAACCCCTGATCGAGGCCCTCTTCACGGTCAAGGACTCGTTCAACTCCTACCCCACCGACACGCTGAGCCAGAAGATCGGCGAGATCGCCGTGGCGGACACGGCCTACTACGAGCGGATCACACGGAGGATCGTGGAGACGAGGGACCGCTTCTCCGCAGGGGCCGAGGCGCTGGGGTGGCGGATCCTGCCGTCCAGGGCGAACTTCGTGTTCGCCTCCCTTCCCGGCACCCCGGGGGAAACCGTCTACCGGCGGCTCAAGGAGCGCGGCATCCTGGTCCGTTACTTCGACACGGAGGGCATTCGCGCGTTCGTGCGCATCACCATCGGCCGACCCGAGGAGATGGACCGTCTGCTGGAGGAGATGAAGGAGGCCTTCTGAGGTCGGAGGGGCCGTCCCGGTTATGCCTCCAGGAGCCACCGCTTGATCCGCTTCCGCGGAGGAACGCGGCCCGGGGCGTTTCCGGCCGCCGGGAAAGGACGGTCAGGCGTCCCGGTCGGGAACACACCGCCGGGTGATGGGAACGCCGCCACGGGCGACCATGGTGTCGATGAATGGGAACATAGGGACGGGTGGGCGAAAAGTCAACGCGAGACCCACGGGCACACGGTCGAGCCGGACGCGCGGCGAACAGGGTCGGACGCGGGTCACTCGAACAGATCGATCACCGTACCCAGCATCTCGTCCCGGGTCCGGATGATCTCGAGGTTGGCCTCGTATCCCCGGCTCGTCGGGATGGTTCCGGGCAGCTCCTCGCCCAGATCCACGTTGGAAAGCTCCCGTTGGACGGGCTCCGCGCCGTGGGTGTCCTGGACGACGGGGCCGGGGGTGTCGATCTTCTGAATGTCGACCGTGACCGCCTGGTTCCGCCCCTCCTCCAGCACGGCCCGCGACTTCTTGAAGCCCTCGGAGCTCACGTTGGCGACATTGTTGGCCGTCACCGACATCTTCGTGCCGAAGGCCTGAAGCGCGGAAAGGTTGTTTCCGATGGGAAACGACATGAGATCCTCCTCCCGGGGGACGTCCCGCCGACCTGCGGGATGTGCTCTCACCTTTCATATCGGCCGAACGCCCCCGGAGCTTGAAAGAAAAAGGGGCTCGAAAGGAGGAGATGCATGTGGAGAGCGGGGTCTATGACGCGGAAGGGTTTCGGATCACCCCAGGACCTTCATGCGCAGCGTGCCCACCCCTTTTTCCACAAGCGAGAGCTTCCGCGCCAGGCCGTAGGAGAGATCCACATCCCGGCCCTCCACGAACGGACCCCGGTCCTTGACCACGGCCTGGACCCGTTCGCCGGTCTCGGGATTCAGGAGCATCACCCGGGTGCCGAAGGGCAGGTCCCGGTGGGCGACGGTGTTCGCGTACATGTTGTAGAACTCCCCGTTGGCCATGGGCCGGCCGTGGTAACTCCGGCCGTACCAGCTCGCCACCACCTCCATCTCGTCGGGCAGCTCCCGGGCCGGCGGAATGCGGATCACCTGCCCGGGATGAATCCGTCCGGGATCGCGAATCCCGTTCGCCTCGACGAGGGTGTTCAGATCGACCCGGAACCGCTTTACGGCAAGCCCCCAGAGGGTGTCCCCGGGCTGGATCGTGTAGGTGGTCCAGCGGGCGGCCGGGTCGGAGTCCTTTTCGGAAGGAGCGGTGGGAGGCCCGGCGCTCCCGGAGGGGGGATGGGCCCGGGTTTCGGCGCCGGCCGCATCCAGGCTCTTCCTCAGCGAGGCCTCGAAGGACGGGGAGCCTTCCAGCACGGCCCCTTCCCGGAGAAACCAGTTCCCGCTTTTCGAGGAGCGGCCCACGGCTTCCGGGTTCAACCGCTTCAGGGCCTGCCAGTCCGTTCGCATGAGCGACGTCACCCTGGCGATGGTGTCTCCTTTTTGAACCTCGTAAGGCATGGATGTCCTTTCCGGTCCCTGAACCGGTGAGCGGTTCCCGGGCCTGCGGCCTGTGGGTGGAGGCCGGTGCCCCGGTTAAACAGCAATTGTCGTGCCAACGAGACAAAGGTAAAGGGGGGATGCCGGAGGCAGGGGTGGGGGCCGACCGCTAAAACCCGCAGTTCAACTTTCCCGAGAACTTGCGGGTCCGCTCCCACGTGGAGGACTCGCAGATCTCGTGGCCCGAGACCCGGTTCAGCCCCTTCCGGAGGCTCATGGTCTTGGTGATCCGGTGGATCTCGCGATCCCGAGGATCGCGAAAGGAGATCACCAGCTCGCACCCGTCCCAGTCCCGGTCGGACTGGATCCTGGCCTCCCAGGTGAGGGTGACGAGCACGGCGTGCTCGGAGACCTTTTCGACATCGAGCTCGACCTCGAGCTTGGCCGAGGCCGCAGGGGCCAGGATCAGCACCAGGGCGAGGGCCGCCGGCAGGATGGTGGGCATCATGGGAAGCCGCATGGCTACCGCGCTCCGGATGTGGGAAACGCCCCGTCGACCTCGTTCAGGAGCTCGAAGGTCGCCTCGATGAAGCTCTCGAGGCTGTCCCGGCGGCGCGGGTCCTCCTCCTTGCTGGCCACGCCGACCAGGCGCCCGCACGCGGGGCACCGGAGCGAGGAGCCGTCCGATACCTCGACGACGCAGTCCTGACCGCACGAGCAGCGGATGCGAATGTGTGTCATGGAAACCTCCCGAAACACGAATGATTCAAAATACCCCAGGCCCCATGCGCCCGTCAAGACCCACGGGCCGGCTCCCCTCCCGAGCCCCCCACCCGGGCGGCCAAGGCCCGGGCGGCCAGAACGCCGCTGGCCGACGCCTGGATCAGGCTTCGGGTGACGCCCGCCCCGTCGCCCACGGCGAACAGGTTCTCCACGCCGGTCTCCATGTCCGGGGACACCTGGATCCGGTTCGAGTAGAACTTGACCTCCACCCCGTAGAGAAGGGTGTGGCGGGAGTAGACGCCGGGCGCCACCTTCTCGAGGGCCTGGAGCATCTCGATGATGCCCTGAAGGTGGCGGTAGGGAAAGACGAAGCTGAGGTCCCCCGGGGTGGCCTCCGGAAGGCTGGGACGCGTGAGGCAACGCCCGATCCTCTCCGGGGTGCTGCGCCGACCGGCCAGCAGGTCGCCCAGCCGCTGGACCATGGCGCCGCCCCCCAGAAAGTTGGCCAGACGGGCGATGTAGCGGCCGTAGCCGATGGGGTCGTCGAAGGGCTCGGTGAAGGCGCTGCTCACCAGGATGGCAAAGTTGGTGTTCTCCCGGCGGCGATCCGCGTAGCTGTGACCGTTGATGGTGGTGATGCCGCCATGCCACTCGGTCACCACCTCGCCGTAGGGGTTCATGCAGAACGTCCGGATCTTGTCGTCAAAGGTCCGGCAGTAGTAGATGAACTTGGACTCGTAGGTGAGATCCGTGATCCTCTTGAACACGGCCCCGGGGAGCTCCACGCGAACGCCGATGTCCACCGGGCTGGCCTGGGTCCGGAGCCCGAGGGACTCGGCCTGGTCCTTCATCCACCCGGCCCCGGAGCGCCCGGGAGCGGCCACCACGAATCGGCAGGAAAGGACCTCGCCGCCTTCCAGCGCCACTCCCGAGACCCTACCGCCTTCGACGAGGATCTCGGCCACCCGGCAGCCCGTTCGGATCTCCACCTTCTCCGCCACGGAGCTCCGGAACCGCTCCAGGACCCGCGGGCAGTTGTCCGTCCCGATGTGCCGGATCCGCGAGGGAACCAGCTTCAGGTCGGCCAGCCTCGCCTGATCGTCGAGCTCCTCGAGACCGGGCGAATGCTCCCCGAACACCTCGGTCGGCGCTCCGTGGGCCAGGTACTGTGCATCCGTGGCGGCGAGCAGGCGGTCGAGGACGTCGGGCGTCAAGAACTCGCCCAGGAACCCCCCAACCTCGGGAGACAGCGTCAGCTTGCCGTCGCTGAACGCCCCGGCACCGCCCCAGCCGCTGAGGACGTCCTCCCGCCTTCCCCGTTTGCGGCCGGCCAGATCCTTTCCCTGCTCCAGGAGCAGGACGTTGTCCACTCCCGCCTCGGCCAGGGTGAGCGCGGTGAAGATACCCGCGGGGCCCGCTCCGATGATGATCGCCTCGTAAGTCATGGTTCTTCTCCCAGTTTGCCTCGAATGCCGGCTGCGGTAGGCCGCGGCCGCTCAAGGAATCCCAGCGTCGGTCTTCGGTGCTCTCACCCGCCTGGGTCTCCCCAGGGCGTTCGCCATCCAGACCCCGAACAGGACCATGGCCCCGCCCCACGCCTGGAGCACGGTCAACCGCTCCCCCAGGACGACCCAGGCCGCCGCCGCCGTGACCACGGGGATCCCGTTGATGAAAACCGACGCCCTGGAGGCCTGGATCCGGGTGAGCCCGAAGTTGTAACAGAGAAACGCGGCGACCGTCGCAAACAGGGTCAGGTAGACCGCCGCCGCGAGCGATGAACCGCTCACGGCGTCCCAGTCCATGGCGGACATCTCCACCAGGAACATGGGGGCATAGAACAGGGCGCCGTACAGGATCTGGAAGCAGGTGATGTCCCAGGCCGAGTAGTCCCGCCCCAGGTCGCGGGCACCCACCATGTAGAGGGCCGCCGTGACCACCGCCCCGATGATGAGCAGATCCCCGGCCATGTGGCCTCCCAGGCCCCAGCGAAATTCGGGGTCCCCCGTGATGAGCACGCCGATGCCCGCGAGGCTGACCAGGATGCCGATCAGGGAGAACAGCCGGATCCGCTCGCCGATCAGGACCCTCGCAAAGACCAGGACGGCCACGGGAACCGTGGCGATGATCAGGGCCGCCTTGGGCGCGGTGGTGTACTGAAGCCCCACGGTCTCGAAGTAGAAGTAGAGGCCGGGCTCGAAAACGGCCATCAGGAACAGCTTGAGGTGGGCTCGACGGGTCAGCCTCGGAAGGCCCCCACGCATCGCGCTCACGATCATGAAAAGCAGCCCGGACAGTCCGAACCGGAAGAAGATCAGGGTGAAGGTGGGAATGGTCTCCAGGGCCACCTTGGTGGCCACAAAGGAGAGCCCCCAGAAGACGACGGCTGCGGTCAGTGCGGTATAAGCGGCGATGTTGGTCCGTTCGTCCAAACCCTGCTCCCTGATTCTCGCCCGACGTTCGCTGCGGCTCCCCGCGTTGACAGGACGGCCGCTTGAACCTATACTGCCCTTCCATTGCCCGTCGATCCGTCCGCCCCTGTCGAACCGCAGCGGGGGCGCCTCGGCCCGCTCAGATGCATCGAGGCGGCCCCGGACCTGGAGTCCCCGTGACGCGAGCCCGGATACCCGATTATCACCTTCACACGGCCCTGTGCAAGCATGCCGAAGGCACGGCGCGCGAGTACCGTTCCGCCGCCCTCGACCTGGGAATCCCCGAGATCTGCTTCACGGACCACTGTCCGGCCCCGGACGGGTACGATCCGGCGCACCGCATGGACATGAACGCCTTTCCAGAGTACCGCCGAAGGGTCCTCGAGCTGCAGGACGGACATCCTCCCGAGGTCCTGTTCGGCATCGAAGCGGACTACTATGAGGGATGCGAGCGATTCCTGGGGGACTGGCTGCCCGCCCAGGGGTTCGATTTCGTCCTCGGCTCGGTGCACTTCATCGAAGCCTGGGGGTTCGACAACCCCGAGGACCGGCACATCTGGGACGCCGTCGATGTCCGGGACACTTGGCGCACCTACTTCGGGCTGATCGAGCGGCTTGCCGCCTCCTGCCTGTTCGATGCGGTGGGCCATCTGGACCTTCCCAAGAAGTTCGGCTACCGCCCTTCCGACCGGGAGCTCGCCGAGATGGCCGCCCCGGCGATGGATCGGATCGCCAAGGCCGGCATGGGCATCGAGGTGAACGCCTCGGGTTTGAGAAAGCCCGTCGGGGAGGTCTACCCGTCCGTGCTGCTCCTGTCCCTGGCCCATGAGCGTGAAATCCCGATCTGCTTCGGCTCGGACGCCCACCACCCCGGGGAGGTGGGCGCGGGGTTGGACGCGGCCCTGGAGCTCGCCCTTCAGGCGGGGTACACCCGCGCCTTCCGCATCCGCGCCAGGAAAAAGGTCCTGGTGCCGCTTCCGGGCCGTGAAGACAGCGTCTGAACCGGCGTCGAGCGGCGGCTCATTCCGTTTGCCCGGACCTGCCGCCGGGGCGGGGAGGCGCCTGGAAGTGCTGATAGTCCTTGAGCGTTTTCCAGTGTCCGCCCCAAGTCCACCCCATTCGCAGGAAGGTCCGGACCACGGGCCCGTCCTCGGTGAGGGTCCCCGGTCGATGCGGGTCGTACCTCGCGCCCGGGGGAAGCACCGTCTCACCCCGAATGTAGGGGTTCTGGAGTGGATTGACGTCCACGGCCAGGCCGAGGGCGTGCCTGGACAGCCGCTCCCCGCCGGTCACGCAACGGTAGTTGAACCCCGAGGTGTTGTTGGCGGCCATGCTTCTCTCGTCGCTCCATTGAAACCGCGGGTGGGAGATGGGGATCACGGAGTGGATGGGAAAGCCCGCCCGAAGCGCCGTTCGGAACACCTCCCGGATCTCACGGACCAGGCTGCGGTCCACCACGATCTGGCCCCTGTGGATCCGACCGTCGAAGCCCCGGTAACGAACATCCACGACCGCCTGCCGCTCGAGGACGGCCGGCGGCGCCTCCGGGTTCACGCCGCGGAGAACGGCCTCCTCGCGCGTCATGGCGCTGTCCACGATCGGGTCTTCGTACGTGCCCGTGCCTGCGCCCGGGGCGGTTCGCGGTGTGGCGACCATCACGAGGATCAGGAACGCGATTGAGCCGAGGGTCCGCCTGCAACGAAGCTTGCCGGGGAGGCCCGCTCTCCATGCCCGCGGGTGAAAGCAGGAGGCCTTTGTTAATGAAAGGCTTCCCGGTGTGCCGTTTTTTTCCACGATGGAGGTCTTGCCTTGTTGGGAATGTTGGAAGACGCTCGAGAGAAAAGATGCACGCGCACCCGAGAAGCCCTGTTCAGGAGCCGATTCGCGATGACCACGGGGATTATAGCGGCCGCGAAACCGGCAGGCAATGGCAAAAGGCGCTAACGAGGGGTGAGCATCAGGACCCCGCGCCCACTGTCGATCTCCACGTGAAATCGGCTCAGGTAGTTGAGCCCCAGGAGTCCGGTCTCGGGGTGACCCGGGATGTCCAGAACCCAGGCCCGCACATTGTCCACCCTCCGCTCCTCGAGCTCCACGGAGGCCAGGGTCACCTCCTTGGCCAGGACCGGGCCTCCAGCGGTGGAGACCCAGCGCTCGGGGGTGCTTTCGTCGATGCGCAGGCCCAGGCGCCTGGCCGTGGCGGTGGGAATCGTGACCAGGGAAGCGCCGGTGTCGATGACGAACTCCTGCTCGACGGTCCGGTTCAGCGTTGCGTGGACCGGGATGCGGCGAAGCCCCGGCCGAAAGCGAATGACGATCTTCCCTTCCTCGGCCTGGAGCCGCGCCGCCCTCTCGGCCAGCCTCGCAGCCCGCTCGGCCAGCTCTCCGGGGACACCCCTTTCGGGCAAAAGCCCCTGCGCCGCACGCCAGTCCCCATCTTCCAGGGCGATCTCCACGCCCAGCAGCCGAATCTCCGGGTCGTCCGGAAACAGGTTCTGCACCCGCTTGTAGGCCCGCCACGCACTCAGGGTGTCGGCCCGGGCGAGGTGGTCCCCGATCCAGCGCACCGAGAGCGCCCTCGTCTGCTCCCTCAGTCGCATCGCTCCGGCCCCGATGCGGATGTCCGGGCTCCCCAGGAGCCCCTCCGCCAGATCCACCGCGGCCTGCATGCCGTAGTAGTCGGACGTGGCGCGGAGTGACTGGATGGCGAGGTCCGCATCGCCCGCGGCGAGAAGGACACCCGTGTCCAGGATGTCGGCGACCTCCTTTGCAAACCCCTTCTCCAGGAGACCCGCTGCGATCTCCCGCATCCTTTCTGCGGCCGCATCCCCTCGAAGGATCGGCGGGGTTTGCCCCGGGGCGAGCTCCGGTGGAATTCGAAAGCCCTCCGCGAAGCCCTCCAGCCGCTCCAGAGCGGACGCCTCCCCTCCCAGGGCCAGGGCCCTGATGAACTGCTCCTCCCGCCCGTTTGCAAAGGTGACGCTGTAGAAGTGATCGACCCGGATGTCGCTCTGGAGACCCCTCCCCGGCGGGCCGGTCCAGAGGGCCCCCGTGTCGAGCCGGGACCCGAAGGTCCACCCGACGACCTGCTGCTCCTGCGTGTAGATCCCCGGTTCCTCCGGCAGGGTCCCCGGGTCGATGAAAACCAGTCGCTCGGAACGCTCCGCCACTTGTACCACGAGCCCCTCCCTCCGCCGGTCCGAGACCAGCGAGGTCCACGTCAGGGGGCTCTCCGGCCGCCAGGGCGCCAGGTCGGGGCCGGGCAAAACGGCGCCTTCCTCGAGCCGCCAGAGGGCCACGGGATCCCCGTCCCGCCACACCCCGCTGAGGATCTCTGCGGAGCGGCCTCCTCCCTCCCGGAACCGCCAGCGATCCCCGCCGTAGCAGAAGCGAACGGGGAGTGCGATCCAGCGGCCCGAGACCACGGCCGCAGGGATCCTCGCCAGCTCGAGCCCCAGGTGGTGGGCCACCGTGACCTCACCCGCAACGAGGTCCCGAAGCCCGTGCCCGTCCGTGCCGGGGGGCCCCGAAGCGGGCTTTCCCTGGGAACCCTTGCGGACGGCGGGGGCGGGCACCCCGCCGTGTTCCCCTGCCCGGTCCCGCCGCTCTCCCTGCTCCTCGACGGGGGCGGGCGAGAGACGCCACAGGGCCAGGAGGGCGGCCAACGCCACGAGCAATCCCACCAGGGCCAACCGGCTCCGGCGACCCGGTTGCGAAGCTCGCGGGGCACTGCTCCGCTGGAGGGTCGCCCCGCAGTGGGAGCAGAAGTTGGCCGTGTCCGTGTTCCGGCGTCCGCACTTCCGACAGCGCAATGGTCCTCCTCCTGTCTCCTTTTACCTCGTGTGCCGGAGGCAGACAAGGGGAACTCAAGTCCGGGTCTCCGCGGCCGGGGCCGTGTCCAGGCCGAAGGCCCGCCGGACGTCCTCGAGGACCATGTAGCCGCAAGGCACGAGCAGGAGCGTGATCGCGGTGGCGAAGAGCACCCCGAAGCCCAGGCTGACCGCCATGGGAATCAGGAACCTGGCCTGAAGGCTCTTCTCCAGGATCATGGGCGTGAGCCCCGCGAAGGTGGTCAGGGACGTCAGCAGGATGGCCCGGAAGCGCATCCTCCCTCCGAGAATGATCGCCTCCCCGGCGCTCATGCCGCCCTCGCGAAGCCGGTTCGTCGCGTGGATGAGCACCAGGGAGTCGTTGACGACCACCCCGGTCAGGCCCACCATGCCGAACAGGCTCAGGAGGCTCAGGTTCACATCCATGATCAGGTGGCCCAGCACGGCCCCCACCATGCCGAAGGGGATGGCCGCCATAACCACGAAGGGCTGGGAGAAGGAACGAAACGGGATGGCCAGGAGGGCGTAAATCCCGAAGAGCGCGATCGCCAGTCCCTGGAACACGTCGGACAGGCTCTCCTGCTGCTCCTTTCCCTCTCCCTCCATGGCGGTGCGAAGACCGGGGTACTGCGCCTTCAGCTCGGGAACGACGCGAGCCATCAGGTCCTGGCGCACCTCGTTCGCGTTGGCCCTGGTCTCGTCCACATCGGCCGTCACCTTGATGACCCGGCGCCTCTGCGAACGCTCGACGGCCGAGTACCCCCGCTCCATCCGCCGCTCGGCCACCTGCCCGAAGGGCACCTGGGATCCTTCGGGCGTCCGGATCCGCATCTCCTCCACAGTGCCCAGCGAGCGCCGCTCCTCCTCCGGGTAACGCACCAGGACCTTGACCTCGTCCTGGTCCCGCTGGAATCGAAGCGCCTCGGCCCCGTAAAAGGCGTGGCGCACCTGGCTGGCCAGATCCTCCAGGGTGAGGCCCAGGCTTCGGGCCGCCGGTTTCAGGGTCAGCTGCATCTCCATCTTTCCGGGGAGAAAGCTGTCGGCCACGTCGAACACCCCGGGGTAGCGCCTCAGCTCGGCCTTGAGCGTCTCTGCGGACTCGGGGAGCTTCTCGTGGTCGTCCAGGGAGAGGTGCACCTCCACGGGGTTCCCCGCCCGGAAGAGGGCGCTGTCGAAGGTGATGGACTCGGCGTCCGGAACCGGGCCGAGCTTCTCCCGCCACAAGCGCGCGAGCTCCGAGGCCCGCGTGTTGCGCTTCTCCCCGTCGAGGAGCTGCACATACACCTGGGCCAGGTGACCGCCCGTGTCGGCGGACCCCCCGTGGGGCCCTCCTCCGGCCAGGTGGCGCCCCACCTGGGCGGCGCTGTACTCGAAGAGAGGCGGCGCCCCTTCGGGTCTTCCCCGCTCCGCCTCGGCCAGGGCCTCCCTGGCCGAGCGCTCCATGCGGTTCACCACCTCCAGGGTGCGCTCCAGGGGCGTCCCCACCGGCAGGGTGAGAGACGCGATCAGGGTGTCGCTCTCCAACTCGGGAAAGAAGGTGAACTTGACCCAGCCCGCCTTCCACATCCCGGCCGTCAAGAGCAGCAGGGCGATCCCCACGCCGAAAACGGCGTACCGCCACCCCACGCACAGGGCGACCAGCCGGTGATAAGGTCCGCGGATGACCCACTTGAGCGCCCTGGACGTAGCCTTCTCCCTCTTCTCCGGTCCTCCCCGGGCCAACCGCCTGCTGCGGCTCCGCTGCAGGTGGGCGGGCAGGATCAGGAGCGACTCCACCAGGGATCCCAGGAGCACCAGGATGATCACGACGGGGATGTTCCGCATGATCTTTCCCATCATGCCCGAGCCGAGGAGCAGGGGGAAGAACGCCACCACGGTGGTGAGCACGGCGAAAACCACGGGCCGGCCCACCTCCACGGCGCCTTCCACAGACGCGGGCATGGAACCGTACCCCGCCTCCTGCTTGCTGAAGACGTTCTCCCCCACGATGATGGCGTCGTCCACCACGATGCCCAGGACCATGATGAAGGCGAACAGCGAGATCATGTTGATGGACACATCCAGGTGGGGAAGCATCCAGAGGCCCGCGGCAAAGGAGATGGGGATGCCCAGGGTCACCCAGAAGGCGAGCCGCAGATCCAGGAACAGACCCAGGAGGATGCTCACCAGGACGAGCCCCAGGGCCATGTTCTTGAGCAGGAGGTTGAGGCGGCTTCGCAGGATCTCGGAACGGTCCTGGTAGAGGCTGACGGAGATCCCGGCGGGCAGGGACGTCCGGACCTCCTCCACGTACCGCTTGACCGTGTCCGCCACCTCGAGGGCGTTCTGGTCGGCCACCCGGTAGACCTGAACGATGGCCGCGGACTTGCCCTGGAAGCGAGCCCGGATGTCCACGTCCTCGAAACCGTCCCGCAGCCGGGCGATGCTGCCCAGGGTCACCACGGTACCGTCGGGGCGGGTGATGACCGGAACGTCCCGGTAATCGGCGGCGTGGTATCGCCTGCCCTTGGTTCGGATCAGGATCTCCCCGGCGTTCGTCTTGACGCTTCCCGCCGGAAGGTCCAGGCTGCCTCGCTGAACGGCCTGGGCCACCCGCCCCAAGGTCAGGCCGTACCGGCGCAGGGTCACCTCGGAGATCTCCACGTGGATCTCCGGCTCTCGCGTGCCCGAGATCTCCGCCAGGGTGATCCCCTCCAGGTTGGTGATGTCGTCCTTGACCCGGTTTGCCAGGTGCTTGAGCGTGGCCTCGCCCGCGTCGCCGTACACGGCAAGGCTGATCACCTGGGTCCTCCGGGTCACCTCCCGCACCACGGGCTGCTCGGCCTCCTCCGGCAGTGTGGTGATGCGATCCACCTCGGCCTTGACCTCGTCCAGCAGCTGCTGGAGGTCCCAGTCCTTCATCACCTCGATAGTGACCGCACCGAACCCTTCCCTGGCCGTGGAATCGATCCGCTTGATTCCGGCGAGGCCGGCCACCTTCTCCTCGATCAACCGGACCACGCCCTCCTCCACCTCGGAGGGCGAGGCGCCCTGGTAGACCGTGGTGACCTGGATGCGGTCCAGGGAGGTCTCGGGGAACACCTCGATCTTCATGGTGAAGGCCGTCACCGCGCCCGCGAGCAGGAGAAACATCATGAGGAGGTTCGCCGCAACGTGGTTCTCGGCGAACCAGGCCACCATGCCCTTCATGACGCCCCCTCCCGGCGCTCCAGGACCGCGCGGACGGCCATGCCGTCCGTGGCCTCCTCCAGCCGGCTCACCACCACGAAAGTCCCCTCGTCGAGCCCCGAGGTGACCAGGGCCTCGTCCCCCTGGGTCCTCGCCACGGTCACGGGACGAAACCGGAGTCGTCCGTCCTCCACCACCCAGACCATGTCCCCCTGCCGGAGGGCGGCCCTGGGAATGCGCACGGCCTCTTCCAGCGGCGTTCCCAGGATCTCCACCCGCACGAACAGGCCGAGCGCCAAGGGCGGACGGGTGCCGTAGGGGTCGTCCACGCCCACCACCACCCCCAGCATCCGGGTCTTCTCGTCCAGGCGTCCCTCGCTCCGCAGCACGCGTCCCGGCCAGGTGCGCTCCTCGCCGGCGATGCGGCCCCGGACCACCGCCTCGGCCCCGGGGCCTTCACCGTTGGTGAACCCGGGGATGTCGAACCAGGCCAGATCCTCCGCCTGCAGCGGCACCACCACCTCTGCGGCATCCGTGCCGTAGAGGGTCGCCAGGCTCTGCCCGGCGGTCACCACTTGCCCCTTGTCCACGCTCTCCCGGCTCACACGGCCGTTGAAGGGCGCGTGGATCTCCGTCCGCTCCAGGCTCAGCTCGGCCCTGCGGAGCTCGGCCCTCTGCGCGGCGAGCTGCGCCTTCGCGGCCTGGAGCTGCGGCTCCTTGACCAGGAGCGGCGGGGGCTCGCCGCCCGAGCCCTTGCCCCGGCGGTGAAAGCGCCACTCCTCGAGGGCCGCCGCCGACTCGGCCCGGAGGGTCTCCAGCTTGCTCTGCGCGTCCTCCACCTTGGCCCGGGCCAGGGTGACCGCGAGCCGGTAGTCCTCCGGGTCGATGCGCACCAGGAGCTCCCCGCTCCGGAACGCCCCCCCGTCCACCAGGGAAGGCGACACGTAGACCACCTCGCCCCCTACCTGGGGGACCATGTTCACCTCCCGGAGCGGCGCCACGCTGCCCTCGCCCCGAATCACCACGGGTCCCTCGGCCGAGGACGCACGGACCGCCCTCACCCCCGGCACGACCGCCTCGGGCTTCTGCCGTTCCAGATCCTGTTTCTTACCGCTGAGGGCCTTGAACCCGAGCGCCCCGGCCGCCAACAGCAACAGGGTGAGCAGGACGTGGGCCACACGTCTCTTCGCTGAACTCATGACCTTGTCACCTCGAGCTCGTCTTCCGAGCCGCCTCCGCCGGGTTCGAGGGCCACCCCCCGCCCAGGGCCCTGTGGAGGGCCACCCGGTTCGTTGCAATGGCGAGGTCCGCGAGGACCACCTCCTCCTCGGCCTGGTACCGGGTCTGCACGGCCTCCAGGACGTTCAGGTAGTCCACCAGTCCTCGCCCGTAACGGGACTCGGCCACCTCCTGGGTCACCCGGGCCTCCTCCAGGAACTCGAGGAGGCGCTCCCGTCGTTCGAGCTGCTCCTCCCTCGTCAGCAGGGCGTCCTCCACCTCGGCAAAGGCCTGGAGCACGGTTCTGGCGTAGGCGGCCGCCCCCTGTCGGTAGCGGGCCTCCGCCGCCCGCTGGGCGGCCTTCAACCGGCCTGCGTCGAACAAGGGGTAGGCCGCCCCCATGGCGATGTTCCAGAGCTCGCTCGCCGGCTCGAGCAGCCGGTTCAGGGTCTCGCTGGAGTACCCGAAGCTGCCGGTCAGGCTGATCCGGGGAAACCGGCTCGCCAGGGCCTCCCCGACGCGGGCGTTCAAGGCCCTCAGGGAGGCCTCTGCCGCCCGGATGTCCGGCCTTCGCTCGAGGAGGTCCGAGGGCACGCCGGGCGGCACGGGCTCGATCCCCCGGAATGCGACCTCCGAAGGCGCGCCCGGGTCGCCGGCCTCGGGGTAGCGCCCCGCCAGCACGGACAGGGCATGCCGCGTCTTGCCCAGATCCTGGCGGACCGGGGGCAGCAGGGCCTGAGCGCGGGCCAGGGATCTGCGCGCCTGCCGAACGTCCAGGATGGAGGTCAGACCGTGCTCGTAGCGGCGCTCCACCAGGGCGAGGCTCTGCTCGTAGTTCTCGATCCTCCGCCGGGTGATGTGGAGCCTCCGCTCCAGGGCCTCCGTTTGGAGGAAGAGGCTCGCAGTCTCCGCCACCACGCTCTGGACCACGGTCCGCCGGTTCTCCTCCGCCTGGAGAAGGTCCTGGCGCGCCGCCTCCTCCGCGCGCGCCAAGCGGCCCCAAAGGTCCAACTCGAAGGAGGCCGGCAGGGACAGGTCGTGCGAGTCGATGGTGGTACGCCGCGCCTCCTGGACCGGGCCCTGGAGGGTGGGAATCGCGGTGGTCACGGTCTGCCGCTGTCGCCTGGCGCCGGTCTCGAAATCGACCTTCGGGAACCGGTCCGCCCGGCTCGAGGTCAGTCGCGCCCGAACCTCCAGGACCCTTGCGGCCGCCTCCCGAATGTCCAGGTTGCGCTCCAGGATGTCCTGCATCATGCGGTCGAGCTCCGGCCGGCCGAAGGCCTCCCACCAGCGCTCCTGTACACCCCGCTCACCCGGCTCCCCCGGGCCCTGGAGCCAGGTCCGGGGCACGCCTGTGCCCAGGCCGGGGCGCTGATAGTCCGGGCCCAGGCTCGTGCAGCCGGCCGCCCCCCAGAGGCAGAGGAACAGGGACACGAGGGCCGCTCGTACTCCGGCGATCACGCTCTCCTCCTTCCGGTGCCCGGCTCCCCCGCCCGCATCCCGCCCGTGGCGTGCCGGGTGATGTGACGAATCAAGCGGCTCCTGAAGGCCTGGTCATACGATCTCCCCGTGATTCGGGTGACGGCGGTGCGTGCAAAGTTGAAGTAGAGCACGGAGGCCAGGAGGCTCAGGATGGCCAGGAGCAGGTCCTCCTCCTCCAGCGGACGTTCTGGGTCGGCCTTCCTCAGGAGCTGCGCCACCTCGGAGACGAAGGGCACCATCATCTCCCGGGCGAGGAGGTCGAAGGCCTCGGTGGGCTTGGCCATCTCCCGGGCCACGAGCTGGTGGTGGCGGGCCCGCTCCTCCTCCGAGAGGGGACCTTCAAGGAAGGCCCGCGCCAGCGCCTCGATCACCGCATCGGGTGTCGGGTCGTCCTGCGCGTCCAGGGCCTGGTAGAACGCCTGGTGGATCCTTCGGGCCCGCGGCACCCAGCACTCCCGGAACACCTCGAGATAGAGGTTCTGCTTGGTGCCGAAGTGATAGTTCACCGCGGCCAGGTTGCACCCCGCCGCTCCGGTGATCTCCCGAATGCTCACCGCCTCGTATCCCTTCTCCGCGAACAGAGACTCGGCCTCGGCCAGGATCCGCTCCCGCGTCACCACCGGTGTCTCCTTCATCTCCATGGGGCCTCCGCTGTTTTCAAACGGTTGTATGAAACAAACGTTCGCTTGTCAAGCCCTTTCAGGAGGTCCGCTCCGGATCGTCCCACTCGACCCGGGCGGCCAGGGCCGCAACCGACCTTTTCTATAGAGCGCTTTTCGAGGAAACCGTTTCCGGCTCGCCGCCCAGACCCTCGATCAGGTCCCGGGAGGCAGGCTGGGGCGCGCCGGGACGGGAGGGAAACAGGTTCACCCTGTACATAACGCGTAAAGGGAGGTCTGGCAACAGAAGAAGCCGTCCTTGATCCGGCCCGGGGTTCCGTCTAGTATGAGGTTTTTGCGCCTCACCCCATTCAGGGAGACCCCCATGGACATGATCGAGACCATCCGGGAGCGTCGAAGCACGCGCGCCTTTCTGGACAAGCCCGTGGAGCGGGACACGCTGGAGAAGCTTCTGTCGCTGGCCGCCGAGGCCCCCTCGGCCATCAATCTTCAACCCTGGGAGCTCGCCGTGGTCACCGGGGCGGAGCGCAAGCGGCTGAGCCGCCTGCTCCTGAAGCGCATGCGGGAGCGCAGCATCTCCTGCGCCCCCGGTGCGAAGAGGGCCCTCCCCGAGAAATTCGTGGAGCGGGAGCGGGGGCTGCTCCGGTGCATGTCGCCGGCGCTGTCTCCGGACCTTCCCTTCAGCGACTTCATCAACGAGGGCTCGTGCGACTTCTACGGGGCGCCCGTCGCCGTCATCCTCTGCATCGACGACGTGTTCTCGAACGCGCGGCTGACGGACACGGGCATCCTGGTGGGTTACCTGGTGCTCGCCGCCCACGCTCTGGGCCTGGGCACCTGCCCCATCGGCCTCATCACGGCCTTCGAGGACGAGATCCGGGAGACCCTGAACCTTTCCGACGAGAAAAACGTGGTTCTGGGCATCGCAGTCGGCTACCCCGACCCGGTCGCCCCGCTGAACGGGTGCCGATCCGAGCGGGCGCCGCTGGAGGAGCTGGTGCGCTGGAGGGAGGGATGAACCCGACCGCGTCGGCCGGCGCTACGGGCGTGGTCTTCTCATCCGGCTTCTTCGGTTTTTACGCCCACGCGGGCGTCCTCGCCGCCATGCGTGAGCTCGGCTTCCGGCCGGCCGGCTACGCGGGCACGAGCGCCGGGGCGATCGTGGCGGCCATGGCCGCCTGCAACATGCCGGACGCGGAGATCCGGGACATCCTGTTCCGCTTGAAAAAGAAGGATTTCTGGGACCCGGACCCGCCGGGAAGCCTGTGGAGAAGCTTGCTGCGGGGTCTTCGGGGTTACACGGGATACCTCCGGGGTCGGGGCTTCGCCTCGCTCCTCGAGAGGATCCCGGCCAGACGGATCGAGGACTGCCCGACGCCGCTGGTCATCGCCGCAACCGACCTGACCCGGCAGACCGAGGCCGTGCTCGTCCGCGGCGACCTGGTCCGGGCCGTTCACGCATCGGGCGCCGTTCCCGGCCTGTTCAAGCCCGTTCGGGTTCGGGACGGCTGGTGCGTGGACGGCGGCATGGTGGACAAGGCCCCGGTGCTGGCCCTGGCCGACCGCATCCGACCGGCCCGGATCCTGGTCCACTACCTGGCCTCCGGGAACCTGTCCCATCGGACCGACGCATTTCTCTCGAGGCGGTTCACGCCCTGGCACATCCATGCCCTCAGCGTCAGCATCGCGCGCAACGTGGCCTACGAGCACCAGTGCGCGCTGGCGCGGGCTCGGGGGATCGAAATGGTCGAGGTGAGAACGGATCCGCCTCCGGTGGGACCCGGGAGGCTCGCCGCCGGCCCGGAGGCGTATCGTCACGCCCGGGAGGCGGCCCTGGGAGCCCTCTCCGGTCTCCGGCCTTCCTGAGGCTGAGGGGCTTCCTCCGTTCGTCGGGAGGCGCCCGCCGGGTTTGGGGGCCTGCGTCGGGCCGGCGAAGAAGACGGACAGGCCCCGCTTTCCTCGGCGCCTCGTGCGGGCGCCCGCCCCTGAAAGCGAGCGAGAGGTTACAGTCACCGGCCACAGAAGTGGTTGGAGAAAGGCGCAGAGCCTGTCCGATACCGCATAGCGTACCACGGTCGGGGGGCAAGATGAACGGAAAAACCGCTACTCCTCCGGCGAGTTCCCCGCGATCAGAGCATCCCGTTCCTCCGGGGACACCTCCGTGGTGGGTGCGGCGGCGAGCTTGCTCTCATCCAGGCACACCCGGTTGCGTCCGCCCTCCTTGGCCTTGAGGAGCCCCTGGTCGGCCCGGACCAGGAACTCACGCACCGTCAGGTTCTCTGCGCCGAGGTAGCAGTCGACGCCGAAGCTCGCGGTCAGAACGATCCGATCCCCGTCCAGGGAGACGGGATGGTCCTCCAGCCCCGCACGGAGCCGCTCGGCTGCAACGGCCGCCTGCCCCAGGCGCGTTCCGGGCAGGATGGCGACGAACTCCTCCCCCCCGTATCGGCAGAGGATGTCGATCCGCCTCAGAAAGCGTTTCCAGAGAACGGTGGTGTGCACCAGGGCCCGGTTTCCCGCCTCGTGCCCGTAGGTGTCGTTGATCCGCTTGAAGCGATCCAGATCGGCCATGACCAGGGAGACGGGCAAACCCGTCCTCCGGGTTCGCTCCATCTCTGATTCCAGGGTCTCGGTCAAATAGCGGAAGTTGTACAGGCCGGTGAGGGGGTCCTTCCGGGAAAGCTCTCTCAATCGGGAAACGGCCTCGCGGAGGCTCTCCAGCTCTTCACGCAACGGGCAGGGGTGATCCGGGACCGGACAGCCAGCCTCGAACGGTTCCTTTCTGTCCAACAATGCACCCCTTGCAGGAAATCTCCAACAGCCGGAACGGGTTGGGAGGGCTCTACCTTACCAGAGGACCGAGCCCTTTTCAACACGGATGCGCCCCATGCCCGGGGAAAACTTTTGGATTGCCGGATCCAGCGCGATCCCCTACCATACGACCGCGACCGGGCTTCCGGGAGCCCGGCACGTCGGGCCGGGAGGCGCATTCCATCGATCGTCCCTTTTGTCCACAAGGCGTCAGGGCCGGCTGGCTCATCGACGGAACCGGAGGAGGCGTCCAGCAGGATGTCCTGCTCCGGTTTCGAGACGGACGGCTGATCTCCGTCGCCCCCGCATCCGGAGAGGTCCGCCCCGAACGGGGCCTCCTGGACGGCCGTGACTGCACGATCCTCCCGGGGCTGGTGGACGCCCACGTCCATTTGTCCATGTCCGGGACGGTGGAGGCCGAGGCCCGCCTGCACCAGCTCGAGCTCGGATGGGACGAGGCGAAGGCGGTGATCGAACGCCACCTGAGGGAACACCTTGCCCGG
>CAYVVQ010000057.1:0-25602 GCA_964454455.1 uncultured Desulfobacterales bacterium | reverse complement strand
CCTCCCGGGACCTTGACGGAGAGGTCCTCCCGGTCCCGGGTGTAGGTCCCGGTGATCGTGTTCACCCGGGCCCGCCGGTCGCCGAGGGCCAGGATGGCGGTTTCCCCCTGTCGGGAGCGAAAGGCGTACCCGTGGGCCTCGCCCGCGAACCGCCAGGTCACGCGGCAGGGCGGGTTCGGGGGCTCGCTCGTCTCGGCCGTGAGGGCGAGGGAGCCGTCCTCCTGGAAGGAAGGGGTGATCTTGTGGACCTCCACCGTTCGGCCCTTGAAGGAATGCAGGTCGACGACGGTGCCGGCCGGGGCGGGTCGGGCCGGGGCGAGGAGCAGGACAAAGAGCAGGAGGCACGGGACGAATCGGTACATGGGGGGAGGCGACTCCTTGGGTCCAACGGGTCAACGAGCTGGACTGGAACGGCGACAGAATCGGGGTCTCCTGGATCAAGAATCGTGCCGGGAAGGGGCGTCAGGGGAATCGGTTTGCGGGAAGGCGGTCCTCAAAGGGGAGAAGGCGAGATATTATACTGGAATTATAGTTTTTTCCCGATCCGTGCGCTCGGTGGGGTTCCTGTTCGAAGACGTCTTCTGTCTGGAGGGAGACGGGAGGAATGGCGGTCTGCCGGTCGGCGTTGCACAAAAAGCAGTGCAACGGCGCTCAAAAACAGTGCATCCGGGGAGAATGGCCCGCGGGCGAGCGGCCCGGGCGGGCGAGGAACGGGAGGTCCGCCCCTCCCAGCCGCCGTGGGAGCGCGGCCCGGCGCAGGCCGCGGGCCTTTCGAGGCCCTTTTCGGCGCCTGTGGAGATCCAGGGTGAACGCCGGACGGGCCCCTCAAAAGGTCAAAATTCAAGACCTGACCCCATTTTCACATTGAAGGGTCAGACCACCTTGTCCTTGGCCCAGTCCGGGGTGGAGGCCTCGGCGGCCAGCTTCATGTACGGACCGTGCGGGGTGAAGGTGTACTCCCCGTCCAGCACCGTGAATCGGGACGCGTACTCGAAGGTCCCGTCCTTCTCGCCGGCCTGGGAGATGCGCTCCAGGATGGCGGACACGATGGCGCCGATGAGCTGGATGTCCCGGGTCACCAGGTGGGCCGGGATCAGGATCTCGGGAAGGTCGAAATGGGTTCGGATCCCGGAGGTGGCGAACCCGCTCTCCTCGGGAAGGTAGACCAGATCGACGGACTGGTCCGGGTTGCTCTGGTTCTGGATGGTGGCGATCGCCCGTGGTGCGTCTGTATTGTGCAGGTCGTCCGTCATGGAAGGGCTCCTTTCCGCCGGTCCTTTCCTCCCTTATCCCACCTCACCCGGGGGCGGTCAAGGGCGGATTCCCGGAGGGCCTTCCGGGACCAACCGAACGCATGCCTTGCAACGGGTCCCGGTTTCTGCGATCCTCTTTCCGCCTCTCCAGGGGACGGGGTGAAGCGGGGTTTGCAAAGGCGTTCATCCTGACTATCTTTTTCCCACGGTAGACGGGCTTTTTTTCCGGAATCCAGGAACGGAAACCGGGGCCGGCGCAGATGAGGACCCGCATCGAGAGAGGCAGCTGCCCGGCGACCTCCAGGGGAACATGCACGACATTCCATCCATACCGGCCGTCCGCGATCGAATCGAGGCGGGGGTCCGGCATCTCGAGATCCCCGGGACGAGCGGCTCCGCCCGGAGCTACCTGCTCTCCCGGCTGCTCCCGGACCTGCGTGGCCCGTGCCTGCTGATCCTTCCCCGGGCCAAGGAGGCCCGGGCCCTCTACCGGGAGCTCGCCTTCTTCCTGCCCGAGGCCCTGACCGCGGGGCCGCCCGGGGAGCGCCGTCTCTACGACTTTCCGGTCTACGACATCTCCCCGCTCTCCGGCCTGAGCCCCCACCGGGATGTGGTCACCCGACGCATCCAGGCCCTCTACGCCCTGACCGAGCTGCCCAACCCCTGGGTGATCACCTCCTCCGAGGCCGCGGCCGTCCGCCTGATGCCCAAGCCCGCCCTGGTGGACGCCCTGGACTACCTGGTGGCGGGCGAGGAGGTGGGCCGCGACCGGCTCATCCGAACCCTGTACGAGGGCGGGTACCTGCGGACGTCCCTGGTGGAGGAGCGCGGCGACTACGCCGTCCGCGGCGGGGTCGTGGACGTCTTCCCGCCGCTTTTGAGCGAGCCGGTGCGGCTCGAGTTCTGGGGGGATCACCTGGAGTCCATGCGCTGCTTCGATCCCCTCTCCCAGCGCTCCACCTCCTCCCTGGGCGAGTTGGTCCTCCTCCCGGCCTCCGAGATCCGCCTGAACGAGGACGCCGTGGAACGGGCCCGCTCCATGGGAAGGCTTCCCCCGGAGATCAAGGAGGGGGGCGGGTTTGCCGGGCAGGAGGCCTGGCTCAACCACTTCTACGAACGGCTGGACACGATCTTCGACTACCTCCCCTCGAACGGGCTCCTGCTCCGCCTGGACCCGGATGCGGTCGCCACGGAGGCGACCCGGTTTCGCGAGAAGTTTCTCCGGGACGCGGAGCGGTACCGCAGGGACGCGGAGGAGCGCGAGCAGCCGTTTCCCGAGATCGAGGGACTCCTGGCGGACGCCGATGTCCTCCGGGAGCGCATGGACCGGGCCCGCAGAATCGACCTGCCGGAGATCCGCATCGCACGACCCGAGGCCGGGGTGGAGACCCTTCCCGTGGAGGGGGCCACCGCCGTAGAGGACAGCCTGGAGCTCTACCTGGAGGGCAAGGGCCGGGTCTCCCTGGCCCCCCTGGCGGAACGGATCGAGGGCTGGGTGGAGCGCGGTTCCCGGGTGGTCCTGGTCTCCCGCACCGAGCAGCAGGCCGGGCGGCTTCGGGAGATCCTGGGGAACTACGGCATCGATGTCGAGGGGGTCGCGGCCGGCTGGGGGGAGGTCCCGGCGGGCCCGGGGGTGACCCTCTGCCTGGGGGCCCTCTCCCGGGGCTTCGCCTGGCCCGATGCGGGCCTCCACGTGGTGAGCGAGGACGAGATCTTCGGCCCCAAGCGCTCGAGGTCGGCCCGCCGGAAGTCGCCCGGGGTGGAAGGGCTGAACTGGACCTCGTTCAGCCAGCTTCAGGTCGGGGAGCCGGTCGTGCACGAGGAGCACGGGATCGGCCGGTACGGAGGCCTGGAGAAGATGGAGGTGGCCGGCAAGGCCAACGACTTCGTCATCGTGGAGTACGAGGGGGGCGACCGGTTGTACGTGCCGGCCGACCGCATCAGCATCCTCCAGAAGTACATCGGCGCGGACGACAAGGACCCCAAGGTGGACCGCCTCGGCGGGCGATCCTGGGACGTGGTCAAGAAGCGGGCCCGCAAGTCCGTGCGGGAGATCGCCCGGCAGCTGGTGGAGATCTACGCCCTCCGGAGCTACCGCACGGGGCACGCCTACGGACCGCCGGACAACTCCTTCCGGGAGTTCGAGGCGACCTTCGAGCACGAGGAGACGCCGGACCAGGCCAAGGCCATCGACGACGTGCTGGACGACCTGAAGAGCGAGCGGCCCATGGACCGGCTCATCTGCGGGGACGTGGGGTTCGGGAAGACCGAGGTGGCCGTCCGCGCCGCCTTCAAGGTGGTGAGCGAGGGGAAGCAGGTCGCCATGCTGGTCCCGACCACGGTCCTGGCGGAGCAGCACTTCGAGACCTTCCGCCAGCGGATGGACCCCTACGGCGTCCAGATCGGCGTCCTGAGCCGGTTCAAGAGCCGGGCCGAGCAGAGCGAGGTCGCGGCCCGCGCCCGCTCCGGCAAGCTCGACGTGCTCATCGGAACCCACCGGATGCTCCAGAAGGACGTGGGGTTCCGGGACCTGGGCCTCCTGATCGTGGACGAGGAGCAGCGTTTCGGCGTGAAGCAGAAGGAGGCGCTCAAGAAGTACCGGGCGCTGGTGGACGTCCTCTCGCTGGCGGCCACGCCCATTCCCAGGACCCTGCACCTCTCCCTCATGGGCGTGCGCGACCTGAGCCTGATCGAGACGCCGCCCGAGGACCGGCAGGCGATCCAGACCTACATCGTGCCCTACGACGAGGCGACCATCGTCCACGCCGTGGAGCACGAGCTGGACCGGGGGGGGCAGGTGTTCTTCGTGCACAACCGGGTGCAGACCATCGAGCGGATCACCTCCCGCCTCCGGGAGCTGCTGCCGAAGGCCCGGATCGGCATGGCCCACGGTCAGATGAAGGAGCACGGTCTGGAGAACGCCATGATGGCGTTCCTCAAGAAGGAGATCGACGTGCTGGTCTGCACCACCATCATCGAGTCGGGCCTGGACATCCCCTCGGCCAACACCATCATCCTGCACGAGGCGGACCGGTTCGGCCTGGCCCAGATCTACCAGCTTCGAGGCCGGGTGGGCCGCTCGAGCGAGACGGCCTACGCCTATCTCCTGCTCTCCGACACGGCCGGGATGACGCGGGAGGCGGTCAAGCGGCTGAAGGCCCTCATGGACTTCAGCCAGCTGGGGGCCGGCCTGCACCTGGCGCTCCACGACCTCAAGATCCGGGGCGGGGGAAACATCCTCGGGTTCAGCCAGTCCGGGCACATTGCGGCGGTAGGCTACGAGCTCTACGTCCGCCTGATCGAGGAGGCGGTGGCGGAGCTCAAGGGCGAGGAGTGGCGCGAGGAGATCAACCCGGAGATCCACGTGAACCTGTCGGCCTACCTGCCCGAGGCCTACGTCCTCGATCCGGACGTCCGCCTCAATCTCTACCGCCGGCTCTCCGCCCTGAAGGAGGCGGAGGAGCTGGAGTCCCTCGGCGCGGAGATCGCGGACCGGTTCGGTCCGCCCCCGCGGGAGGTCTCCAACCTCCTTCGCATCATGTCGGTCAGGCTCCGGATGAAGCGGCTCCGGGCGACCCGCCTCGAGATCACCCGGGAGGCCCTGGTCCTGACCTTCGCCCAGGACACGGAGGTGGACGGAGCGATTCTCGTGGAGATGGTGGAGCGACATCCAGGAAAGTACCGGTTTTCCAAGGGGAACCGGCTTAAGGTGCGACCGGACGAGCCCGGCCCCCTGGCCTCTCTGGAGGAGATCCGGGACCTGCTCCGGAAGCTCTCGCCCGAGCCCTCTGCGTGAGGGCCCGCAGGACCGGTTTCCACCCGGCTGACCCGCCCAAAGCTTCCTTGATTTCAATGAGTTGGGCCAAAACGCCCCTCTCAGTTTGTGCTTGCAATTTCCCGGGCAGTTGTTAATGTAGAAGACTTGGATCTTTTTCAGCATTTCGGACAATCAGGTCACCGTCCCCGCCTGCGGGCCGCGACGGGCGAGCCTGAGATCCCGGAGTGCTTGGGCCTGTCATGATGAATCGCATTGCCTGGGGTGCATCTCTCCTGCTCCTGCTTCTCCTTACCGCCGCCTGTGATGCGCTGAACCCCGCGCAGGATCAGGTCGCCGTTCGCGTCGGGGAGCGGGAGATCACGCTGGACGCAGTCCGGAGAGACCTGGAGCGGATCAGCGAGGAGATGGGGCTGGAGAACGAGGAGGTCCGGACGGTCTTCGAGCCGCTCGTCGATCGGCTCGTGGAACGCTACGTCCTCCTGGTCCATGGAGAGCAGGAAGGGATCACCGTGGAGGAGACCGAGCTGGAGGCCGCGCTGCGGGACATCAAATCCGACTACCCTTCCGAAGAGGAGTTCCGGAGCACGCTCCTCGAGCGCTACGTGGACTTCGATACCTGGGAGCGGCAGCTTCGGGAACGGCTGCTGCTCCGGAAAATCATCGACAAGGGGATGGAGGCCGTTCCGCCCGTCTCGTTCCGGGAGGTTCAAGAGCGCTACGAAAAGCGCCGGGACGCTTACAGACACCCGGTCATGGTGCGTTTCCGGCAGATCGTGACCCAGGACGCCGAGACCGCCCGCGAGATCATCGAGCTCGTCAAACAGGAGCGGGATCTGGCCGCGCTCATTGCGGAGCCCCCCGGACGGTTCGAAAAGGCCGTGGGCATGCCGGAGCGATGGGTCACCGCGGACGAGCTGGAGGAGACCCTGGCCGAGGCGGTCTTCTCGCTCCCCGTGGGTTTCTCCGGCCAGCCGGTGAAGACACCGTACGGCCACCATGTGGTGGAGGTGATGGACCGGCGCTCGGAAGGTGTCATGAGCCTGCCCGAGGTGATGGGGCGCATCGAGGAGGAGCTCCTGGCGGAGAAGAAGGAGGCCTTCTATCACAACTGGATCGAAACCCTGAAGGCCCGATACCCGGCGGAGGTGAACCGGGAGGTCATGAACAGACTGGAGATCGGATAGATGACCTGCAAGCGACTCATTCGACTGATCGGCGCCTGGCTGTTGGGAACGGCCCTTGTCGCGGTCGCCGTGGGCGCGGCCGCGGAAACCGCCAACCGCCTCGTTGCCGTGGTCAACGACGACGTGATCACGCTCCACGAGCTCCACAAGAAGATGAAGGAGATGACCGGGGTCGATCCGGGCATGCTCAAAGAGAGGAATCAGAGGCAGTACGACGACGCCAGGCGAATGGTCCTCGACCGATTGATCGAGGACCGAATCGCCCTGGAGAAGATCCGGGAGATCGGCATCGAGGTCAAGGACGGCGAGGTGGACGACGCCATCGAACGGATCAAGCGGGACAACCACTGGAGCCGGGACGAGCTCGAGTCCATGCTCCGGGAGAAGGGCCTCACCTGGGAGGAGTACCGTCAGAACGTGAGAGAGGATCTCCAGCGGTACAAGCTGGTCAACTTCGAGGTCAAGTCCCGCATCATCATCCGGGACGAGCGGATCGAGGCCTACTACGAGGAGCACAAGGACCGGTTCCAGCGCAAGCCGGGCGTGGAGCTCGCAACGATCTTCCTGCTGCACGCGAATCCGGGCAACGCCGAGGAAGACGACGGGCTCAGGCAGAAAGCCGCAACGCTGATCCAGCAGCTCCGCGAGGGAGCCGACTTCGCGGCGCTGGCGCGCAAGCATTCGGCCGGCCCCGGCGCGGAGGAAGGAGGCTACCTGGGGAGGTTCGACCCCAATCAGCTCGAGCCCGAGATCCGCAAGGTCATCGAACAAACGCCGGAGGGTGGTGTCGGCGACCCGATCATCAAACCCAACGGGATCCAGATCGTCAAGGTCCTGGACAAGGGCGGGACGGGCGTCATGCCCCTCGAAAAAGCCCGGGACGCCATCTACAGGATCCTCCTGCGGAAGGAGATCGACCGGAGATACGCCGAGTGGATCGAGGAGCTCAAGGAGAGAACCTACACGAAGGTCCTCTACGATTGAGAGACCGACCTCCCGGGCCTGATCCACGCCGGGGGGAACGACATTCCCGAGGCGAGAAACACAACCGATACCGGTGAAACCGTGGGCCCCGGACGCTCCGGCGGCCGGCGGTTCCCGTTGGAGAGAGCGCAGGCAGATCCATGGCGGAGCCGAAACAGAAGCCCAAACCGCCCCGAAAGAAGGCGGAACCCGAAAAGCCCAGAAGCTCCGGGGTGGGCTCGCTTTTGCGTGAAGAACGGCGCAACCGGAGTCTCGACATCCGGGAGATCGCCCGTTTGACCCGACTTCGGGAGCATTTCGTCGAGGCCATCGAGCAGGAGTCCTGGGACAAGCTTCCCCCGCCTGTGTTCGTGCGGGGGTTCATCCGCTCCTATGCCCGCGTCCTCGGACTGGACGTCGCTCGTGTTCTGGATCTCTACGAACAGAGCGGTCCGGTCGAGCAGCCGGAGCCCAAACCCCTCCAGGAGCCGGAGCCTCCCGGACGGGGACGCCGCATCCTGTTCCTCCTCCTTCTCGGCGTTCTCGCCGGGGTCCTTCTCTACCTCTGGCAGGGAAACCCGGCGCCGGACTGGCCCGGCACGCCCACCGCCCCCACCGAGCCCGCGAAGGGCGACATCGAGCCGCCGGAGCCGCCCGTGCGGGAGCGGATCGGGTCCGAAAGCCCGCCGGTCCCGGTCGAGCCGCCTGCAGAGCTCTCCGAGCCGCCTCCCGAACCGGAGCGTCCGGAAGCTTTGGAGACGACGCCGGAGCCCGCGACCAGCCCGGGAGAGACCCTGCCCGCCCCATCGGAGCCGGAGGAAATCACTGACGAGACCGCCTCCGTCACCGAGGCGGAGGAGCCCGCCCCACCCCGGGAGGAGGCGGCGGTCCAGGAGGACCGGGGCCTGACGATCGACGTCGCTGAGAAAACATGGGTCCAGATCTCGATCGACGGCGGCGAGCCCAGGGACTTCATCTTCCAGGCGGGAAGCCGTCCCGGGTGGAAGGGCGGGGAGACCTACGAGCTGCTGATTGGAAACGCCGCAGGCGTAGAGGTGCATTTCGACGGACACACCCTCAAAGACCTCGGGAAACCGGGACAGGTCGTTCGCCTGGAGCTCCCCGGGGATCTGGAATCAAGCGATCGAGGTGAACCGTGAAAACCGCGTTCGACGAACTGAAGGAGCGGGGGTTCGTGGATCAGGCCACGGACCCGGATGCGATCCGGGCCCTGCTCTCGAACCCTGCAACCTGCTACATCGGATTCGACCCCACCGCAAAGAGCCTTCACCTGGGCAGCCTGGTCTGCATCATGGCCCTCGCCCACATGCAGCGGGCGGGCCATCGCCCCATCGCCCTGGTCGGCGCCGGGACCGCCCTCGTGGGAGACCCCAGCGGGAAGACGGAGATGCGCCGAATCATGAGCCGGGAGGAGATCGACGAGAATGCCGGATGCATCCGGGACCAGCTCGCTCGATTCCTCGATTTCGAGGAGGACCGCGCAATCATGGCGAACAACGCGGACTGGCTCGCCGGGCTCAACTACATCGACTTCCTGCGGGACATCGGCCGCTACTTCAGCGTGAACAGGATGCTCTCGGCGGAGAGCTACCGAATGCGGCTCCAGACGGGCCTGAGCTTTATCGAGTTCAACTACATGCTCCTCCAGTCGTACGATTTCCTCCACCTGTACAGGACCTACGGCTGCCGCATCCAGATGGGAGGCAGCGACCAGTGGGGCAACATCGTGGCGGGGGCGGATCTCATCCGCCGGGTGGAGGGCGGGAGCGCCTTCGGCATCACCTTCCCGCTCATCACGACGGCCTCGGGCGTCAAAATGGGGAAGACCCACGACGGGGCCGTGTGGCTCGACCCCGAGCTCACCAGTCCCTATGAGTACTACCAGTACTGGATCAACCAGGACGACGCGGACGTGGCCCGTTTCCTGGCCCTCTTCACCTTTCTCCCCATGGACGAGATCCGGGAGCTCGCATCCCTCCAGGGGGCGGATCTGAGACGCGCCAAGGAGGTGCTCGCCTTCGAGGCCACGCGGATCTGTCACGCCGACGAGGCGGCCCGGAACGCGCAGGAGGCTTCGCGCCGACTCTTCGGAGGCGGAGGCGGTCCCACCGACTCCGCTCCGACCTACGAGGTTCCCCGGGTGGAGATGGAGCAGGGTCTTCCCGCCTACGTACTCTTCGAGATGTCGGGGCTGTGCAGGACCCGGGGCGATGCCCGCAGGCTGATCGCCCAGGGCGGAGGCTATGTGAACGACGAGCGGATCGATGCCTTCGACCGATTGATCGATGTGAACGCGCTGAACGAGGGAAGCCTGCTTCTGCGGGCCGGCAAGAAGCGTTACGTGCGCGTCACGGTCGCGGACGCGGGCTAGGACAAGATCATGAAGGAAAAACAGAAGGACAAGCCCGGAGTCGAAAAACGGACCGACGACCTGGAGGAAACGGCAGAGCTCTTCCCGGTCCTTCGTCCCGATCTGGCCCCGGTGGTTCAGCGGGAGGATCGCGGCCTCGTTCCTTACGATCCCCTCCAGCTCTACCTCATGGAGATCAAGAGCTACCGGCTCCTCACACGGGAGGAGGAGGTCGAGCTGGCGACCCGTTTCCAGGAGAAGAAGGACCAGCAGGCCGCGTATCGGCTGGTAACGTCCAACCTGCGCCTGGTGGTGAAGATCGCCATGGACTTCAGCCGATACTGGACCAAGAGCCTCCTCGATCTCATCCAGGAAGGCAACGTCGGGCTGCTCCAGGCAGTCCGGAAGTTCGACCCCTACCGGGGCATCAAGTTCTCCTACTATGCCTCCTTCTGGATCAAGGCCTACATCCTGAAGTTCATCATGGAGAACTGGAAGCTGGTCAAGATCGGCACGACCCAGACCCAGAGAAAGCTCTTCTTCAACCTGGCCAAGGAAAAGGAAAAGCTCATCGCCCAGGGGTTCGATCCCGCGCCGCAGCTGCTGGCCGAGCGACTGGACGTAAAGGAGGAAGAGATCGAGGAGATGAGCCAGCGCCTGGGAGGCGCCGAGTTCTCCCTGAACGCCCCCGTGGGGGACGAGGGCAAGGAGGCCTACAGCGCCTTTCTTCCCGATCCTGTCGCGGGGATCGACGACCGGATCTCCGATGTGGAGCGGCGGGAGACCCTGCTCGAAAACCTGAGTGAGTTCCGGGAGACCCTGTCCGGGAAGGAGCTGGACATCTTCGACAACCGCATCCTGTCCGAGAACCCCATGACCCTCCAGGATCTGGGGGACAAGTACGGCATCAGCCGGGAACGCGTGCGTCAGATCCAGGAACGGATCGTGAAGAACATCAAGACGTGGCTGAGCGAGAAGATTCCCAACTTCGAAGAGGAGTTCTCGAACTTCGTCTGACCCCATCCCCCCGGCCCGACCGGGAGCGGACCTTCGGAGAGCACCTGGAACACAAGAGAAAGCGACCATGTTCAAAGCATTCAGAGCCCCTGCCACAGTCCCCTTGTGCGTCCTGACCGTCCTGTTTCTCTTCGCGTGGTCCGGATGCGCCGGGGTGAAAGAGGATCGGGACCCGCACCCCACGTTCCCGCTCACCGAGTTCACCGCGCCTTCCCCGCTGCCGGCGCCTTCCACCGAAGCGGACCCGAAAGAAGAGGCCTACGCGGAGTTCACCCTCTTCGCCCTGCACAGCGCGCACGGCCGTTACGAGGAAGCGCGTCGCCACTTGGAGCGGGCCATCGAGCAGGACCCGGAGGCCGCCTTCCTGCTCCAGCGGATGGCATTGCTGCTCAAGCAGCAGGGAGAGAACGAGGCCGCAATGTCCTACGCCCGGAGGTGCGTGGAGCTCGAACCGAACCGGATCGAGCACCATTTGCTCGAGGCCGAGATCGCCGGTCTTCTCGAGAGGGAGGAGGAAGCGGTTCAGGCTTACAAGAAGGCCCTCGTGCTCGACCCGGACCACAAACGGGCCAGGCTCGTCCTGACCACCCTGCTCATCAAGATGAGACGGTACGACCAGGCCCTGAGCCAGCTGGACCGAATCATCGAGCAGGACCCCAACCTCGTCATCGCGCACTACTACCGGGGGCGGGTCCACTTGGAAAAGGGAGAACCCGGGCGATCCGAGGAGTCCTACCTGGAGACGCTCCGCCTGAACGAACGGATGGAACCCGCGCTGTTCGATCTGGGCAGCCTCTACCAGATGCAGGGACGGTTCGAGGACGCGGTGGAGATCTACGAGCGGCTCATCGACTACTACCCCGTGAACATCGTGGTGCGGGAGCGGCTGATCGACCTCTACTACAAGCTCGGCCGCGAGAAAGAGGCGGAGAAGCAGATGGAGGCCATCAAGGGCCGGTCCAAGCCCGGCGAGCGGGTCCGCCAGTCCCTGGGCCTCATCTACCTCCGGCACGGGAAGCTGGACGAGTCCATCAACGAGCTGAAGCTGATCGTCCAGGCCTGGCCCGACGACGACAAGTCCAGGTACTACCTCGCATCGGCCTACGAGGAGCGGGGGGATCTCGACCAGGCCCTCGAGCACTTCCGGAAGCTGAAGAAGGGATCCGATTACTACGCGAACGCGCAGATGCACATCGCCTACATCCTGGACGCCCAGGACAAGACGGCCGAGGCCGAGGCCGTCCTGCGGGAAGCGGTCCGCGACGGGGAAGACCGTCACGAGCTCTACCTGATGCTGGCCTCCATCCTCGAAGGACAGGACAAGCTGGAGGAGGCCGAGACGGTCCTCGTCGAGAGCCTGAAGGAGGATCCCGAGAGCGTGGACCTGATCTTCCGCCTCGGCGTGGTTCTCGACAAGCAGGGCGAAAAGGAACGATCCCTCGAGCAGATGCGGCGGGTGCTGGAGGTCGATCCCGACCACGCGGACGCCCTCAACTACATCGGCTACACCTACGCCGAGCAGGGGGTCCGGCTGGACGAGGCCCTCGACCTGATCCAGCGGGCCATGAAGCTCAAGCCCGACAGCGGATACATCACGGACAGCCTGGGGTGGGTGTACTTTCAGAAAGGCGACTACGAAAGGGCCTTGGAATACCTGGAGAAGGCCGCCTCGCTCCAACCGGAGGACCCGACCATCACCGAGCACCTGGGGGACGCCTACCTGAAGAACGGCCTGCCCGGGAAGGCGCTGGAGGCCTACCGAAAGGCCCTGGAGCTCGAGCACGCCGAACCGGAAAAGATCCAGGGGAAAATCGAAGAGGTCGAGGCGCTCCCGGGTCGAAACGGGGAGACCGATTGAGAAGGCGCCCCCTCGCAGGGGCCCCGGCCAGGGCCCTCCGCCTCGCTTGCCTCGCCCTGCCCGTCGTCCTGCTCACCGGCTGCGCAGCCCTTCGGCCCGCTCCCCCGCCCCTGGACCCGGCCCGGCTCGAAACGGTCCTCGAACGGCTGGCCGCACAGGAGGCACGTGTGGCCTCCTTCTACTCCCTGGGTACCGTCTCATTGAAGCAGTGGATCGTCGAGTCCGAGGAGGCCCGTATCCTGGTGGCAGGGAGCCGGAACCCCCTGCGCATCAAGGTGGAGATCACCCACCCCTGGGGGGCGCCGGTGCTTCACGTCCTGGTGGACCGGGGGCGGCTCGAGGCGTTCTCCTTTCCGGACGCCACCCTGTACACCGGTCCGGCCACGCCCGCGACCCTGGAGCGCTTTCTTCCCGCTCCGCCCGACCTGGACGACCTCTGGGCCCTCCTTCGCGGATACCCGCCTCCGCCCGAAACGGGAATTCCAAGGTCCGAGAAGGGACCCCGGATCGTCTGCACCGACGGGTGCCCCGGCGCCCCCTGGTCCCTGCGGGTCCGACCGGACACCCTGGAGCCGGAACGGCTCACCTTTCTCGAGAGCCGTCTCGAGGTGGCCTTCGACCACATCCACGTCCAGGACGGCATCCGCTGGGCCGGTCTGGTGAGCTATCAGCCGGGGGATCGGCCCGGCCGGGTCGTGATTCGAAACGAGCGGATGGTCTTCAACGAGGAGATCCCGGAGGCCGTGTACACGCTGAGGACGCCACCGTCTTTTCGGGAGATCGATCTGGAAAGCCCGGACAACGGATGGGACCGGCAGCACGGCCCGGAAGGGCCGTGACCCGCCTCAGCGCCCGTTGAAGCGGCTCTTCCGCGGCGTTTCTCCTCACTCGCGCCCGTGGCCGGTCAAGGCGGGTTGAGCAGAAGGAAGCCGGCGTTCAGGTAGGTGGCGAACAGGACCCACGCGAGATAGGGCCACAGCAGGATCGATGCGCCCCGGTGTGCCTTCCAGAACACCCCGACCAGCGCAATCAAGCTCAGGTCGAGGAGGAGGATGTCTACGAGGGCCAGCCCCGGGCTCTGCATGCCGAAGAACAGGTAGGTCCACGCGAAGTTGCAGGCCAGATGGAACGCGATCAGGAGATAGACCCGATAGGGCGATTCGAATCGCGTCCTCCAGATGTAGAGGAACACCGAAGCGGCGATCGCGGCGTAGAGCACGGACCAGACCGGACCGAACACCCAGTCCGGCGGAGTGAGCGGGGGGCGGACCAGCGTCGCATACCAACCGTTCATCGCCGGTCTCCTTTCAACCCCGGGGTTTCCCCGGTCAACGCGCTCGCGCCTTCCACGCGGCCCACGCCAGGCATCCCCACCCCGCCAGAAACACGGTTTCACGTCCTCCCCGCGCTCGACGCGGCGGGACGGGGGCCCGAGAACTCCCTCAAAGCCGGCTCCCCCCGTGCATGAGCAGGCTCACCGCCAGGTTCGCCTGGTGGTGGGCGGCGATGCCCACCCGCGGAGCCATGAGCCCCCGCCCGGGCTCGGCGGCCGAGACCATGTCCCCCACCATGAAGACCCGGTCCCCCAGGCGGATGGTTCGAATGCTGTTGCTCTCCCCGTAGCCGGCGACCCCCGAGGCCCCCACCAGGAAGGTGTCGGGAAGTGATTCCGCCGCGGCCCGGATGATCATGGCCTTGGCCTCGGCCCGGTCGAAGCACTCCAGGAGAACGTCCACCCCCTCGAAGACCCGGCCGATGTTCCCCTCGTCCAGGACCACCGTGTGCGTGGTCACGCGGATGCAGGGGTTCACGGAGGCGAGCCGGCGGCTCATGGCCTCGGTCTTCTCGAGCCCGATGTCCTCCACGAGGTAGTGCTGGCGGTTCAGGTTGCTCGGCTCCACCACGTCGAAGTCGGCCAGGACCAGCTCGCCCACGCCCATGCGGGCGAGGGCCGGGGCCGCCGCCGAACCGAGGCCGCCCAGGCCCGCGATGCCGACCCTGGACGATCGCATGCGCTCGTGGACGCCGGGCGTGTGGCGGGCCGCCATGAGCGCCTCGAGCTCCTGCCTGGAAGGCGCCTCTCCGCGCCGGATGATCACCACCCGGTCCCCGTCCCGGAGCTCGGTCGCCGGGTCCGACGGAAAGCCGTTCACGACGATCAGGTCGGCGCGGGGCCGAAGGTCGTTGCGGAGCTCGCCGGCCGTGATTCCTTCCCGAACCGTTCTGGCAGCCTCGTTGACAAGGACGCGCATCTTGGATGTTCCCCGAAGGGGTTCGGAGCGGGCCGGGCTACCCGCCGATGGTCGACATGGGCCGGGAGCACTTCCTGGGGGACTGGAGCAGGGAGCCGTGGCCGGCCGGCTTGGTCTCGATCGCGTGCTGGATCAGCCCGGCCAGCACCTCGTCGGAGGCCCCCGAGCGGAGCGCTGTCTTGATGTCGATCTCCTCGTCCGAGAAGAGGCATCCCCGCAGGGTTCCCGCGGAGGTCAACCGCAGCCGGTTGCACCGGCTGCAGAAGTGGTGGGAGAGGGCGCCGATGAACCCGATCTCCCCCGCGGCCCCTTCCAGGACGAACCGCTCGGCCGGGCCGTCCATCTCCCGATGCTCCAGGGGACGAAGGGGTCCGAGGCGGCTGATCCTCTCCCGGATCTCGTCCGTTGAGATGAATCGATCGCCGGTCCACCCGTTCTCCTTCCCCACGGGCATGAACTCGATGAACCGCACGTGATAGGGTTTCTCCAGGCTCAGCCGGGCGAAATCGAGGATCTCGTCGTCGTTCACGCCCCGCATGGCCACCACGTTGATCTTTATGGGCTTGAACCCCACCCGTTCCGCCTCCTGGAGCCCCTTCCAGACCCGGTGAAACGCATCCCGGCGGGTGATCTGTGCGTAGCGCTCCGGCCGGAGGGTGTCCAGGCTGACGTTGATGCGGCTCACGCCGCAGGCTCGAAGATCCTCTGCATGGTCGGCGAGAAGCACCCCGTTGGTGGTCAGGCTGATCACCTCCAGCCCCTCCAGCTCGCCGAGCCGGCAGACGAAATCGATCACCCTTCTGCGCACGAGCGGCTCCCCGCCGGTCAGGCGCACCTTCCGGATCCCGCCGCGCACCGCGAGCCGGGTCAGTCGAAGGATCTCCTCGTAGGTGAGGATCTCCTCGTGGGGCAGCGTCGGGATGCCCTCCTCGGGCATGCAGTAGGCGCAACGGAGGTTGCAGCGGTCCGTCAGGGAGATGCGAAGGTAGTTGATGGTGCGGTTGTTCCGGTCGACAAAGCCGTTTTCACTCATTCGCGTCCGATTCCCGCCTCCCTAGCGGTTGTGTACGTTCACGGGCTCTTCGCCCGCTTCGATTCGCCGGAGGTTCCCGGCCACGGCGGCCACGATCCCGTTCATGGACACATCCGTGGAGCCGGCCACGTGGGGGGTGGCCAGAACGTTCTGCGAAAAGACCGGGTCTTCCGGATCCGGCGGCTCCTCCCAGAACACGTCGAGGCCTGCGCCGGCCAGGTGCCCGGAGGAAAGGCTCTCCTCCAGGGCCTCCCGGTCCACCAGGCCGCCTCTGGACAGGTTGATCAGGAAGGCCCCGGGCTTCATGCAGGAAAAGGTCCGCCGGTTCATGAGGCCCTCGGTGGCCGTGTCCAGGGGCAGGCTGAGCACCACGAAATCCGAACGGGACAGGAGCTCCTCCAGGTCGCCCGGTCCGCCGGCCCAGTCGAGGCCCAGCTCCCGCCGGGCCGCTTCGGGATCGCTTTGCTTGACGCCGATGACGCGCACGCCGAACGGGCGGAGGCGCTCGACCAGGGCCCGACCGATGCCGCCGAGCCCCACGATGCCCACGGTCCGGCCGGTGAGGGCCATGCCCCGCGGCTCCCCCATCTTTCGGGCGGCGAGGCTCTTTTCCATGCCCCGCGCGTTCCGCGCCAGACCGATCATCAGGTAGGTTCCGATCTCGGCGACGGAGGCCGCGTTCCCCGACGCTCCCGTGGGCACGTTGGCCACGTCGATCCCCAGCTCCCGGGCCGCGCCCAGGTCCACGCCCTCGAGCCCCGCCCCGCACTGCTGCACGAGCCGGAGACGGTCCGCGGTCTCCAGCAGCTCCCGCGTGATCCGGGTCATGGTGGGGATCAGGACGTCGTACCCCGCCAGGGTGTCCGCGTGAAACCCGCCCGTCGCGTGGAACCGGTGCTCCGGCACGGCGGATCGGATGAGGCCCAGGAAGCCCCCCCATGCGGTTTCATTGGCTGCAAACAGGATGTCCATGGTCAGGCTCCAAACAGGGTGCTTTGCCGGTCCTCTTCGTCACCGGCCCGGTCCTCGCGGCCCGCCTCGCACTCGCCGATGGCGCCCTTCAGGAAGTAGCGCTCGAAGAGGCGGTTGAATTCCGTCCAGGCGCCTTCGCTGCGGTCGCGGTCCATGAACCGGCGCAGACCGTTCATCTTGGCGTCCAGATCGTCGGCCAGGTGGAGCGCGAACGCCTCGAGAAACTTGGGGCGCTTGGGTGACCCGAAGGAGAGCTCCCCGTGGTGGCTCAGGATCAGGTGCTTGAGCCGCAGGGCCAGCTCCGCGGGGAAGCGCCGGAGGTCGGAGAGCTTCTCGTCCAGCATGGCCGACCCCAGGGCCAGATGTCCCAGGAGTCGTCCCTCGTCCGTGTAATCGATGTGGGTGGTGTAGGCGAACTCCCGGATCTTGCCGATGTCGTGCAGGAAGGCGCCGCACAGCAGCAGATCGCGGTCCAGGTACGGGTAGTGTTCGGCGACGGCCGCCGCCAGGCGGCAGACCGAGAGGGTGTGCTCGAGCAGGCCCCCCAGGTAACCGTGGTGGAAGTTCTTGGCCGCCGGGGCCTTCCGGAACCGCTCGGTGAAAGTGCGGTCCGACAGGAACCGCTCCGCCAGCCGCTTCAGGTGGGGGTTCTCGATGGTGCCGAGCAGCCGGCGGAGGGCCCCCATCATCTCCCCGGTGTCGAGGGGAGTGGACTCCAGGAACAGGGAGGGATCCTCGACCGGGCCGGCCCTGTCCACGCGCGAGAGCACGAGCTGGACGACGTTTCGATAGGAACCGGCGCGGCCCTCGACCGCCACCACGTCCCCTTCCCCGAAACGGCGGCTCGCCGCCTCCGCGTCGTCCCAGACCCTCGCCTCCACCTCGCCCGTGCGGTCCGCCAGGACGAGGCTCAGGAAGGGGGCGCCCTTCTTGGTCGTTCCCAGGCGCTTGACCTTGACGAGGTAGAGACCGCTGACGCGGTCGTTCTCCTTCAGGTCCTCCACCCAGACGCGGAGATCCGGGGCCTGTGGGTCGGGTCGCTCCATGGGCCGTCAGTCTTCGAAATCCCCGGCCGGTCCCCGGTCCCGTTCGATGGTGGAGCCCCTCTCTCGAATCCGCTCCTCGGTCCAGTCCGCGGGATCCTCGAGGCGGCTCCCCTTGGGGCCCATGTCGTAGGACCCGGCCCGGAGGATGGCCTCGGTGGCGAGCAGCGCGGCATTGCCCGCGTTGAACACCTCGGTGATCAGCCTGTAGACGAACGAGGCCACGCCCTCGCTCATCCGCTCCCGGATCTCCCTCGGCTGGGACAGGAGCTTGTTCTCGAAGGGCAGGTTCAGCTTCTTGTAGTCGCCGCTCTTCCAGCCTTTTTCCACGGCATAGGCGACCATCTCCTCCCAGAGCTCGTCGGTCACCCCCTGGTCCGAACGCTTCACGAAGCGACCGTTCTCGTCCAGGCGGGCGTTCCCGTACTCGTTCACGTCTACGCCCCAGGTGATCATCTGGAGCGCCGTGGCCACGTTGGCCTTGGTGGTACGGGTCTCCGCGGCGATGCGCCGGAGCCGGTCCGAGTCGTTGCCGGACGTGCCGTGCTGGGCCCCGTTGACCTCGTACCGGGCCAGGGCCCCGTGGATCTCCGCCGTGAGCTCGACCTGGATCCCGGCCTCGCTGTCCTGGATGCCGTGGGTCGTGCCGTTGTTCAGCGCGATCCAGTCGGGAAAGATGTCATGGGCGTTCAGTCCCTGGATCAGGAAAAGCGCCTCCTCGACCGTGGAGATCCCCTGTGACCCCTTGATCTCCCCCACCTCGGTCTCGTATCCGGCCCAGGACGGGATGTAGGGGCTCAGGGCGATGCTGGCGAGGAGGTTCTCGTCGTCGGGCAGGTGGGACGCATCCACCGCAATGGACGTGATGCCGGCGTCGAACATGGTGGGGATCTCCACCTTGGCCGATTCCACGTCCTCGGCCTTCTTGATGCCGTAGTGATCCGCGTGCACGGCCACGGGCACGGTGATGCCCAGCTCGTTGCACAGGGCGTCCACCTGGCGGGCGATGTTCCAGTAGTTCACCGCGCAGTAGGCGTTGGCGCCGCCCTCGCTCTTGGCGATCTCGATGATGATCGGCGAGTTCGCCCGATGGGCCGCGAGCAGGGCCCCCCGAATCACCAGATGATTGCGGCCGTTGGCCGCGATGGCGATGGCCCCTCCCTTGGCGGTCATGGCCCGGTCGATGACCTTTCCGCTCACGATGAGGGCCTTCGAGTTGGGAAACAGGCGTGCGATATTGGGCGGCCGCCCGATGTCGAGGGCCTTCTCAAAGTCCCTCCGGGCGCTTGCATCCGTTGATGCCATGGGCTACCTCCTGTTCAGTTTCGTGATAACGCATTGTTATGCCAACGTTCCGGCCCTGTCAAGGATCAATGATCCGCCGGCTTGACCGGGTAGGGCCCTTCGCCTATACTTGCACGAAAAGCCTCACGATCCTTCGATTTCACAGCGGTGCCTCGCCCAAGCCCCTCCTGTCCCAGCCGTTGTGCCGGGGGGGCGGCGCGTTGCGCCGACAAGGAGCGGTTCATGCGGGGCTGGATGGCCGACCCCCTGCAACCGCGTTCACACTGAATCGGCGGCCCCACCCGTCCGCGGGACGTGTGGTCGCCGGGGAAGGGCGCCGGCCCTTGGCCGACCCGTCGAACCGCAAATCGTGGGGTCCCCTCGGACCGGCCTCACTGGTGGTCGCACACCTGGCCCTCTTTCTGGGAGGCTACGCAGCCCTGGGAGCGGGCTTTCTCGCCGTCGTGCTCGGCTTCCTTGGGGCACGGCGGGCCCAGTGGGGCTCCCTGGCCGGGCTGGTCGTGGGCGTGGGGGTGCTCGTCTACGCCAACCTCTTCGGCTTCGGCCTGCTACGCCCGCCGCTCGAGGAGGACCGGCGTCATCTGGCCCGGTCCCTGGAGTGGGCCAACCGGGCCTACGGCCACGTCGACGCGGAGAACCTCCAGGGGACCGAGGTTTCCAGCGCGCTCCATACCGCCCTGGACATGGCCCGCAGGGTGGATGCCGAGCGGGTCGACACGCGCATCCCGGGGTTCGCCGACCGCTTCGAGGAGGACTACCGGAAGGGCCTGCGGCTCATGATCCGGGGAGCGGAGACGGACGACCGCGGGGCCCTGGTGCGGGCCGGTCGCCGTCTCGACCGGTGGACGGCTTGGAGCCGCGGACACCGGGAGGCCCTGGAACGCCTGGGGAAGGAGATCCCCCCCTTTGCGGCCTTCATCGGCATCATCCACTGGTAGACGCCGGGCCCGCAGGCATTCACCTTCACCTTCACACTCACCGGGTTGTTCATGTCAAAACGCGGACGAGGATACTGGCCGGACGAGTACATCGCCAAGCGGCGTACGGCCGCCGAGGCCATCGGCATGATCCGCCGTGGGCAGCGGGTGTTCACCGGCTCCTCCTGCGGCGAGCCCCAGGCCTTGGTCCGCGAGCTGGCAGCGCGATCCCCTGGCTTCTCCGACCTGGAGATCGTGCGCCTCCTGAGCCTGGAGACCATCCCTCTCACCATGATGGCGGACGAGTCGGCCTGCCAGACCCTGAACCTGCGTACCTTCTACCTCGGATCGGCCAAGCCGAGGGCGCTCTCCCGCAACAAGCGGTTCCTGACCCCCATGAACCTGTCCGCGGTGCCGCGGCTGTTCATGACGCGTCAGCTTCCCCTGCACGCAGCCCTGATCCAGGTCTCCGAGCCGGACGACTTCGGCTGGATGAGCCTGGGTGTGAGCGTGGACGTCACCCTGGCCGCCGCCCGGTCGGCCGATCTCGTGATCGCCCAGGTCAACCCGCGCATGCCCCGGGTCATGGGACGGAGCTTCATCCACGTCGAGGACGTGGACGTCATCGTGGAGCACGAGGAGGATCTCCTCACCGTGGACAGCCCCCCCGAGGCCCCGTCCGCCGACCTGATCGCCCGGCACGCCGCCAAGCTCATCGAGGACGGCTCGACGCTCCAGATCAGCCTGGGCGCGACCCCCCAGGCCCTCCTGGCGGGCCTCGCCGACAAGAGCGACCTGGGCGTGCACACCCAGTTCCTGAGCGACGGGATCATGGGCCTGGTGGCCAAGGGCGTCATCACCAACCGGAGGAAGGGGTTCAACGAGGGCAAGCTCGTGGCGAGCGGGGCCATCGGGTCGAGGGACCTCTACGAGTTCCTCCACGACAACCCCGGCATCGAGTTCCAACCGTCCGACGTGGTGAACGACCCGGGCGTCATCGCCCGCCACAACCGGATGGTGGCCATCAACATGGCCATGGCCGTCGACCTCACCGGCCAGGTCTGCGTGGACGCCCTGCCCTACAACCTCTTTTCCGGGGTCAACGGTATCATGGACTTCGTGCGCGGCGCGGACCAGGCGCCGGGCGGCAAGAACATCCTCATGCTGTTCTCCACCACCATGGACGGGCGGAGCAGCCGGATCGTGCCCTCCATCAGCGACATGCCCGTGGTCGTGCCCCGCGGCGACGTCCAGTACGTGGTCACCGAGTACGGCGTGGTGAACCTGTTCGGGAAAAGCCTCCAGGAGCGGGCCATCGCCTTGATCAGCGTGGCCCACCCCGACTTCCGGGACGAGCTGTTCCACGAGGCCAGGGAGCGGGGACTGCTGGGCCAGGAGCGCACACTGGCCGACAGCATTCGAAGCGTGTATCCCCTCAAGATCGAGGAGGCCCTCGAGATCGGGGGGCACCGCATCCTCTTCCGCCCCGCCAGGCCCACGGACGAGCGAAGCATCCAGGAGCACTTCTACAACATGGACCGCCGGGACGTGGTCCGGCGCTTCATGCACGAGAAGACCGCCTTCTTCCGGGAGGACGTGGCCGGGGTCTTCCAGGTGGACTACATCCACGACATGGCCATCGTGGCCGTGATCGGGGACCCGGGCTTCGAGCGGGTGATCGCCGTGGGGGGCTACTTTCTCGAGCCGGCCACGAACACGGCCGAGGTGGCCTACAGCGTGGACCGGGAGTGGCAGGGGCACGGAATCTCGCACATCATCCAGCAAAAGCTGCTGGAGACCGCCCGTGAGCACGGGATCACCGGGTTCAGGGCCTACACGGACCCCGCGAACCGGGCCATGATGCGGCTCTTCAAGAAGCTCCCCTACCGGGTGAGCACGGCCTACGAGGGGGACATGGTGGTCCTGGAGGCGCGCTTCGACCGGCCCAGGGAGGCGTGACCGCACTCGTCGGCAGGAGCGGCCTTTTGCCTCGGCCCCCGTGGCCATGCTATGATGTCCAGACCGCACGACGCCGCTTCACGAAAACCGGACCGGGGCGCCGGACATTTCAGGGAAGGAGACGGAGACATGGAAGAGGACATCCGGAAGTACGATGCCCACCTGGAGGAATACAGGAAAGAGGCCTACGTCAAGGGCTGGGACGCGTACCGCGAGATGCACGCCCGTTCCCTCGAGGAGCCCGAGGCCTTCTGGGCAGAGCAGGCCGAGAAGTACCTCTCCTGGGAAAAGCCCTGGGAACGCGTGCTTCGCTACGACTTCGACGAGGCGCAGATCGAGTGGTTCGGCGGGGGCGTTCTCAACGCTTCGAGCAACTGCCTGGACCGGAACTTGGAGAAGCTGAAGGACAAGCCGGCCTATTACTGGGAAGGCGACGACCCCGATGAGCGGAAGACCGTCACCTACGGGGATCTCTACGACCGGGTCAACCGGATGGCCGCCGTGCTCAAGGCCAGGGGCGTGGGCAAGGGCGACCGCGTGGTGGTCTACATGCCCATGATCGTGGAGCTTCCCGTGACGCTCCTCGCGTGCGCGCGGATCGGCGCCGTCCACAGCGTGGTCTTCGGCGGGTTCAGCGCGGAGGCCCTGGCCAACCGGATCCAGGACTGTGGCGCCACCATGGTGGTCACGGTGGACGGGGGCTTTCGGGCCGGAAAGCGCATCCCCCTCAAGCAGAACGTGGACGAGGCCCTGAAGAGCTGCCCGGACGTAAAGAACGTGATCGTCTTCGACCGGGCCGGCCTGAACCCCGAGCTGGACCCTTCGCGTGAGGTCTGGTGGCACGAGGCGGAGGCGGACGACTCGCTCCCCGACCACGTCCCCCCCGAGCCCATGGACGCCGAGGATCCCCTGTTCATCCTCTACACGAGCGGGAGCACCGGCAAGCCCAAGGGCGTGGTCCACACCCACGGGGGGTACCTGCTCTTCGCGGCCATGACCACCCGGGTGACCTTCGACCTCAAGGACGACGAGGTGTTCTGGTGCACGGCCGACATCGGCTGGGTCACCGGACACACCTACGGGGTCTACGGGCCCCTGATCAACGGCTTCACCAGCGTCCTCTACGAGGGCGTGCCCAACCACCCGGACTTCGACCGCTACTGGGCCGTGGTGGAGCGGTACAAGGTGGCCAAGTTCTACACCGCCCCCACGGTCATCCGTGCCCTGGCCAAGGAAGGCCACGAGCACGTGGAGAAGCACGACATCTCCAGCCTCAAGCTCCTCGGGTCCGTGGGGGAGCCGATCAACCCGGAGGCCTGGCGCTGGTATCATCACTGGGTGGGAAGGGACTGGTGCCCCATCATGGACACCTGGTGGCAGACCGAGACCGGCGGGCACATGCTCACCCCGCTTCCCGGGGTGGCGGCCATCAAGCCCGGATCGTGCTCCTTCCCGTTCTTCGGCGTGGACCCGGTCATCCTCGACGACGTGGGCCGGGAGGTGAAGTACCCCAACCAGGAGGGCGTGCTCTGCATCCGCAAGCCCTGGCCCGGCATGGCCCGCACGGTGTACGGCGACCACGAGCGGTTCAAGGACACCTACTTCAGCCAGGCGCCCGGGATGTACTTCACCGGGGACGGGGCCAAGCAGGACGAGGAGGGCTACTACTGGATCATCGGCCGGATCGACGACGTGATCAACGTCTCCGGCCACCGCCTGGGAACCGCCGAGATCGAGTCCGCCCTGGTGCTCCACGACCGGGTGGCCGAGGCCGCGGTGGTGGGATTCCCACACGAGCAGAAGGGCCAGGGGATCTACGCCTTCGTCACCCTGAACAGCGGCGTGACCAAGTCCGACGAGCTGAAGCAGGAGCTGGTCAAGCTCGTCCGGTCTGAGATCGGGCCCATCGCCACCATCGACGTGCTCCAGTGGGCCGACGCCCTCCCCAAGACCCGAAGCGGCAAGATCATGCGAAGAATCCTCCAGAAGATCGCGGCCGGGAAAGAGAACGAGATCGGGGACACATCGACCATTGCGGACCCCTCCGTGGTGGACCAGCTCATCGAGGCGCGGAAGGCCGGCTGATGCCGGGCTGACGGATTCGAAAGAAACCGCTCACCCGCGGGCCGGGCCCCGCAACGTGAGGCGCGCATGCGCTTCGTGGACAAAGAGGGCGTACCCTTTGACGTGCGGACCGGCTGCGAAGGCGACCTGCCGGGGCTCTGCGTCATGTACGACGGCTTCTCCCCCAAGGGGAAGTTTCAGGGGGTCCCGCCCGTGGAGCGGAACGCCTGCCGGGAGTGGATCGGGAACCTGGTCCGGCGGGGTCGGGGGTTCCTGGCGCTCCGGGGAGACCGGGTCATCGGCCACCTGGTGGTCATCCCGGACCCCGGCCGGATGGAGGGCGAGTACCTGATCTTCGTGGATCAGAAGGAGCGCAACCGGGGCGTGGGAACCCGGCTCACCGAAGCGGCCCTGGAGTACGCCCGGGAGCTGGGCCTCCGGGGTCTCTGGTTGACCGTGGGCACGTACAACTTCCCGGCCATCGCGCTCTACCGGAAGTTCGGGTTCCGATTCTCCGACCTGGGCCGGTTCGAGAGCGAGCGCACCATGCGCTTGGCCGTATCGGAGGAGTCATGACCCTGAAGGTGGGCGTCATACGGGACGACCGGTACCTGGAGCACAAGACCGGCCACATCCACCCCGAGCACCCCAGCCGCCTCCAGGCCATCCACCGGATGCTCGACGATGGCACAGGGGCCGGCCTCATCGACATGGAGGCCGAGATGGCCACCATGGAGCAGCTGGAGCTGGTGCACACGCCCGCCCACATCAAGAAGGTGCTCAAGACGGCCGACCAGGAGTTCACCAGCCTGGCGCCGGACACCCCGGCGAGCTCCAAGACCTACCTGGCCGCGTGGCTCGCCGCCGGGGGCTGCATCCGGGGACTCGAGGCCATGCTCTCGGGGACGTGCGACGCCTGCTTCGCCCTGGTCCGCCCCCCGGGGCACCACGCCCTGCCCAACCGGGTGTCCGGCTTCTGCATCTTCAACAACCTGGCCGTCACGGCCCGGTTCGCGGCCCAACGCTACGGGTTCGAACGTATCCTCATCGTGGACTGGGACGTCCACCACGGCCACGGGCTGAACGACCTGTTCTACCGCGACCCGGGCGTATTCTACTTCTCCACCCACGACACCCTGCTCTACCCCCACAGCGGCGACTGGACCGAGGCCGGGGAGGGCGAAGGGGAAGGGTACACCGTGAACATCCCCCTCCCCCGCGACCTGGAGGACGACGACATGGTCGACCTCTACCGGGGTGTCCTCCCTCCCCTGGTGCGGCGCTACCAACCCCAGCTCATCCTGGTGCCCGCCGGCTTCGACGGGCATCGGGACGACCCGGTGGGCCGGAGCCGCCTGACCGAGTCGGCCTACGGGGAACTGACCCGGCTCCTCCTCGCGCTCCGGAGGGAGGCGCGGGGCATACCGCTCCTATTCGCCCTGGAGGGGGGATACGACCCGCCGTCCCTCGCGAGATCGGTCCAGGAGGTCCTGCGGGCCCTGGGCGGGGAAGAGCCGGGGACGACCCTCGAGAAGGAGCCCTCACCCCGGGCGCGGGAGCTCCTGGACCAGGCCCGGGAGTTCCACCGGCGGTACGGCGTCTGGACGGATTAGGGCCTTGCCCACAAGGAGCC
>CAYVVQ010000056.1:0-25692 GCA_964454455.1 uncultured Desulfobacterales bacterium | reverse complement strand
CGCCCTCCGGGAGGCCGAGCTGGCCCGGTTGGAGGGGTGAGGGATCGGGAGGCGGCCGAGGCCACGTAGCCCAGGCCGATGGGAGGGGCCGCGAGCACGTCGTCCTTCGTGTTGGTGTTGATCAGGAGAACGCGCAAGAAGGGACTCCTTTCCCCGAAAGCCGGTTACAGGTCCTTTCGATAGAGCCGATACCGCTTGGCCGGCCTGGCGCCCCCCTCCTCGTACAGGAGGTTGATGGCGGCGTTGTCCTCCAGGTTCCAGCCCAGCTCCAGGTACCGGTACCTGGAGCGTTTCCTCAGGGACTCGAGCAGGTACCCGAGGACGAAGTAGGGCGCACCGGACTGGCGATAGGCCTCCTTGATCCCGAAGAGCAGTCCCCGAAGACCGCTGATCTCGGAGGCGTAGAGGAACTTCTTGACCAGGGCCGCCGGGCCCAGGCTCCCGTTGAACCGTTTCAGCAGCGGGTTGACGTCCGGGACGATCACGCAGAGGCCCACGGCCTCGTCCCCGTGGTAGAGGAAAAAAGCGAAGTCGGGGTCGAAGATGGGCATGAGCTCCCGGATGGTAAAGGTCACCTCTTTGTCGGTCATGGGGACGAACCCCCAGTTCCGGCTCCAGCAGTCCCGGTACACCTGCTGGATGAGGCGCATCTCCTCCCGGCCCTTGGGATCCGGTTTCATCCTGCGGATCCTGAGCCCGCTGCGGCGGCCGGCTCGCTCGGCCTGGTCGAGGATCCAGGGCGGGATCTCGTGGTCCTCGGTGATCCGGTAGGCGTACAAATCCTTTTCCTTCCTGTGCCCGCACAGGAACACCAGCTCGGGGTAATAGGCGGGATTGTAGGGCATCATCAGAGCGGGCGGGGTGTCGAACCCCTCCACGAGCAGGCCGATCTCGTAGTTCGTGGACGGGTTCAGCGGCCCCCGCAGAAAGGCCATGCCCTGCTTCCGTGCCCACCCTTCCACGGCGGAGAAGAGGCCGGCCGCAACCTCGGGGTCCTGCCTGCACTCGAAAAACCCCCAGGCGCACATGCGTTCCCCGTGATATCGGTTGTGGTTCCCGTCCACGATGGCGGCGATCCGGCCGACCGTTTCGGACCCGCGCCTGGCTAGGAGCAGCTCCCGTTCGGAGAAGGCCCAGAAAGGATGCTTCTTCGGGTTGAGCAGGCGAGCGACCGATCGCTTGATCGGGGGAACCCAGCAGGAGTCCTTCTCGTAAACCGACCAGGGCAGCTCCACGAAGGCCTTCATGTCCCTGTCGCTACGAACGGCGGTCACCTCGAGGGCTGTCACGGTCCCATCTCCCACAGGGCGAGCGAGAGCCACCGACCCCTCTCCCGCCTCGAGCGGGCGCAGAGCCGCGCGGAGCGGGCCGTGACGGCGAATCGGAGCCCCATCCCCTCGCCCCTCCGCGGGCGGACGATCACCTCGAGGGGATCCAGACCGTCGAAACCCAGGCCCAGGGCCTTGACGGCCGCCTCCTTCAGCGTCCAGAGCAGGGCGGCGCCGTCGCCTCGGTCCCCGGCGCAGAACGGCGCCACGCCCGTCCACTCGACGTCGTGAAAGACGCGGCCGAACGGATACGGTCCTTCGAACTCGTCCGGGGATGCCGCATCCACCCCCACCCGTCCCCCCAGGCTCAAGGCGGCCCAGGTCCGGTCCCCCTGGCGGCTGAACGAGATGGAGCAGGGCCCGGCGGCCCCTGCAAGGCGGGGACGGCCCAAACGATCCTTCGTCACCCGAAGCCGCCCGGTGGCTCCCCCCCGGGCGGCGGGCCGCCATGCAGCCGGCCGCACCCGATCCATCAGCACGACCAGGAGGGCCTCCTCTTCCCCGGGCCGGGAGGGCATGGAGGCGCAGGCCAGCCCGTTGCCGAGCACGGAGCCCTGCATTGTCTTGATGCCTCTTGCGCGCATCATGCCTCGAACCAGCTCATTTTCAGTCCAGACACCGTCATGAGCGGTTCCCCTCCCGCGGCCGTTCCCCGTGCGTCCCACAGGAACCCGCCCGGTTCCCCGGCACGGAGGCGGCCCTCCAGCCGGATGCGTTCGCCGGGGACGCAGGGGCGACCGAAGGCGACCTCATCCAAACCCGCAGGGATGACGGGCCGGGTCTCCTCCTCGTCCCGCATGATCACGTAGAAGCTGGCCAAGTGCATCAGGGCCTCCAGCAGGTAGGCCGCGTAACGCAGCGGCGCGTGACGCTCTCCGGCGAAATCCCGGTTCTCGGGGTAGACCATGAGACCGGCCACCCCACCGGGTCCGCTTCCCTCCATGCGCTCGATCACCCGGTACCTGGGGCCGAGATCGCTTCGACGCTCGTACCAGTCCCGGACCTCCTCAGGGTCCATGGGCCGGCTGTCGAGATCGGCGGCGGAAACGGCGAGATCGGCTCCGTTCTCCAGGGAGACCGGAGCCCGCTGCAAGACCTCGCCCTCGAAGCAGGGGATCCAGGTGCCGAGGGCCTTTCCGGCCGGAGAGACCCCGGCCGCGGACAGGACCACCCGGGTGATCATCCGCCCTGCGTCCAGGCCGAGCCGGCGGCCCTCGATCCGGGCCTCCCGCTCCCGCTCCGGGGGACAGGCCAGCATCTCCTTCAGCTCGATCCGTCGCAGGCCGGTGACGGGCAGATACGGCGTCAGAAGCAGGGCCGCCTCCAGGAAGGCCTCCACGGCCATGATCGCCGAGACGGGGGGGTGCTCGAGGAACTTGAAGGGACGGTGATCCTCGAGCCAGAGGTCCCGGTCCGCGGAGAAGGTCCGCAGGGCCGACACCCTCCCCCGGACGGCATCGAGCCGCTCGATCCCGTCCAGCATGGGCCAGCGCTCCGGTTCGAAGGAGGGAGCCCAGCCCGAGGTTCCCGCTCCGCCCTCCCGCGGATTTTCACAGGGAGCCGGCGTCGTCCTCACCTCGGGCACCATCCTCGCCGGTACGACTCCGCTCCCCGCCGGGGAGAGGGAGAGCAGCTCCCCGGGGAACACCGCGGCCAGCTCGTCCACGTGGACGAAGGCCGACTCCAGTCCCCTCAGCCGCATCAGCTCCTTGACCTCGGGGTCCTCGGCCATGCCCGCGCCCTCCAGGGGAGGCAGGATCAGCGATCGCGTGAAGAGACCGTCCTGCTGCCGTGCCATGGCCTCCACCAGGGCGGTCATGGCCCGGTTGGCCGCGCAGTAGCCGGCCTGGCCCACGTTGCCCTGCAGGGACGCCATGGAGGAAAGGGCCACGAAGAACCGCAGACCCCGGTGAGAGGCCGCCCGGTAGAGGTTCCAGGCCCCCAGCAGCTTGACCTCCAACACGGCCCCTACGTCCTCCGGTGTCACGAAAGGAATCAGGGCGTCTCGAACCACACCCGCTCCGTGAACGATGCCGTCGACGCGCCCGTACCGGGAGAAGACCTCGGCCAGGGCTCGCTCCACCCCCGCGGCGTCGGAGACGTCGCAGGGGAGATAGGAGACCTCGACGCCATGCCCCGAAAGCTCGGCCACGGTCCCGGCGGCCTCGGCGGAAGGCCCCCCGGTTTCATTTGCAGGGTCCAGGACGGTCCTCCCCAGCAGGATGATCCGGGGGGACAGGGGCACGAGGGACCGGGCGAGCCGCGAGGTGATCCCCCGGGCGCCCCCGGAGAAGACGATCACGGGATTCGGCCCCGGATCGAAAACCGGGCCGCTCTCCACGGCCAGGGGTCGCTCCTCCAAGCGGGACGAGAAAAAGCGGTCTTTTCGCACGACCACGGGCACCACGGGAAGCTCCGTGTCCAGGGCCGTCTCGAGGACGCTCTTGAGATCGACCTCGCCGCCGAGAGCCATGCTGCGGAAGATCACGTCCGGGACCTCCAGGGCCGCGGCCAGGAGCATGCCCTGAACGCCCTCCCAGGCCGGCCCGCCCCCGCCCTGATCCCCCATGGGCTGAAAGGCCAGGGCGAAGGCCTTGTCCCGGCTCGCCAGGAAGGCCTTGAGGCAGAGGAAGAACCCGGTCAAGAGAGGGGACGCGCCCCTCATCTCCCTTGTGAGATCCGGCGGGGGCTCCTTCATCACGAGGACCAGGCCGCCCAGGGAGGGGATCCCCTCCAGCGTCCCGGCAAGCCGGCCGGCGCCGTCGGCCGAACAGAGATCCCCCTGCGGGGCCTTCCGGTCCAGGTAGGGCAGCACAAGGGGATTCAGCCCGTGCTCTCTTTCCATCAGGTTCGAGAGCGAGGCGGCCGGTTCGAAGCCCCTCTCCGGAGCCAGCACGGCGACCGTTCGACCCCGACCGCTCAGCGGGCTCCGGCGCGGGGGAGACAGCTCGATCTCCTCCAACGTCCACCGCTTCAGGGGCGGCTTCTCACCCTCGGAGGACGATGTCTCGTCCGTCAGGGAAGGCTGGATGGGAAGGACCGCCTTCGAGATCGAGGGGAGAGCGGGCCGGGGCGCGTTCTCTCCGGCATTGCGCGCCAGCCGGTCGATCCGGTCGGCCACCTCCCGAACCGTTCGAAGCCCCAGGAAGTCCTCGAAGCGCACCACGATGCCGAAGCGTTCCTCGGCCGCCGCCATGATGACCGGCAGCCGGCTGCTGCGGATGGACAAATCCTGTCGAAGGTCCATGTCCGGCTCGATCTCATTTCTTTCGTACCCAGTGGCCTCCATGATGATCCGGATCATGGCCTCCAGGGTGTCCGCCTCCGGAGGATCCGGCGTGGGCGGGGCCTGCCTTTCCTCGTGGAAAGGCGCCTCGCCTCCAGGGCGAGCCGGGTCTCCGCCGCGGGGGGCTTCCGTGAGGACGGGCGCCGTCCCCCCGGCTCCCAGGAAGCGGTCCAGCGACTCCTCGGACAGGTCCGGGCGGACCTCCCGGCGCAGGGCCGCCAGGAGCCGGGGCTTCAGCTCGGGGCCGAAGGAGTCGAGCAGGAACGCGTCGATCTCCCGTCTCACCACCCGGGCGGCCCGATCCGTCCAGGGCGGCGGGCGGAGCTCCGGGGCCGGCCGGAGCTCGTGCCGAAGGGAACCCGCCGGGGGATCCCAGTGGCCGAGGCCGTACAGGCGGGCGGCGGCCGACCGGTACGTGCGCGCCTCGTCCTCGGGCAGGCAGGCGGGGAAGGCCATTGCGTCCTCCACCGTGTCCTGGATGAGCCCGCAGAGGGTGTCCCTGGGGCCGATCTCCACGAAAACCCGCACCCCCAGCTCGGACCAGAGCATCTCCACGTTCTGCATCCAGTGCACCGGGGACTCCAGATGGGCCATCAGGATCCTTCGACACTCCTCCGGATCGTCGGGAAAGGGCCGTCTCGTGGTGTTGGAGACCACCGGGATCCGCGGGGGGTGAAACGGGATTTCGGCCACGAAGGCGGCCATCTCCTCCCGGATGACCTTCATGATCGGAGAGTGAAACGCCATGCTCACGTCGAGCTGCGTGGCGCGGTAGCCTTCGGCCTTCAGGGTTTCCACGAGATCCCGGAGCTTCCGGGTGTCGCCGCCGAGGACCGTCTGGCGGGGGCTGTTGAAGTTCGTGAAGAATACGCCCGGGCTCCCGGCCGTCCTCTCCCGGAGCAGGTCCGGCGGTGCGTCCACCGCGACCATGATGCCCGGGTCCGGCGTCAGGGCGGCGGCCTTCTCCATGCATCGAGCCCGCTTGTCGACGATCCTGAAGCCGTCCTCCCACGAGAAGACCCCGGCGACGCTCAAGGCCACCAGCTCGCCCAGGCTGTGCCCGCCCATGGCCGACGGGACCACCCCGAGGTCCATGAGGGACCGGACCATGGCGTACTCCAGGGTGTAGAGGGCGGGCTGCTGCCAGCGGGTGTTGCGGAGGTCCTCCTCTCCCGAGTCGAACAGGAGACCGAGAAGGTCGAACCCGGCCAGCCCGGCAATCCGGTCCATCCAGGCGCGCACGGACGGGAAGGTTCTGTAGAGGGTTCGGCCCGCTCCCCGGTACTGACTGCCCTGACCGGTGAACACGAAGGCCAGCGGTGGCGCGGGTGTGTCGGCCGGGGCCGCAAACACGCCCTCCCTGGCCAGGGCCCTCTCGCTCGACGGGGCCGGGCGGCAGTCGGACAGGTGACGCTCCAGGGCATCCAGCTTCGCCCGAGCCTCCGCCTCCCCGTCGGCCAGCACGCCGACCCGGCAGGACCGCCCCCCCCTCGACCACGCCACGCACTGGACTCCCGAAAGCCCCGGCGTGAACGGTTCGAGCGTCGCCCCGGATGCCGCATGGAAATCATCCCCGGCGGGCAGGCCCCGCCCCACCGGACCGGCGCCATTCGCGTGTCCCTCGAGGTGCACCACGTAGTTGGCTCCGCCGAAGCCGAAGGCGTTGACCATGACCCGCCGGGGACCGTCTCCTCCCGGTTTCCACTCGAGGGGTTGCGCCGGCACGTGAAAGCCCCATCCTTCCAGGTCGATCCGGGGATCCTTCCGGCGATAGTTCAGGGTTCCGGGAAACACCCCGGCCTGCATGGCCGAGACGCTGTGGATGAGGCTCATCAGGCCCGAAGCTCCCAGGGTGTGGCCGATCTGGGACTTGAAGGAGGAGAGCACCGTCCTCCTTCCCGGGGTGAAGAACCGCTTCAGGGCCTTGATCTCCTCCACGTCGCCCTGGACCGTGCTCGTGGCGTGACAGGCCACCAGATCCACCGTGTCGGGGCCGTAGCCCGCATCGGCGAACGCCGAACGCAGGGCGATCTCCTGGGTCTCGGCCAGTGACTCCACCATCCCCAGGTGGCTGTTGCTGGCGCCCACCCCGCTGATCCAGGCGTGGATGGGGGCGTGCCGTCTCTCGGCAAGATCCGCACGCTCCACCACCACCATGGCGCCCCCCTCGCCGAGGACCATGCCGTCCCGATCGGCGTCGAAGGGCCGGCTGCTCTCCTCAGCCGGCCGATCCGCCCCCGAAAGGCCGGCCAGGGCCTTGAGCGCCGAGAACTCCAGGTAGTGGGACGGGTGCAGACACTCCTCGCCGCCGCCCACGACAGCCGCGTCGACGATCCCGCTTCGGATCATCTGCACGGCCGTGTACAGGGCCACCAGGCTGCCGGCGCACGCCGCGGTGACGGCGTGGCTGGGTCCCTGAAACCCGTACCGGTTGCACAGGAAGCCGGCCGCGGCGGAGTTCAGCCGGCCCAGGAGAGTGGTGTCGTCCACGCAGAGCCGTCCCGAACGGATCGCTTCCACCGCAGCCTCTTCCTGCTCCGGGGACAGGGCCGCGGCCTCCCGCAGCATCCCCCCGATCTCCCGGGCCTGCATGGTCAGGACCAGGTCGGACATGGTGACGGCCGCCTCGCCCGAGTTCTGGCAGATCACCACCCCGATCCGTTCCCTGGGGACATCGCTCTCCAGGAGGCCGGACCCGGAGATCGCCCGCTCGGCGAGCCACAGGGTCAGCCGGGTGGCGTCGGTCATGGTGCGGAAGTCCTGGGGTGCCACGCCCACATCCTTCCTCGAGATGCGAAGATCCTGAAAGGCCCCGGCGCTGCAGTAGGTCTTGCCCGGGGCGCGCGGGTCGGGGTCGTAGTAGAGACTGTGGTCCCACCTGGACGGTGGAATCCCGGAAACCCCGCTCCTCATGGCCAGGGCGGCCTCCCAGATCGCTTCGGGTGAACGGCCCAGGGCGTTCGCCATGGCCATGCCCGTGATCGCCACACGCCCGGCGCCGTCCCTCGCCTTCCTGCTGCGGGCGGCGGCCGTCCCCCCGGCGCGCACCCGCTCGGGCAGGGTCAGGTCCAGGTCGCCCTCGGCGACCTCCCGGTGCAGGTCGGCCACGGTTTTCCTCTCGGAGATGAGGCCGGCCACCGCACCGCTCATGAACTGTCCCCGCTCCAGGCAGGTGGCCTCGTCGAGGAGCGATCCCCCGGGACGCTCCACGGCCCTGGCGGCGACCAGCAGGCTGCCGGCGCTCAGGGCCTCCAGCCGGCCCCGGAAGGTGGTCTCGTCGCACGCCCCCCGATCGAACGTATCCTCCAGGGAGCGGATCTCCCTGAGCTTCGGCGTCCGCAGGGACCGGACCCGAAGGCCCGCCCCCTCCCCGCTGACGGCGGTGCCGCCCGGGGCGCTCTCCAGGACCAGGCGCTGGTACAGGGGGCTCAGGGCGCCGGAGGCCACGATCTCCTCCGTGGCCAGGTAGGCCGTGCCCATCTGCACCGCGTCCGCACCGAGCATGAACCCCCGGAAGGCGGTCTCACGGTCGCAGATCCCGCCGGCCAGGACGATGCGCCGCCCCTCGAAGAGGTCCGGCTCCCGCCGCTTCATCTCCAGGGCCATCTGGGCCAGGGTCAGGGTGGTGTGCTCGCCCACGTGGCCGCCCGCCTCGTTTCCCTCCAGGACCAGCCATCGGATCCCCGCCTCCAGGGCCATGCGGAGCAGGCCTTCGCTTGATGCGATGTAGATCACCTCCGCGCCGGTCCGTCGGAGGGCTTCGGCCCGGGAGGGCTCTCCCGCGGCGATCACCACAAAGGGCGGGCGGGTCCTCTCGATCCAGGCGAGCTGCTCGTCCAGGTGCGGGTTCTCCGGAAGGGCCACGACGTTCACCGCATAGGGGCGGTCGCCCAGAAAGGCTCCCGGGTGGCCCGGCTCCAGGTCCAGGAGGCGGGCGTCCTTCATGCCCAGGGCCAGCGTGGGCAGCCCCCCCGCCTCGGCCACGGAGCGTGCGAATTCGGGTACGTCGCTGATCCAGGACATGGCGCCCTGGATGAGGGGATAGGTCGTTCCCAGCGCCCGCGCCGCCGGTCCTCCCCGGGACCGTTTCGAGATCTCGACCGCTCGGTCCCGAACCGCGGCCACCTCCTCCGAAAAGCCCCGGATCGCCCCCTCGGTCTCCTCGCCGAACCGCCTGCGAAAGCCATCCGCAAAGGCGGCCTCCGGTCCCAGGAGCGCCAGGTCATCCCGGGACAGATCGCACTCCAGGGGGTGGACCGCCTTTTCCAGGACCGCTTCGAGGAACGGGCGCGACTCCCGGGGCAGGCGGCGGATCTCGCGAACCGCGGAGGAGTTGCCCCGGTCGAACAGCCGGCATCGAAGTCCGGTGTCCCGCCCCACCACCGTGCTGTGCTCGGGGCGAATCCGCGAAATGCGGGCCCTGCCTTCGGCCGTCGCCCGGATCAGACTCGTTCCCCAGTGCATGCTCTCGAAGACGATCCCCCGGGCGCCGGTGCAGAGAAAGGCTGCAGCCGCCTCGGGTGTCGAGATTCCTCCCCAGACGACCAGGCCGGGGCCGTCCCCGCGGCTGCACGCCGGGCCTCGGAGCAGGGCGTAGAGCGTGCCGGTCGACTCCGTGCCCGTGAAGCCCGAGGCCTCCGACCCCTTGAGGGCCACGACGGCCGGGGGGTCCTGCATTCGAACCGCGCCGGCGAGAAACGACCCATCCCCGGAGACCGGGATGCAGCGGAGATCGGGCTTCGAGGCCAACCGGCGAAAACGCTCTATGAAGGCGTCACCGCCGTCCGGCGTCACGGCCGGATGGACCTCGATCCACAGGTTTCGGACCCCGCTGACCTCCAGGAACGGCTCCAAATCCTCAGACAGGAAGAAGTCGCAGGACAGCTTCACGTCCGCCGCCCGCGCCTCGAGGAGGGCGGCCGCGCAGCGATCCGGCCGCACGCCGGAGCAGTCGAACACGGCCCTCGTCGAGGTGCGTCGCGACATGGCCGTGACGGCCGGGGAGATCTCCTCCGGGCGCCAGACAAAGGCCAAGAACGGGGTGTCGTGGGCGTTGATCATGCACGTCTCCTGCGGTCGCCGGCTCGGCACGCCGGACATTTAATGGTGTTTTGCCGGTAAAGTCAATTCAATGGACCACGGACCCTTCCCCAGGGCTGTCCGCCTTTCCTTCCACGGTCTCGACGACTCCCGACCAGCGGACCCGGTAGCGGATCTCCTGCCACTCGACCTCCATGGTGAACAGCGTTCGCAGGTGGGACCAGGAGGCCGCTGCCACCGTCGCCGGAACGGCTGCCAGCCAGGGTACCAGCGGGGCCGCGCCGGGAAAGAGGGGGCGGAGAGTGACCGCGAACGCCGCCGCCAGGCAGAGGACGAACCAGGACGCGACGGTCCAGGACGCGGGCAGCAGGCCCGCCGTCCCGGCGGCGGCGCCGATCCCGGAGGCCAGGAGGCCGAGGGACAGCAGGTGACAGACCGCTCCGGCGGCCAGCCAGCTCCCCGGAAGGCAGACCTTGAGATAGAACCACTGCCGGAAGAGCCAGCGGATCCAGGAGCTTACGGTCTCCCCGGCCAGCGGGGTGACCACCCAGGCGCCGGGGCTCGCCCCGACGGCGAGCCGGTTCTTTTTCAGGAGAGCCGCCAGGGAGACGTCGTCCACGACGTTTCGGGCCCACACGTCCCTCGCTCCCAGCCGCTCGAAGGTTCGACGCCGGATCGCCGTACCGCCGCCCCACGGCTGGTTGAGGAACGGGATCCCCTTGGTCAGGTAGAGCAACAGGACCGAGCAGGCGTGCCCGAGCGTGGGAATGCGCGCGTCCGACGGCAGGATGTGGTGGTACCCCGAGGTCACCTCGAACTCGCCCCGGACCAGGGGCGTCACCAGGGACCGCAGCCAGTGGGGAGGTGCCGTTCGCGTGGCGTCGCAGAAGACCAGGATCTCCGGTCGATCCCCGAGGACTTCCAGGCCGCGAAGCAGGTTCCGGTTCTTCTGGCCGCACCGGGAGGCCGCGCCCGCGAACACAAGGCGGGCGCCGGGGCGCCCCTTGACGACCTCTCGAAGCACGGCCGCGGCCGGGTCTTCCGGGTCCCGGGTCACGAAGACCACTTCGAAGGAAGGGTAGTCCTGGGAAAGGAGGGACAGGGCGGCGGGCGACAAGGCCGGCGGGCTCCCCGCGGCCGGGACCACGACACCGGCCCGGGGAAGGGCCCCGGCACCCGGCGCGGCCGCCTCCCGGGGTTCCGGCCTGATGACCTTCGCTCCGGAGATCCACAGGAACGAACAGGCGAGCAGAAGGGCGCCGGCGAGGGCGAGCGGGATCATGGTGCGGTTCCCCGGGACGGTCCGCTCGTCCTCACGGCAGGCCCAGTCTTTGTCCGGCACGCTCGAAGGCGTCGAGGGACCGGGTGACCTGGGCTCGCGTGTGGGTGGCCATGAGGCTGACGCGAACGAGGCTCTGGTTGGGGGCCACGGCCGGCGGAATGACGGGGTTCGCGAAGACCCCTTCCCGTTCCAGCTCCCGGCAGAAGGCCATCAGGAGGTGGAAATCTCTCACGTAAACCGGGATGATGGGGGTCTCGGTCCGGCCCGTGTCGAACCCGAGCGCGTCAAGCCCGCTCTTCATCATCCGGCTGTTCTCCCAAAGCCGCTCGATCCGTTCCGGCTCCCGCCGAATGATCCGCAGTGCGGCGAGAGCGGCGGCCGCCGCCGAGTGGGGCATGCTCGCGCTGAAGATGAAGGCCCGGGAGTGGTGCTTCAGGTACTCGATCACCTGCCGGTCGGCTGCGATGAAGCCCCCCAGGGAGGCCAGGGACTTGCTGAAGGTTCCCATGATCAAGTCCACATGGTCCGCGACGGCGAAATGGTGCGCCGTTCCCCTCCCCTCCTCTCCCAGGACGCCGAGACCGTGTGCGTCGTCCAGCATGAGCGGGGCCTGGTACCGGTCGCAGAGAGACACCAGATCGGGGAGCCTGACCAGATCACCTTCCATGCTGAACACCCCGTCCACCACCACGAAGGACTGCCCGCCCGAGGGGGGATCCGCCAGCAACCGTTCGAGCGCCTCCATGTCGTTGTGAGGGAACCGCTTGACTCCGGCCATGGAGAGCCGGGCGCCGTCCAGGATGCTGGCATGATTCAGGGTGTCCATGAGCACGCGGTCGTGCCGGGACAGGAGCGTGGCGATCACGCCCTGGTTGACCATGAACCCGCTGGAGAAGAGGAGCGCACTCTCCTTGCCCACCCAGTCCGCCAGCTCCTCCTCCAGGGCGATGTGCACGTCGTACGTACCGTTCAGGAATCGCGACCCCGCCGTGCCCGTGCCGTACTTCTCGATGGCTGCTGCGGCGGCCGCCCGCACCTCCGGGTGCGTGGTGAGCCCCATGTAGCTGTTGGAACCCAGCATGAGGACCCTCCGGCCGTCCTTCAGCGTGACCTCGGGTTCCAGCTCGGAGACGATCTCCCGGAAGTAGAAGTAGAGCCCCTGCCCGCGCGCCTCCTCGGCCAGGGTGTACCCGTTGACCCTGTCCGCCATTCTTCCCGTCAGCAATGCGTACCTCCGATCCGCAGGCCCTCCCCGCCCCTAGTAGCCCATCAGGCCGCAGCAGCGCGAGCAGACCGGCATGAGCCCCTCCTCGGAGAGGCTTCTCCGGAAGCGCCGGTACGGTTCGGCGTTCCAGAGCTGCGACAGGGTCGACTCCTTGACGTTGCCCACCACGTAGTCGTGGTAGTCCCTGCAGGGCGACACGTCGCCGTTGCTGTTGACCTCCACGGCCTGGTAGATCGAGATGCACTGGTCGAATCCGAACCGGGATGCGTGTTCCGTGTAGTAGGCCCGAAGGTCGTCCTCACCCAGGATCGGGGGCAGCAGCGTGACCGGCGGAGTCCCACGCCGCCGGGACCGCCGGACCAGGGCTTTCAGCTGCCGGTCCAGCAGTCCGAAGTCGTCGGGGGTCCAGGTTCCGATCCAGCCCCGGTGCTTCACGGGCGTAAACCCGAAGCGCCTCTCGAACTCCCGCTCGTGCTCCCGGGCGCGCTCCGCGTCGATCCACCAGGAGAGGTAAAAGACGAAGAGGTCCACGCGCTCCCGGAAGGCCTCGTAGATGTCCAGGAGGTGGGCGGCGTTATCCCGGGATATCACCGTGAGGGAGGCGATCACCGGAAGGCCGCTTCCCCGGCTCCTCCTCTCGCGATGCACCGCCTCGAGCCCGCGCACGATCCCCGAGAAGCTGTCCTCGCCTCCGGCCGAGGGCCTCAAACGGTTGTGAAGGTCTGCGCAATGTCCGTCGATGGAGACCTGGAGAAGAAAGAGGGGCATCCCCACCAGAGAGGAAGCCGACCTCGCCAGACGGGTCCCGTTGGTGGCGATGGAGACGGGCAGCTTCAGCCCGGAGGCCCCGGCCATGACGTCCAGGATCCCATCGTAGAGCATGGGCTCGCCCCCCCAGAGATAGACCATGGGGTGGTGGCCGTTCTCCACCAGGTCGGAGAACAGCTCGACATACCTGGCCGGTCCCACCTCCTCCGCCCTGAGGGCCTTGGGGCTCGTTCCGCGGAGGAAGCCCCGGTCGCCCCACTGCCCGCAGGTGTGGCACCGCAGGTTGCACAGGTCGGTGATCCGGAGGCTCACCTGCCGGATCTTCCCTCCCCGGTCCCCGTTTCCGGCGTGCAGCAGGTTGAAGACCCCCTTTCCCACCTCCAGGCCCGCCAGCCTGGAAACGATCCAGGGGTGGGGCGCCACCCGGGGGAACAGCTTCAGGGCGGCCCATGGGCTGACACGGCTCCTCCTGTGTGATCGTTCTCGGTCCATGGCCTCGCTGGAACCCGGTGCTTCCGGAGGGAGTACACAAAAGCCCGGTTTGAAATTTTTGAAAGCATTATACTAAAATGCGCACAATGACAACCGGTTCGTGCCGTCCAAGGAGGGAAGCAGCATGGCGAGAGTCCTGTTCGGGATCATGGGGGACGCCCAGGGGCACGTCAACCGCGCCATGGCGCTGGCCGGGCGGCTGTCCGGCCACGAGTTCCTCTTCGTGGGCGGCGGCCGGGTCCTCGGGCTCCGGCCGGACCGCAGGGTGTTGGAGGTCCCCGTCCCCGGCACCTTCTACGCCCGCAACCGGGTGAACCTGAAGGCCACCGCCCTGAACGGGTTCCGTGTGCTGAGAAGCTACAGGAACACCCTTCGCAATCTGCTTCCGGCGGTGAAGGCCTTTGATCCCGACCTCGTGCTGAGCGACTTCGAGCTCTTCAGCCAGGGGACGGCCCGAGCCCTGGGGGCACCCTGCGTCAGCGTCTCCCCCCAGCACGCCGTGACCCGGTGCCGGCCGGCGTTCCGCAGGAGGCGCACCTTCAGCCGGCTGCTCCTGGTCCTTTCGCTCCGCATGTACAGCCGGGCGGACCGCTACCTCATTCCGTCCCTGGGTCCCACGGCCCCCGTCGATCCGGAAACCACGGAGGTGTTCCCCCCCGTCCTCTCGCCGGCCGTGAGCACGCTCGCCCCGCGCGACGACGGCCACATCCTCGTGTACCAGACCTCCCCCACGTTCGAGCGCATCCTGCCCGTTCTGGAAGCCCTGGGCCGCAGAATCCTGGTCTACGGCTTCGGTCACCGCTCGGGGACGCGGAACATCCGCTTCAAGGGCCCCTCGAAAAACGCCTTCCTCCGGGACCTGGCCTCCTGCCGCTACGCCGTGACGAACGGCGGGCTCAACGCGATCTCCGAGGCCCTCTTCCTCGGAAAGCCCGTGCTCTCGTTTCCGATCCGCGGGGCCTACGAGCAGCTCGCCAACGCGCAGATGCTGCGACACCTCGAGTACGGAGACTGCTCACTGGACCCGGCACCCGGGGTCGACCGGTTCCTCCGCTTCGAGAAGCGGATCGGGCGCTTCCGGTCCCGGCTCTCCGGCCGGGTGTTCGACGGGACGGACCGGATGGCTCGGCGACTGGAAGAGATCATCGAACGGTCCGCTTCGGCAGGCCGGTCCCGACCCCGGGGGAGGACGCCTTGAGATCGCTCGTGCTGACCGGAGCCACCGGCTTCATCGGCTCCCACATCGCCGAGGCGCTGATCGATCACGGCGTCCCGGTCCGCCTCCCCGTCCGGAGAAGAACGCCGCTGCTGGAGGACCTGGAGCGGCGGGGAGCCGCGGTCTTCGAGACAGGTCCCCACAACGACCTCCGGGTCCTCCAAAAGGCCCTGCAGGGAGCGGAGGCCGTGGTTCACTGCGCCGCGGCCGTTCGGGCGGCGGGCCCGGAGGCCTTTCATCGCGCCAACGTGGCGCTCACCCGGGACATCCTCGCGCTCATGGACGAGAAGCAGTTCTTCCTCCTTCTCGGCTCCCAGGCGGCGGCAGGCCCCTCGGCGCAGGGCATGCCCGTGGACGAGAGCGCTCGGCCGGCCCCGATCAACGCCTACGGCCGGTCCAAGCTCATGGCCGAACGGGCGGTCCGGGCGTGGGGGAGACAGGGGGGCGGCCGCTGTGTCGTTCTCAGACCCTCCTCCGTGTACGGCCCCCGCGACAGGGACTTTCACGTTCTCTTCAGGGCGGTCGCCCGGGGCATGGCGCTGCTGCCCGGGGACGGCCGCCAGCGGATCTCCATCCTGCACGTCCGGGACCTGGTCGAGGCCGTCCTGGCCGTGCTGGAAAGGCGGCCCCGGGGGGGAACCTACTTCGTCTGCGGGGACGAAACGGTTTCCTGGCTGGAGCTGACAAGGCTGATTCAGCGCACCCTCGAAAAGGACCGCCTGCTCGTACTGAGCTGCCCGCCTCCCCTGGTCGAGTGGGCCTCCATGGTGACCGACGCCCTGGCCGGGGCCTTGGGACGGAGGCCGTTTCTCCTCTGCCGCGACAAGGTCCAGGAGATGCGGCAGCCCTCCTGGCTCTGCAGCAGCGAGGCCCTGAGGCGGGATACGGGGTGGAGGCCCTCGGTGACCCTGGAGCAGGGCATTCGCAGGACCGCCGACTGGTATCGAGCGGCGGGCCGGCTGTAGCGGACGGCCGCGAGGCCGACCGGCCCCCTTGTCAATGAAAGTACTCCTTCTTGAGCTGCTCCCTGAAGCTGCTGGAGGCGTGGACGACCTCGTCGAACTTGGCCTTGGGCAGCACGAAGACCTCGAGGTCCTCCAGCGCCTTGACAGTGGCGGCCCGGGGCTCGTCCCTGAGCAGGGCGAGCTCTCCGAAGAAGTCGCCGGGCCCCAGGGTTCCCAGGGACTGCATGCGGCCCTGTTTCTCCTTGAGGATCTCCACGACGCCGGAGCGGATCAGAAAGAACTTGTCCCCGCTTTCCCCCTGCTGGATCACGAACTCACCCCGGGCATAGGAAATCAGCTTCATCTCTTTGGCGGCCCCGGCCAGCACCCCGGGACCCACGTCCCTGAAGATGCTGCTCTTCTTCAAAAACTCGCCGATCACCACGGAGTCGGCCACGACCACATCGGACACGATGTACCCGTCCACCATCTTGAGGATCCGGTCGGCCACGTCCAGGATCCGGTTGTCGTGGGTGACGATCAGGATGGTGCACTGCTCCTCCTTGGCCCGCTTCTGCAGGAGCTCGACCACGTGCCTTCCCGTGTCCTTGTCCAGGGCGGCGGTGGGCTCGTCCGCGAGGATGAGCTTGGGGTGGTTGATCAGGGCGCGGCCGATGGCCACCCGCTGCTGCTGTCCCCCGGAGAGCTTCTCCGGCTTGTATTGGATCCGCTCCTCGAGGCCGAGCTCCGTCAGGGTCCGAACCGGCCTCTCCCGGAACTCCCGCTTCGAGTAGGGAAAGAGCTGCATGGCCAGGACCAGGGTCTGGAAAGCCGTCAGGGACTCGAACAGGTTGTGGGCCTGAAAGATGAACCCGATTCCCCTCCGGACCTCCTGGAGCCCCTTGGCGCTGAGGCCCTTGAGCTCCTCCCCGAGCACCTTCATGCTGCCCTCCTGGATGGAGCGCAACGCCCCGATGAGGGTCAGCAGGGTGGTCTTTCCGGAACCCGAAGGTCCGGTCAGGATCACGATCTCCCCGGGGTAGACGGTCAGCGTGTTGTCGAACAGGACCTGCTTTCGGCTCTCCCCCTCACCGAAGGCGTAGTCGATCCCCGTCATCTCGACGGCCGGTCTGAGTGCCGGGTCTCTCAGGACGAATGTGGGGCTTCCGGATGTCTCCACAGGGCATGCACCTCTTCCAGGAATATGGTGGCTAGCGCTCTCGCTCCCCACGCGGCTAGTACAGATCGGCGGGATCCGCCGTGGTCACGCGGCGCACGGCGATCAGGCCGCCCACCACGCACATGATCACCGTGAAGCAGAAGATCAACCCGATCCTCCCGGGCGTCATGAACAGGAGGATCCCCGTGGTATGCTCGATGACCGCGTAGAGCAGCCAGCCGCAGACCACGCCGGGCAGAAAACCGAGCACGGAGAGCCACACCGCCTCTTCCACCACCGTCTTCTTCAGGAACCGGTCCGAAAAACCCATGGCGCGCAGGGTTGCGTACTGAGGGAGGTGATCGGTGATCTCGTTGTACAGAATCTGGTAGCAGATGATCACCCCGATGACGAACCCGATCACCATGCCGATCCCGAAGATGGCGCCCAGCGGAACGGCCTTGATGGTGTGCCTTATCTCCCGCTCCCGGATCTCCTCCGGCGTCAGGACGATGATGTCCTTGGGAAGACGCTCCAGAATCCTGTGCTTCAGGTCCTGGACGTCGGTCCCGGGCCTGACCCGCAGCAGCCCGTAGGCCATGCTGTCCGCCCCCTGCAACCATCGTCCATGGAGCCAGGTGGCATCGGACATGAGGATGGTGCCGTCGATACTGAAGTTGGGCCCCAGCTCCACGAACCCCGCCACGCGGTGCTTCCTCTCGTTGATCTCGATGTCCCGGCCGACCTCGATCCTCCCGTAAATCCTCCTCGACTTCCGGTCGAACATCACGGAGCCCCGCTTTTTCAGTCTCTGGCGCACGCGCTCGTAGTTCGGAAGCTTCAACGGCTCGTCGTCGGGCGGAAAGGCCATGACGAAGATGATCCGGCTCAGATCGGTGTCCGTGTTTTTCATCCGGACCATTCCCTTGTACAGGGGCGTGGCCTGGACCACCTCCTCGAAGCCCAGGGCCTGCATCATGCGGGAGCGGTCCATCTTGGCATACTTGTTCAGGTGGATGCTCTTGCGGTCCATCATGACCAGGTCCGCGTTGAAGTAGGAAGCCAGGCGGGCCTGGCTGTCGTTGATCCCGTTGAAGAAGCCCATCTCCATGAACATGATCACCACGGTGAACGCCATGGCGCTGAGAGACATGGCCAGCCGCGCCTTGCTGTGGAGGAGCATCTTTCCGGCGATGGAGACGCGTTGTTTCGAGAAGATCACGAAGAGGACTCCATCAAAACAGCTCCGCGGGATCCGTTCTCCGGACCTTCTGAAGGCCGAGAACGCAGGAGATCACGCACATGAGCAGAGACATGAAAAAGACGAACCCCGCCATGGCAAGGGTCAGCTCCATGGGCAGCTTGGAGAGATCGTGGACCACACGGAAGACGACGGCGGCAAATCCCAGCGCCGGGAAGTAGCTCAGCAGGGAGTAGAGCAGCGCCTGCTTGACCCCGATGCCGTAAATGGTAAAGGCCTTGAACCCCATGGCCTTGAGGGTCGCGAACTCGTTCAGCCGGGTCGAGATCTCCGTGTTGAGCACCTGAAAGAGGATGACGACCCCCACGATGAAAGAGACGACCACCCCGAACTGAAAGATGATGCCCACCGGCTTGACCGCGATGAAGTAGTCCTGGTCCTGGCGGATCATCGCGCTCCGGGTGAAAACCAGGACGTCGTCCGGCAGGATCTCCTCGAGACGCGACTTGACGGCCAGGGGATCGGCTCCCGGGGCGAGCCGCAGAAATCCGTAGTTGACCTCGCGTGGGGAAAGGCTTGTCAACCGCGAGAAGTTGTCGGTTCCCACCACGATACAGCCGTCCGAGAAGAGTGTGACGCCCAGGGTGAAGAGGGCCGTGATGGTGACGTCCTTGTTGTTGACCTCCACCTCCCGGCCTGGGGAGAGAGGGCCGTAGCTCCTGTGGCTGTACCGGTCCACCATGACGGTGTTATTCCTGTGCAGGCTGTCCAGGCCCGCACGCATGGCGGGATCCCGAATGAACGGCTTCTTCAGGGAGATGCCGAAGATGATCAGTTCGGACTCGATCTCCGTGTCCGGGTTTTCCCAGCGGCCGTTCTCCGCGCACAGGGTCATCCAGTCCGCGACCTCGGGAACCACCGCCGCCTGGGTCAAGCGCAGCCGGTCGAAGGAGCCAGGCGCCCCCATGAAGCGGTACTTGTCGGAGACGATCCCGAGGTCGTAGTCGAAGCAGTGAAACAGCGATGCCGCGGCGTTCTTGGCCCCTTCGAGAAACCCGATCTGCATGAAAATGAGAAGCACGGAAAAGGCGATTCCGCTCACTGCAGTGACGGTGCGTCTCTTGTTTTGAAGTGCGTTGTGCCAAGCAACGGAGATGCCCATGCTGCAGTTTCCCGGGGGCCATGCGCCCCGTCGATCCTGTCGTTGAAGGAAAACCGCCTGCGGGACGGCAGCAAGCGGGGGTCAATGGAGGATGGTCACGTCCACCTCGAGGTTGATCAGTTGGGATGCGACCTCGGCATCATCGAGCAGGATGGAAACGTCGGCGGTGCGGTTGGCTGGATCGACGATCCGGCCGATGGTTTCGATCTCTCCGGTCAACGCCGCGGGGAGGGCGTTCCCCGTGATGTCGGCCTTCATGCCGGCCTCCAGGTGCAGGAGATCCCCCTCGAAGATCTCGGCGACGACCACCATGGTTCCCAGATCGGCCATACGAACGATGGGCGCGGCGCCCGTACCCTCTCCCACGCACTGGAGGACCTCGAGGACGGTTCCGTCGGAAGGCGCTTCCAGGGTCGACCTCTTCAACTTATCCCTCGCCAGGCGAAGCCGCTCCCGGGTCCTTTGCATCTTGATCTCCCGTTCCAGCTCCAGCCTCTCCAGCTCCTGGCCGGCCAGGCGAACGTTGTTCTCTCGCTCCAGGACGAGCCGGCCCAGCTCCTGCTCCGCCGACCGCAGGGCGGCCTCGGTCACGGCGACCTGCATCTGTCGCTGGTCCATCATCTGCTCGGAGATGGATTGACCGTCCGCCTTCCTGAACCGTTCGAGCGCCTTGACGGCGAAGTCGTGATCCACCCTCGCCGCCCGCACCCTCTGCTCCTGAACCGCAACGGCCTTGCGCCCGAGCTCGTCGGCCTGTTTCAGTCGCGTTCTCTGGACCTCAACGGCCTTGCTCCCCCACTCGTCCGCCTCCCGGGCCGCCAGCTCGGCCAGGCGCAGCTCCAGCTCGCAGGTGGTCCTGCTCTCGAAGACCACGAGGGCCTCGCCCTTTCGCACGTTCTGCCCTTCCTCGACCCGGATCCCGGCGATTCTGTCCCCCTGGGGACCGACCAGGTCCACGAGGCCTCCCCGGGGCTTGATGCGCCCCAGCGCGCCGATCTTCTCCTGGGCCCCCGAGGGGGGGCAGCCAAACACGAGCAGAACGAAAACGGCCAGGACGACTTTCGACAGAACGGTTTTCACGAAAAACACTCCTTACTCCTCCACGGCCTTGGGTTCGAACAGGACCGGGGGCACCATCAGGTGTCTGATCTTGAAACGGTAGGACTCCTCTTCCTCGGTCAAAAGGCTCCCCGTCACGAATCGGACCTCGGCGAGGGCCGAGGCGTACCGGCGGGCGACCTCCACCTGCCGCGCCCGGGCGGACAGGTAGCGATCCTCCGCCGAGATCAGATCGCCCAGGTCGGAGAGCCCCTCCCTGACCTTGTAGCGCTCGTGGTCGGCGGCATCCCTGTACCCTTTGACCGAGCTCGCCGCCAGGCGATACTCCCTGGAGGCGGACCGGATCCTCTCCACGGCGACGAGCACCTCAGACGCAATGTTGTTGGAGAGGTCCTCGGCGGTCAACCGGGCCTCGTTCACCAGGGACCGCCTTCGCACGTATTCCCCCTTGGCGGCATTGTTGGCGACGGGCCACTCGAACGTCAAGGACGCGAACACGTTCGGACCCGCGTGGTCGTGATAAAGCGACTTGTAGTAACGGCGGGCACTCTCCTCCTCGCTGAGCCCGCTGACGCCCATGCTCAGGCCGAGATCCAAACGGGGCTTGATACGGTTCTTCGCCCTCCCCATGAGGATCTCCTCGGTCTCGATGCCGATCCTTGCGGCCAGGTAGTCTCCCCGGGATCCCAAAGCCTGGTCGATGTAAGCCCTCGCAAGCTCACGGTCGAAGGCCCAGTCGTTGACCACCGGAGGGAACGTCCCCCCGGGCAGGGGGGCGTCCAGCATCTCCTCGGGTGCGTAGCCCATGGACACCGCCAGGGCCTGGCGCGCCTCCTCGGCCCGGAGCCGGCTCTCCTGGAGGTCCCCCTTTCGTTCAAGGAGCTGGGCCTCCGCCTCCCTCAGGACCGCCGGCTCCATCTCTCCGGCCCGCACCAGCCGCTCGACCAGGCCGAACAGATCCTCGGCCCGCTTCTCCATGTCCTTGAGGATGTCCAGGCTCTGCACGGCCGCGAGGCAGCTCCAGTAGTTGTTCGCGGAAACCAGGATGCGTCCGGAGATGTTGTGCCGGGAAAGCTGGCGATTGGCGCTGAGGTTGGAACGTGCTGCCTTCTCCTCGGCCCCCGTGGCGTGCTCGCCGAGCCCGCGCATGAGGGGAATGATGATGTCGAGGGCCATCTCGGACCGGTTCAGGTTCTCGATGTCCCGGCTCAGGTCCTCGGTGTCCAGAACAGTGAGGTTCGGTGCCAGGACGGCCCCGTTTCGAAACTGTTTTTGTATGCCGAGAGAGTAGTAGGTGATCTCCTCCCTGCGGCTGTCGGTCACCATCCGGTTGAAGAGCAGGCCGGCCAGCTGCGCGTCCTCCTCCTGATCCGCAGTGAAGTGCTCCCGGTACTGCTCCTTCGACACCTCGGCGCTTGCGGTCCAGTCGAACCGGCCGGAGGCGGTCTGCAGGTCGCCCTCGCTCTGAATCACCCTTTCCCGCTCGATCTGCACGCCCGGGTGTTCGTCCAGGGTCTCGAGAAGGGCTTCCGACAGGGAAACCTTTCCCTCCTCGGCGCACGAGACGGAAAAGGGGAAGGAGAGGAAGCACCAGAGAAGCAACACGGAGGTGAAGACCGGACCTGCTCTACGCATCGGGGCACCCGTTTGGAATCTGGGGGAGTATTGAGAATCGCCATTCTTTTTAATCGCTGTGATACAGCCATGTCAAGCGGTCAGCTGATTTCCGGGGATGTTCGCGCCCACGCCGTTTCCGGTGGACACGGGACCGTCATTTCGAGCAAAATCCTTCATCATGTCTGCTCCTCCCCCGGCCAAGGACTTTCTGCCCAAGATCCTCTCTCTCTCCGCCAGCAGGGTCATACAGGACGTCCTCCAGGCGCTGCTCCTCCTGTGGCTCGCGCGGACCGACCGATCCGGTTACGGCCTGTTCGTGCTCGGGGCCGGAGTGGCCGGCATCGTGAGGGCGGCCCTTTCCCTGGGCCTCGACGACTTCGCGCTCAGGCAGTTCTCCGGGGACGAGGTCTCCAGAGGCCCCCTGCTGACTCGCATGGTCGAGATCAAAACGGGTCTGGGCGTTTTCATCCTGATCAGCCTTGTCGGTTTCGCCCTGCTGAAGGGATGGCAAAGCGCCCAGTCGGTCGTGGTGGTCGTCGTTGTCGGCGGCAAGGCCATGGACAGTGTCAGCGACGCCTTTTTCAATCTGTTCCGCGCCGAGGGACGCCAGGTGCGGGAAGGCGTCTATCGAACGGTTTCCAACCTGGCCGGGGCTCTGTACGGGGCGGTCTGCCTTTTCCTGCATACCGGGATCGTCGGGTTCGCCTTCTTTGTGCTCGTCGGCAGCGGTCTGCGGCTGGCCTTCTCCGTAGCCGGCGCGTTCCGGATGGGTTTCGCGCCGGGGAGATTCGACACCGGCACCCTGCTCCCGCCCGGACAGCTGCGCTCCATTCTCCAGATCGCCGGTGTCGTCCTGATGGGCGCTTTCTACAATCAGGTCCAGATCTTTCTGCTGAAGCAATATCAAACCCTTTCCGAGGTGGCCTACTATGGCGCCGCATCGGAGCTGGCCGGCAGCTTTTCGGGACTCGTGGCCCAGCTGGTGGTGGGCGCGGTACTGTACCCGGAGCTTGCAGCGGCCGTGCGAAATCGGAGGGAGGCGTTTCCGGAACTCGTGCAGGGATACTTCAGCCGTCTCGTGATCCACGGAACGGCAGTGGCCTTTTTCCTGAGCACGTGGGGAGGAATGATCCTCGTTCTGTTCTTCGGGCCGGACTACACCGCGTCCGTGCTCCCCTTGAGACTTCTCGGACCTTCGGTCCTGTTCTCGTTCATCAACAACTACCTCATCTTCGTCTTTTTCGCGACGGGACGGGAGAGAGAGATGCTTCTGATCCACTGGATCCCGGTCGCTTTGAGCATCGCCTCGGGACTGTTCCTGATCCCGGCCTGGGGGGCCGTGGGGGCCGCCGCGAACCTGTTGATCTGCCGGGGCGTTCTGTCCGCCGGTCTCCTCTTTCTGGCCCGGCCCGCCTTTTTGCTCCTCCAACGGAAGGAGCTGAAGCGCCTTCTGAAACCCCTCCTGCCCGCAGGCGTGGTCTTTTTGTCGTTCTATCGGCTCGAACTGTACAGTGCGTCGCTCGGGGCCCTTGTCGTGTACGGCCTGATCGTCAAGACGATCGGAACACCTCGTCCAGGGCCTCCATGAAAACGGCTTCGGTCTTCCTCACCGTCTCCTCCGGCGTGGGCCGGGAGAGCATTTCGCGCCGGGCGTTGAACCCCATTTCCCGGCGTTTCCGGCCGTCGATCAGGAGCTTCTCCATGGCCGTGGCCAGCTCGGCCGGCCGGCCGGGTCTCACGAGGAGGCCGGTCCTTCCGTTCTCGATCAGCTCCGGCACACCCCCCACCCGGGTCGCCACCACGGGGAGGCCGGCGGCCATGGCCTCCATCACGACGTGGGGGGAGGCCTCACTGCGGGAGGGGAGGGTGAAGATCCACGCCTTTCGCAGGCGAGGCAGGATCTCTCCGGTTCCGGGAAGGCAGGCGACCCGGGATTGCAGGGAAAGGGAACGGACGGCCTTCTCGACCTTCGGCCTCATGGGGCCGTCCCCGATCATGGTGAGGCGGGCGTCCGGGTGCCGGCTGGCCACGATGTGGAAGGCGCGGAGAAGCGTCAAGGGATCCTTTTCGCCCACCAGGCGCCCGACGTAGAGGAACGACGGGAAGGCGGTCTTCTCATCCTCACGGGGGAAGAACAGCCCCGTGTCCACGGCATTGGGAATGACCACGACGCGGTTTGGATCCACCCGACACCTGCGAACCATGATCCCTTTGAGCACCCGCGCGTTGCAGATGATCCGCCGGCTCAAGGGCCAGAGCCACCGTTCTTTCTGCCTCGGCAGGAGGCTGCGATAGCCGGAGACGATCACCGGCACCCCGGCGGCCCTTCCCAGTATCCGGCCCCAGATGTTGGGCACCACGGTCAGGGTGTACAGGATGTCGGGACGCTGCCGGACGAGACGGAACGCCAGCCGAGCCAGAGAGCGCGGGCCCACACGGCGGGCGCCGGACATCCACACGATCTCGCTCCCGCCCTCCCCGGCCCGGAAAGCCGTCTCCGTCCCTCCGCGCAGGACCCACATCTCCGGCGAGAACCGGGTTCGGTCCAGGCATTTCAACAAGGAGAGCCCGTAACGCTGGGTTCCGCCGAACTCGAGGTCCTGGAGCAACAGCACCACCTTGATGGGCGGGGGGTGCCAACCCTCATCGGCTCGTCCGGCACACCCCCGGCGTCTCAAGTCTCTCCACCCAGGGGCGACCCGCCCTCGAGGCCTTGGTCGCCGAACCCCGTCAGGGTGTAGAGCCTCAGGATGTTCCTCGTGTTCTTCACCGGGTCGAACAGCTTCAGGGCCCTGGATCGTCCCGCTTCCGCCATGTGCACGGCCAACGCCCTGTCCGCAATCAGGGTCTGAACGGCTTGCGCTATCGCCGCCGGATTGCGCTGCCCGATCAGGAGTCCGGTGGTGCGGTCCTCGATGATCTCGGGGATGCCGGCGAGGTCGGTGGCGATCACGGGCACGCGGTGAAGCAGGGCCTCCGTGATGACATTGGGCAATCCGTCCCGGTCGCCTGAGGCGTGCCGTACACTGGGCATGAGGAAGATGTCCGCGGATAGGAAATACCCCTGGAGCTCGCCGTGCCGGACAAAGCCTGGAAAAAAGACCCTTCGGGAGAGGCCCAGACTCCTGGTGAGGCGCACCAGCTTCCTCCTCAAGGGACCGTCCCCGGCGAGGGTGAGTCGAAAGTCGATTCCCGTGTCCCGGAGCAGCCCACAGGCCTCGAGGAGATCCTCGAACCCCTTCTTTCCGACAAAGCGACCGGCCGCCAGGAGGCGGTAGGGCGGTGTCATGCGCACGGGGGCTTCCCCATCCACAGGCCAGGGCGTGCTGTTGTAGGTCAGCACAATTTTATGAGCATTTGGGGGGCTTATCGAAGTCAGATAGGGTATGTTATACCCACTTTCGCTTCTTACCACGCTGGCTTCTCGAATTTTTCGCGCCAGGAGACCATCCGGAGGGTGCACGTCCCACGCCCTCGCCGTAAAACTGAACGGGATGCCCGTCAGCCTAGATGCCGCCCACGCGGCCGTGGCCGGACCGCTGGCCCAAGGGGCGTGAATGTGCTCCACTCCCTCTCTTTCGAAACAGCGGGCGAGGCGAAAGGAACAGAGAAAGGCCCAAAGGTTCTCTCCGGTCTTCTCGAGCCCGTACGAACCTGCGGAGAACACCGCCTTGAAGAGCTCGCGGGTCTCCTTCCTTCGATGGTTCCACCAGTACGAGACGTCTGTGTGTGCGTGCGGGAGGTAGGTGATCCCCAGCCGGTAAACGTCTTCCGCCGCGGAGGCCCGCATTTCCGCGGACCAGTGTTTCTTTGAAACGCCGTAGAGCGTGAACACCTTCAACGGGAGGCCCATCTCTCGGAGGCGGACCACCTCCGTGAAGACGAACGTCTCGGACGCCTTCGGGAACCATAA
>CAYVVQ010000055.1:0-25744 GCA_964454455.1 uncultured Desulfobacterales bacterium | reverse complement strand
TGCTTAAACCAATAAGAAAAATGAAAAATTTCCATTATTGATGTGCATTTGCAATCAATATATCTTTTATATCAGGAGATATTTCATAGAAAATATTATTAGAAGGCCCATCTGAGTAAACATAGAGATACTTCCAATCGTCAAATACGCCTATTTCAATGTAATTGTTACTATTCGTCTTTAAATAAATTACACCTACATTAATAGCCATTATTTTATCAATCATCGTGGATGTATGTTTTGAGAGGCCAGAGTAAATTAATGAGATAAAGTTTGGATCTGTAATATTATAATCAGCCTGACTTGGTTCAGAGGGTAGGGACACAGAGAATGTTATCAGGTCATATATTGCTATCGCCGAAATATTGTCTAAAACTGGTAGCTCATCATAATTTGCATATGAAAAAGGGGTAATCAGAAATGCCATAAAAATGAGAATAGCACCTAAAGATAGAATAGAGGCAATGCTGTTTGTGGTCATAGGGGTCTCGTTTCTTAATTATGTTCTTCTTTTGTGTGGCCTGTATTACCTAAAGCATGACATTAGCTTACCAGTCCATGAGAATTGGCTGTTCTATTAATGATTACCTCCTATTGGAATTTAAATTTGTGGCAATTGAATCAAAATCTTCATAGCAGATTACTTCAAAGAATGCTTGTACTTTTGTGCTATTTTGTCTTTAAAAACATAACGTCTGCCATGAGGCGTGGCCTTTAGGGCGTCGCCTCGATGGCTTTGTTCGATGATGGTCTCCTCCTTCCAGATAGACTAGTGATCCTCCTTGAGACTTGGCTTTGTCAAATCTCCCCCACTTACGGTAGGAGACATCCACTTGGGGATTGAAGGGCGACTCTTGGAATCCAGTTTCTCCCTCCAGGATTCGTCGGTCAGTCTTGTTGTTGTCACGAACTCGTAGTACGGCACGATTGCGCCTTCGCACAGGACCGTCTTCCCTTTCCATGGATATAGAACATACATCTTCCGCGACCGCGCAATGCCAACATGAAGGTAACCTCCTTCTTGCGGATTGGCATGGACATCGACCACTCGCGGAGCGTCATCTCTCGGGGTCAAATACGAATTCCCCCCATACAACATAATGCCTGCAATCGTATTGCCATAGCTCTTGATAAAAGCTGCCTCAGTGTCACTCAAGTCTGCATGTCTCAACTGCTTGTGGGATATAGCTTCAAGCCGCCGACTTACTATCTCAAATCGTTCCCACAGATCCTCAAGGTCGAAGTCATACTCCTTGATTATTTGCCTCAATTTGGGGTGTCTATCCATACGGCCGTTCTTGATGTCCGACAACAATGTGTCTAGCCATTGCTTCTGTTCCTTGAAGTAAACTTCTGATCCTCTTTCTGCTTCTGACGCATTCATTTCCATCAACATGAATGACAACTCAAGGCTCATCATGTCCTCTCGCGGCAGTTTGGAGACTTTTTTTCGAAAATCTTCCTCGTTCTTCACTCCGTCAAGAATACCTCCAAACCTCTCAAGATCGCGAATCACGCGGTCGTAGTCGGGGTCAAATGCACCGGTTGCCTCGAGCAGATTTCGGGTATCGAACGCCAGTTCTGACATTCTCGAAAAGAACTCCGGCTCCGGCTCAACAAAACCCTCTGGAACCATAGTCATGCCGAGGTAGTGAACGGACTGTTTGGCCTGCAATACCCATGTATGCCTCAGTTGTGCCCAACCCGAGAGAACCGTGTTGCAGCTCTTGATTCCCCAAGCTTTGTTCTTCATGAAATCGGGAGCATCAGTCTCCGGCTCGTCGACAAGTGCCTTGAGTGTATTCAGGTACCGAAGGTACAAGCTAATTCCTTGGAAGTAATTTTTGCAAGAATCGATAGTCTTCAATACATCCGCTCTTTGAGGATCCTTAAGGTTCTTTCGCGCCAGGTCCGATCCGAGAGCAATGGCTATCTCCAGCCCGTCAGGATATAGGCGCTTGAATCTGCGAAGGTCCGTCGTTCGCTGAAACAATATTGCACTTGGAGTCCGGTATGCCGAGATGATGCGAAAATTCGGCTCTGCTACTTTCTGCGGATCTTCAGGGACAAACCGGATTTGATCATTGATTTGAGGGCCCTCGCCATGGCCTTTGGCTTTCTTCATAAGCCACGCTCGCCTGTCTTGAAGATCATCCCCGTTCAGATTCATTCGGAGGTCGTTCTGGGCCTCGTGTGCGGCGGTCATCAGATCCCAATCATCACCGGCGCCGATGAATGAACGATATGCCTTGAAGAATGCCTCTGTTTCTCTTCCTTTCGTAAAATCATCGAACCTGCTGTAAGTAACGCAGTTGCCGAGCATCAGCATCGCAAGGAGCTCTTCATCTTTCTCCACGCGAAACGGTATTGATTGCAGCCATGATACGGCACGGAAGTATCGCTTGAGCCGCTCTGAGCGTGTATAGAATCCCTTGGGTTTGTATCGTGAATAGTCGAGGCTCATGAAGGAAGCGTCAGGTTTGCCTAGCCATGCAGGCATTCTGACGCCTTCAGCCTTCACAATAAGCCTGCTTTCCTGTGTCAGTATCTTCTCCAGGTCATCATCCTTGAGCCGGAAAGAATCGTCCATCAATCTAAGCGCAATGGCTGTAACGATTACTGCCCGCCTTTTGGCGGCGGCCACAAGTGCCGGCTTGCCATGCAGATGGTCATCCGTACCCTCAATGTTCTTTAGGATTAGCCGCAGAATAGGTGGTAGCCGCAAGGCCATAGCATTCTCGAGCCGAAAGACGGATTCCTCATACAGTACATGGTATGCATTGAGAAGTGAATCCGACGTGATGAACAGCGGGTTGTTGCCGGAAAGATATGCTGAGAAAACCTGCTTGTAGGCGTCATTTGTGATTAGAAGTCGGTTCTTCTCAAGAGAAGATATGCTGTCTGCCGATAGGCCGTTTTCGCGAGCGGCTTCTTGCCATGTCTTAGCCGTAGGTTCGGCATCTTGAGCGCCAGCAGCCTGTGAGCACACGAGTAAAAACGCCATGAGCATTGGAAGCAATATGAGTCGGAATGTCATTGCCTATTCTCCCCTGAATTGAGCGATTCTCCGGCGGCGATGACTCCGCAAGCCTTGACATAGCCACGGTGGCGACCCGGGCCCGCCAAATTTCGAGTTCCTACCCGATTTACCAGGCTTTAGCAGGAAATATTACGCCTAAACCAGCTAAAGACTATAATATGGACATGTTAAGCGCACGCCTTTCCATTGCTTTTCCGTTCTCGCCGGGTTTTTACGACGGCCGCCTACTGCAGGCAGACGCATGGGGCGATGTGGCAGTTCGCCCAGAGCTTGGCAAAGTCGAGAGCCTCCCAGACCGCCCGCGAGACCTTGAGTTTGAGCGTGCGGCTCCCACATACGATCTTGGCTGCGATGTCGATCACTTTCCGTCTCAGAGTATTCGGGTAGGACGTGATCGGGACGATGTCCCCGCAGACATCCTCTTTGAAGGCCTCGTAGCGGTTTTTATGAAGACAGCTGAGAAAGGGCATAAGAAGCACCTGGATCACCTTGTGTGTCAAGTCCTCATTCTCCAACGGGATGTCCTTTTCACGGAAGAGGAAGCTTTCTGCCCGGATTGTCCCGTACCGCCTGCAAGGCGGTGATCCTTTTCCCGTTTCATCCGGAAACGGGAAAAAGGTTTTGATCCTGTCAATCCTGTCTAAAAACCGTCTTTTCTTTGTTTATCAACTGCCCCGGGAAAAGAGCGAGCCCAGAACGCCTCCTCTCTCCCCGTCTCCTCGGGCGGATCCTCCTATTCCGGTCAACAGCCCGGCAAGCCTTCGAAAGTCCTTGTTGATGCCCGCTCTCTCCCGTGCAATGCGCAGGGTCTTTCCCTTGTTCACCGCCTGCATGAGGGACGAATAGTCGTTGGCCACGGTGGCGAACACGGGCTGCTTGAAGATGCTCGCCAGGTCGCTCGTGGTGAAATCGCTCTTGCGGACCTGGCGGTTCAGGACGATCCGCACCTTGTCCTCCCCGTAGTTGAGCTCCTGGAACAGGTCCAGGGTCCGCTGCACGCTCTTGATCGCGGGCAGGGTCGGCTGGGCGATGACCAGAATGGTGTCCGCCGTGTCCAGGACGGCCAGGGACCGGTCCGAGAGGTCGTGGGGCAGGTCCACCACGGTGTAGTCCATGTGGCGCTGCAGCAGGGCGAGCATACGGGGCACGTCATCCCCGCTCACCTGGTCCGCGTCGCTGATCTCCTCCGGCGCGGGAAGCACATGGAACCCGTTGGGGTGATGGGCCAGGGAGGAGAAGAGGAGCTTGTGGTCCATGCGCTCCAGGTCCTTGACCAGGTCGAATCCCGTGTAGGTGGAGGGCATGTTCAGGCAGATCGCCACGTCCCCCCGGTAGAGGTTCAGGTCGGCCAGAAGGACCTTCTCCCGCGTGGCGTGGACCAGGTGATCCGCCAGGTTCAGGGAGAGGCTGGTGACCCCCTGACCGCCCTTGAGGCTGAAGAGGGCGATGACCTCCCCGCTCTGCCCGGCCGCATTGCCCAGGGCCCGCTTCACCGCGTGGAGGGCGTCCCCGTTCCGGCCCGGGAAGACGAGGTAGTCGGCCACGCCGGACCGGAACCCTTGCAGGATCAGGTCCGGGTCCTTTTCCCGGGCCAGGAGGAAGATCGCGCATTCGGAGAGGTGGCGCGCGAGGCGGTGGACGAGCTCGAGGGCCTGGGCCGGGTTTTCAGCGAGGTCCACGAACACCGCGCCGGGCTCGATCTCCCGGATGGCCGGGTAGGCCGCGCGGCGGTCTTGAATCTCCTTGACCACGTCGACCGCCGGCCGAATCTCCTCGGCGAGCTGCCGGCTCAGGTCCGCATTCGAGCTGATGATGACTCCTTTGACTTTGTCCGTCATGATGACACTACCTCGCGAACCCGGTCTCCCCGGTGAACCCTTCCAGGTCGCCGGAGTTCGGGTCAAAATCCACCGAGGGCGAAGGGCCCGGGTTCCCTAACCGATTGAGCAGGAAGAAGTCCAGGTCGCTGACGTTGTCGTTTTCCCCCTCGCCGGGCAGGCGCGGGACCTCGTCCGGATTCATGGCCCGCACGAGCCGGGGAGTCACGATGATGACCAGCTCGCTCTCGGATTTCTGGAACTCCTTGCTCGTGAAGAGGGCCCCCAGGATCGGGATGTCGCCGAGGAAGGGAATCTTGTTCACCACGGTGCGGGTCTCCTCGTTCAGGAGGCCGGCCATGGCAAAGGTCTGACCGTCCTTGAGCTGGAGGGTCGTGGATCCCCGCCGGGTCCGAAGCCCGGGAACGGCCACGCCGGCCGAAGAGACCGTGAGGGAGAAGTCGAGGCTGCTCACCTCGGGCTCCACCTGGATGGTCAGGGTCTCTTTCCCCACCATCATGGGCGTGAACCGGAGCATGACCCCGAACCGCTTGAACTGAATGTTGACCTGACCGCTCTCCCCCTGGATCGGGTAGGGGTACTCCCCGCCCACCATGAACTCGGCCTTCTGGCCGCTCATGGTGACCAGGGTGGGGCTGGCCAGGATGCGGGAGAGGCCCTGCCCCTTGAGGAGGCTCAGGATGGCCAGGGTGTCGTCCTCCACCCCGTGGAGCGCCACCTGAAAGGCCGAGCCGAAGGGCGAGGCGATGTCCATGACCGAGTCCAGTGCCTGGCTGCCGCCGCTGTCCGTGGTCGTCTGGGAAACGGTCCCCAGGGCGTCCACGGATGTCGTGGTGGTGCTTGGTGTCCGGGAAAGCATGGAGGATGCGCTTCCACTCGCCCGGCCGGAGGAAAAAACGCCGACGGTCCAGTCCTGGTTGTTCAGGAAGGAGAGCCCCATCTGCTTCATGCCGGACCGGGAGACCTCGGCGATCTTCACCTCGAGCTGGACCTGCTGCGTCCCCCGGATCGTGAGCATGTTCACGGCGCTGACCCCGAAGCTCTGGACCACCATGAGGACGCGGTCCAGGGCCTCCTGGCTCTCGACCTCGCCGTCGAGGAGGACGCCGTCCTTGCCGCTCAGGACGCGGACGCGGGCCCCGTCCACCAGCTCGTGGATACGCGTTTCGATCGCTCTCAGAAGGTTGCCCGGGACAAAGACTCGCACATCATACACGTCGGCCCGGTCGTCTCCGTGCCACAGGGTCAGGCTCGTGGTGCCCACCTTGTCCTTGGTCATGATCAGGGCCTGGGTCGGGGTGATGAGCTCCACGTCGGCGATGGACGCATCGGCCAGGGCCACGCGCGTGATGGTCTCATCGGTTCTTTTTACAAAGGATTTGTGGAGCTCCACGTCGATTTGGCAGGCCGTCTGGGCGAAGTCGCCGCACGTGCCCGCTTTCGATTGCACCGGGGAGGACAGCACCCATGCGCACGGAATGAGAAGCAGGTTCAGAATCAGGATCGATCTTGCTAACACGGCTCGATCTCCTAGCGGTAGAACGTTCGGTAGGTCCGTTGATCTCCCTTGATGACGTTGACCCGGAGGTACTCCCGTTTCTCTGCCAGGATGTCGGCGAGCTTTACGCCCCCGGTGATCGTGCGCTCCGGGTCGTCCGGGTTCCGGCTCACGAACCGGATGATGCTCTTCTTGGTGGCATCCGAGACCACAGCCAGCTGCTCGGCCTGGCCCGGCGTCACCAGGAGGGTCACCCGCTGGACCGGGCCCTCCTTGCCCACGGCGAGATTCAAGCTATGCTCCGTGGCCAGGATCTCCACGTCCTGGAGCAGGGTCCTGGAGGACATTCTCGTCTCCGTGACCTTGCCTTCCGCACCCGGCTGAATCACGCCGCCGGTCGAGAACTTGCTGTACGGGCAGGTCACGATCACGTCCACGCGGTCCCCGGGGCGGAGGACGCCCAGGACGCCGTCCGTGTCCTTGGTGACCAGGGTGATGGCCCGCATGCCTTTGCTGGGCGCGAGCGTGGCGCCCGAGTGCGACGTGCCGGCCCTCTGAATGCCGGCGTCGTAGGAAAAGGCCGTGGGGGGGCTTTCCGGTGCGGCGAGGTCCTGGGCGTTTCGCGCGATCAGCCGGATCCGTGCGGAATCCGCCGCTGCAATCAGGGCCGGGGCCTGATCCGGTCGGACCAGGAGGGAGACAGGCCACTCCCGTTCGCCCCGGGCGAGCTTGCTGGTGGATTTGGAGCCTTGTCCCGCGGCATCATAGACCTCCACCCCTTGAAGGACGAGGCGGGTGACCGCGGCCCCGGGTTTCTTGGGGATGGTGGAGGTGGCCAGGACGTCCACCCGGTCGCCCTTCTCGATCTGCCCGGCGAGACCGGAGATGCTGTCCACCTGGATGCTCACGAGCCGCAGGCCCTCGGGAATCTTCTGGGACAGGGTCTTGGGCTTGACCGGGGCCGGCGCCACGACCTGGACCGGTTTTTCCTGGGGCTTGGGGCGGTTCAGGTACCAGTACACGGCCCTGGCCGCGATCAGCCCGAACACAATGGATAGGACAAGGGCGATCAGCCCGCGAAACTTACGCATGAATGGTGTCGCTCCTCTTGCGTTTCAGGGGTGTGCGTTTCCGCTTCCCCTCATGGAAAGGCCATGACCGCCTTGGCGCCCAGCGTCTGCGGCACCAGGGCGGACGGCAGAAACCCGGTCAGGGGCGTGTAGGGCATTCCGGCCACGTCGACCACCAGGCGCCGGGGGGTGTCCTCTCGAATATCGACCTCCACGACGCCGTCCTCGAGCGCCTGGACCCAGTAAGCCTCCCGAACGGCCTCTTTGGCGAACTCCAGGGCCTCCACGTCGTCTTCGGCCTGGATGCCGGCCCGGGCCCCCTCGGACACGGCATTGGTCAGCACGATCTGGGCGGTGAAGACCCAGCCGTACTCGATAATGCCGAAAAGGATGAGCAGGAGCACGGGCAATACCAGGGCGAATTCCACGGCGGCCGCGCCCCGCTCGTATCGATGTCTTCTTGGCCGTTTCATGGGCCGGCGTTTTCCACCAGCAGCAAGGCCGTGACCCCGATCGCAAGGGCGACGGTGTAGGGGAAGCGCCGACCTCGGTCCCTTCCGTGGAGCCATTGGCCGCTCAGGATCCGGATCTTGAGGTCGAGCCAGGCGTCCCGCGCCCCTTGACCGCGGGAGGGGAGGACCAGAAGGACCAAGGCGATCAGCCCGCCGGCCATGGCGCCGTACAAAAAGACCCAGAAGATCCGCTCGGGACCCATCCATGCGCCCAGGGCCCCCAGGCACTTGACATCGCCCCCCCCCATGCCCCCCAGGGCAAACGGGAGAAAAAGGAGCAGGCCGCCCAGAGCGAGTCCCGTCAGGGCGAACAGGCCGCCGGCCGGGACGCCCCGGGTGACGGAGTGATACAGCACGCCCCCGCACGCGAACGGAACGGTCCAAAGGTTCGGAATGCGCTTGGTCCGGAGATCCGCAAAGAGGCATGCCGCCATGAACGCCGCAGCCAGGATTCCGGGCGGGCCGAGCGTTCCTCCCAGGTTTTGCATGACGCTCCTCTCCTGGTCCCGCTTCCTGTCCTGCTCCCGGCCGTGCCACGCACCCCAAGCCCGCTCACGGCGTCGGCGAGGTCTGGGAGACCTGGTCGGTCGCGTCTCCCAGCATGTCTGCGATGGCGGCGAAAAGCCCTTTGAGCTTGTCTCCGAACAGGCCCAGCACGGCCACGAGCAGGGCGGCCATGATCCCCACGATGAGCCCGTACTCGATGGCCGTGGCTCCGGACTCGTCCTGCCACAACCGCTTCAAGAGATCCTTCATGGGTCCCCTCCTGAAAAAAAAATCCTCAAACACCATGCGCATGGGTTTGAGGATCGCCCTTTTTCATCCACAACACCGCTCCGGGAGACTTTCGCCGCATCGATCTCCCGACGCCACCCAGGCAGGTCTTCTGGTTTCCCCGCCCTTTCGGCGGCCTTCCCATCCCGGCAGGCAGGACAGTGGCACGAGAAGCCGAAAGGGTTTCCTGTACGAAACAGGGTCCGGGGTCACAGCGGTGGGCCCACTCCCGATTCTCACGGGATTCCCTATTGAGCGCGAGGCACCCGGGTGGTATTTACAAATGAGCATAGTGGAGTTACATGGCTAAGTCAAGGGCTAACTTGCACCAAAAAGCCATCAATAGGGCAATAAAAGTTGGACTAAATTGCCCTTGCCTGTCGTGCGCGAGGGGGAGGGTTCCCGCGCGCCGGGGCGGCAACCACTCCTTGGTCCTGCTTGGTTAGAGAAGCCGCGGAGAACGTTTCCCGAGGATTTGTGCGGGTGGGGTGAGGTTGGATCATATTGCTTTCATTCGCCGGGTGACGGCGGGGGCGGGGGCGGGGACTTTCGATCGCGGCGGAGGGGCTTGCGCGGCGTCCCTGCGTCCTCTTCGAGGCGCAAGGCCTCCTGCTTGCGCTCGACGTCGAAGATCACATCGTCCCAGGTGATCCCGGTGATGCGGGCCCCGGAGATCATGTCGCCCACTCGGTAGACATCCTGCTCGCGGGTCTTTCCATCCTGGATCACGGCAAAGGCCGGGGCGCCTTCCCCCACCACGGTCCCCTTGAGGCGCAGGTCGAGCTGGGTGGGCTCGATGACCTCGGCTGGGGCCGGCCGGACCGCCTTTGCCTGGGGGTCCGTCTTGAAGATATCCCGGGCAATGACCGGGCGGAAGTCGTGGGCGCGTTTGCGGCTTGCCAGGCGGGACGGTTCGCTGGGGGGCGCCGCGTCGATGACCTGGACGGTCGCGTGGGTGTTTTCCCGGCCCTGGAGGAACGTGATGACGAGCTCTGCCAGGACCAGTCCGATGAGACCGCTGACGACGAGATTCGAGAGCAGGAGGAGCTTGGCCGGGATGCGGGTTTTCGATTCCATGGAGAGGCCTTGGTCGCCGGGAGGTTGATGGTTTCGATTTCGATAGCCATTTGGATTTCGATTTGGATTGCGATCTGAGGAAACCATAGCAGAAAGGCTTGTTTCGTCAATCCGAAAGAAGGGGAAGGAGGAGGATGCGATGAGACCCGTAAGTGCGGTCGGGTGGGCTACTGCTGCTTTCGCGGCCGGGGCGTCCTCTTTCGTTGGGCCCGATGCGAGGCCCGCGAGGCCCGGGGGCCTCCTTCTCCCGGCTGGGGCATTCGCAGAAACTCCCGGCCTTTGGCCCCCTGAAGAATGACGCCTTCCTTTTGAATGGAGACGATGCGCGCTCCCTGGACATACTCGTCCACCCGGTAGACCTCCTCGAATCGGGTCCGGCCGTCCACGATCATGGCATAGGACGAGAGGTCTTCGCCCACCACCGTTCCCTTGAGCCGTAGGTTCAAGCGGGTCTCCTCGAGCACGGGTGCCGGGGTCGGCTCCTTTGGGGTGGGGCGGTCCGGGTCGGTTCCAAAGATGTCCGACGTGTTCAGCCGGGAGAAATCCGTCAGGGGAGGCCGTTCCGAGAGAGGAGTGGGCTTCGGTTCATCGGAAACAGGAGGGGCCTTGGATGCTCCTGTGGGGTTTTCCTTGCCCCTGCGCCAGTCCACCCCGGCCATGTCCAGCGCCAGGAGGACCAGGAGCCCGACGACGATCAGGTTGCCGCCGATCAGGAAGAGGTGGCTTCGTGGCGCGCGCATGGGGCCTCAGGCCTTGGGTCCGGCGTCCTGCCGGCCGGGGGTCAGGTGCTGCTGGACTTCTTCGGGGCTTGGTGCGGCACCGTTCCAGGCGTGAAGAACGGATCCCTTGCGCACCAGAAGCACGCGGGGCATGTCTCCGGTGGAGAGGAGCCGCCAGAAGCTTTCCCGGTCGATGCGCCCCAGGGGAAAGGAGGGCAAAAACTCGTCCACGAACTCCTTTCGCGCGGCTTCTTCGTCCGCACACAGGGCCAGGACAGGAGGGGCCCCTTCGGTCTCGGCGAATGCATCCAGATCAGGCAGGGTCTCGCGGCAGTGCAGGCAGTCCGTGCCCATGAGGACCAGAAGCAGGGTTTCGTCTTCGCTCTTCGGCAGGGCAGTTCCCTGGATGGCGAGCTTTTCCAGCAGCTCGCCTTGTTGGGGCGCGGCCCGCTCGGGCTCCATGGTGGCGTTGAGGGGCACGCCGAGGCCGAGGGGCAGGAAGACGCCCGTAAGGCAGGCGATGCCCACGGCCCAGGCCCGGATGGGCCGGTGCGAAGAAGGCTCGGCCCGGCGAAGACTTCGATGGGCATAGAGTGTGGCCGCCAGAAACACGAGGTTTTCCACCAGGGCGAATGCGGGGGAGTGCTTCAGGAGGGACCCGAAGCACCCGCACTCGTCCGTGGCCCCGGACCACGCAGCCCACCCGGTTCCCCCCACTAGGACGATCCAGAGCAGCGCGGTTGCCGGGAGTGTGAGCCGGGGTCGATAGGCGACGATGAGTACCGTATTCCCTCCCTCCGATCGTTGGTACGCACTGCAATCTCCTCGAGAGGGCAGGCGCGTTCTTCATCACGAGCATGACCACGCATGATTCGCGGGGTTTCAACGTTCCATGAAATCTTTGTGAGCCTACGGTTTCTTCCGGTCGTAGAGGCGAATGATCTGGTCCGTGACGTCGATGGCTGGGTCCGCGGTCACCACGTTCTCTTTTTCCAGGATGAACGTGAAGTCCTCTTCGGACCGGAAATCGGACACGACCTCAGCCACTTCCTTCAGGATCTGGACGGTCCACTCCCGGTTTTTCCGGTTCAGCTCCTCTTCCAGGTCCGCCTTGAGACGCCGGAGCTCCTTGAGGTCCCTGGCCAGTTCCAGCTGCCGGTCCTTGGCCTCTTCCGGGGACAGGTTCGCCTTTTTCTGCTCATACGTCTCCCGCAGAGCCAGAATCTCCCGTTCCTTGCCCTGGTACACGGCCTGCTTCTCCTTGAGCTCCTGTACGATCGCCTCCCGGGCCTGCTGGGCCGCCTTGGACTCCTGGAGGATGCGTTGGGTGTCGATCAGGCCGATCTTGAGGCTTGCGGCAAAGGTGGAAGATGTACAGCAGCTCACCATCAGAACGGCGAAAAGCATAGTCAGGGGCAGATGACGTCTCATGGGTCTCCTCTTTCGTTTCTGAATGCATGATGGTCTCACAGCCTCGCCGGGCGTCAGTCGCGCTCCCGTTTGAACCGGTAGCCCACCCCCCGCACGGTCTCCAGGTAGTCCCGGTAGTCTTTCAGCTTTTTCCTCAGGGCGAAGATCTGCGCGTCAACGGACCGGTCCGACACCGAGTAGCCGTCCCCCCTCACGCTGTCGATGATTTGGGAGCGGGTGAACACCCAGCCGGGCTTGCGGACGAGGAGGTGAAGGATCTCGAACTCCGTGAAGCTGAGGTCGAGCGGAACCCCTCCGATGTAGGCCTGCCGAAACCCGGGATGGATGGTGAGATCGTGGACCTGGATGGGCTTTCCATCCTCCCGGGTTTCTTCCCGAAGACTCCGCAGCACCGCCTGGACCCGGGCCGTCAGGACCCTGGGGCTGAAGGGCTTGGTCACATAGTCGTCCGCGCCGGCGTCGAATCCCTCGATGATGTCCGTCTCCTCGGAGCGCGCCGTGAGCATGACGATGGGAATGGCGTTCCGCTTCGGGTCCCCCTTGAGGGTCTTGGCGACCTGGATCCCGTCCATGCCCGGAAGCATGATGTCCAGGACGATGAGATCCGGGCAGTCCTTGGCGATGAGGTCCAGGGCCTCCTCCCCGGAGGCTGCGCACTGGATCTCGTAGCCATCCCGTGTGAACCAGTGCCGGAGGATCTCCTGGATGTCCCCGTCGTCTTCGACCACGAGTATCTTCTCTTCCCGCATGCCGGACGCCTCGACCGTTTCCCAATGCGTGTCCGGCAATTTAGGGATGTGCATATTGGCGGTTGATGAGGTTTTCTTTGGGTTTTTGTTAGATTCGCAGGGAACCGAAGAATCGGGGCATGAGGCCCTTCATAAAGGAGGGGATGGAATCAGGGGCGCGGTCTGTAATACGAAATGTCCGTTTCGTCGAACTCCACCACCGGCTTGTAATCGATGTGGAAGGCGTGCGGCGGGTTCCCGGCGGCCGTGTCGAAATATCGCCACGTCCCGTCGGGCATCTCCACCTTGAGCAGGGCATGGTTCTCGAACAAACCCGTGACTGCGACGATTTTGACACCATAGGGGTACTTCAGGCGCCTGAGGGTACCCATCAGGAAGATGACAATGTCCTCGCAGTCCCCCCGGAACCCTTTTTGAATGAACTCCCGGGGCGTGTCCCAGTGGTCGTCGATCTCCACGTCGTATTCCACGAACTGGATGCACGCATTCAAAATGTGGTGGACCTGCGTCTCGGCCCAGCCTTCCTTCTGGATCCTCTGCTGCCACTCTCGAATTTGCTGATAATAGGGCTGCGAGGAGCTCTCGTCGTCTGCAAGCTGGCGGGTGCTTGAGACACAGGAAAAACCGAGCATCAGCACAAAGCAGACAACGAGAAGTCGCCGCATCGAGGGATCTCCTGGTTCCTGGCTTTTCGAAGGGATTTCAGGGGCAATGGTCGGCCCTGCCGGTCACTGTTGTCATCGGCAGGAGGTCGACGATTCTTGAGCGGGAGGCGCGTTTTCGGACCCAAAGCCGGCTGGATTCCGGACTCAGAATCACGAAAGATGGAGAAAACAGATCCCTCAGCCGGGCAGGGGTGTCCTCAAGGAAAACAGGCGCTGTTCCACTGAAGGAGTTCCCGAGCCATGGCGGGGTTGAGGGCTTCGAGCTCTCTGAAGGCCTTGCCGGCCGATTCTCGATCGTCCAGCAGGCAGGCGGCCCGGGCGAGGTTCATGAATGCGGCGTGAGATTTCGGGAGCAATTCCGTGGCCTTTTGAAACGCGTCAAAGGCCTCCCGAAGGTTGCCCTGGAGGGCCAGTGCCGTTCCCACGTTCAGGTAACTGGCCCCGGAGGCAGGATCGATTCGAAGGGCCTCCCGGTAGTGGGAAAGGGCTTGATCGTACGTACCCATGGCCGCGAAGACGTCCCCCAGATTGCGAAGAATCGAGCCGGAGCGCGGGCGGAGTCTGAGCGCTTCGCGGTAGTGCCCCAGGGCCTCTTCCCATTTTCCTTGTGCGGCGAGCAGGTTTCCCATGTTGTTGTGGGCTTCCGGAAAATCCGGGCGGATTCGCAAGGCCTGGGCGAAATGCGCCAGGGCCTTTCCCGGCGCGTTCATTTCCACGAGGAGGTTGGCCGTTTGATGGTGGGCATCGGGGAGATCATGATTGAGCGCCAGGGCTTTTTGATAACTCATCAAGGCCTTTTCCCGATTTCCCTCGGCTTGCCAGAGGGATCCCAGTGCGAGATGGGCCTCTGTCAGGTCCGGTTGGAGTCGAACGGCGGTGAGCAGGTGTTTCTCGGCCTCCGGCCTGTTTTCCCCGGAAAGGAGCAGTTCCCCCAACTGCTTGTGCGTCAAGGCGAAACCGGGATTCAAGGAGAGCGACTTTCGGAGTTCCTCCTTGGCCGCCGCTTCCTGCCCCATCTTTCGGTATCGAACCCCCACGTTGTAATGGTGGAGCGCGATTGTGGGATCCGCCAGCCGAAAGTGGGACGATTCCAGGTTGATCCCCATCAAAAGCAAAAGGCCGGTGAAAAGGGAGAGCAGTGCCGGTCGGAATTCCCGGTTTCGGAACCACTCCACGATTCGAAAAACGGCGGCAGCGGCGAGGACAATGAGAAAGGGGACAACGGGCAGTCGATATCTCGCAGAGACAGAAAACAAGATGATCGAAAGCATGTACCCCACGACAAGGAGCTGGAGCAAGACAACGGCAGGATCCCTTCTTCGGGCCAGCGCCAGCCCCATGAGGGCGAACGGGGCGATGAGACCGAAGCCGAAAAGCGGGAGCTGAAGGACCCTCGAGAAGTCCCGGCACAGGGGGTAACTGATGTTCAGGGGGATTTCCTCGTGTCTCCAGAAGAGGGCCGCTTTGCGCGCATAAAGGAGAAGCGCGTCTCCGGGTTCGGTCCAGAGGTAGTTCAAGCCCCGCTGAAACCAGTACCAAGAGGCCTCGTCGGGCTCCAGGGTTCGGCCTGCTTCCCGCTCGGCGACTCTGACGGCGTCTTTGCTTTGCTGAACGGGCCTCCAGGAAATGCCTTCAATGGACATGAACCCGCCGTTGGCTTCGGGGTTGTTTCCGATGAAGAAGTTGATGCCCCCGTGCGCGGAAAAGGGCGAGGCTCGACCCGAGGAGAGGACGTTCCGAGCGGTCGAAACACCCGTGAAGACCGTCAGGCCGAGCAGGAAAAAGAGCAGCCCGTGAAGGGCGAACCGGGGACGCGTACGCTTTTTCAGAATCCACAAAAACCAGACGACAAAAAGAGGGACGAGGAAGACGGCGTTGCTTCTTCCCAGCAAAACGAGGCCGAACACAAGGCCGGGCCAGAAAAAATAGAAGGGGCTCCTCTCCACTCCCCGAATCATGAGCGTGAGGGAAGTCAAGAGGAGAAACAGGATCAGGGACGTCGAAAGGACAAGCCCGGCGTAGAAGATGGAAACACCATACAGGGCATAAACCAAAGAGGCCAATCGGCCAGTTCTCTTGTCGAACACCCGCGTCCCAAAGTCGTAAAGAAGAAGGCAGTTGAACGCATCGAGGAAGGATTGGACAAGGAGCACCGGCAGGTTGTTGAGGCCGAACAGGCCGTACACGACGGCCAGAAAGCCCGGATAAAGCGGACTGAGATAGTTGAAGTCCTCGTGAAGGAATTCCCCTTGGAGCATTCTGGCCGCAAGGGATTGGTATTGTTCGGAATCCAGTGCAAGGCCGTGAAAAAGGGGGGTGTCGAGGATCCCCTGCACATGCAAAAGACGCAGAACGAGCGCCAGGACGCCAATGGAAATGACCAGGTAAGGGATTCGAATCCCTGATAAATCGCGAGCCGTGTTCGGTTCGTCTGAACCAGGCCCATGTGCGGTCGATGTTGAGCGGTTTCGGCCCTTCATCACGGTTTCACGCAGTCTTCCGGGGACCGGAGGATTGAGATGCGGGTTCCTGCCCCTTCTGATGGGGGACATGATTCCCCGGAAACAGCCCGTAGCGGACGATGCAGTACAGGGCCTGGACGCCGTCCTTCCAGTTGATCTTCTTCCCTTCGCTGTAGGATCGCCCGTAATAGGAGATCCCGACCTCGAAGACCCGGCACCCCGTTTTCGCGATCTTTGCGGTCACCTCCGGTTCGATGCCGAAGCCGTTTTCCCGAAGGTTGATTCCACGGATGAGCTCCGTGCGAAAGGCCTTGTGGCAGGTCTCCATGTCGGTGAGGTTGAGGTTGGTGAACATGTTCGAAAGGATGGTGAGGCATTTGTTGCCCACGTAGTGCCAGAAGAGGTGAACGCGGTGCGGCCCCTCCCCGACGAATCGGGAGCCGTACACCACGTCCGCCTTGCCCTCGAGGATCGGGGCGATGATTTTGGGGTACTCGTTGGGATCGTACTCCAGATCCGCATCCTGGATGATCACGATGTCCCCGGTGACCTCTTGAAGCCCGGATCGGATGGCGGTCCCTTTGCCCCGGTTTCGTTCGTGATAGATCACCCGATCGACTTCCCTTGCGATCTCGGAACGAATCAGGTCCCGGGTCCCGTCGTTGGACCCGTCATCGACCAGGATGATTTCGAGGGGATCTACCGGCGAACCCTTGACGGCTCGGACCAGGGATTGGAGGGTCGGTTTTTCGTTGAAGCAGGGAATGATCACACTGAGCAGCATGATGGGTTCTTATGGCCTATTCCAGTGCGTTACGCACCTTGCTGGAAAGGGTCTCCAGATCAAAGGGTTTTTGGATGTGTCCCGCACACCCCTGCTTCATGACGTCTCCGGCCCGCCCCTCCAGGCTGTGCCCGGTGGAGAGCAGGCACTTGGCCTCCGGATGGATCGCTTTCAGGGCGTCGAAGACCTGTCCGCCGTCCATGCCCGGCATGACGAGGTCGAGGATCACCAGGTCGATCTCTTTCCACTGCGACTGAAAGAGGTCCAGGGCCTCCGGCCCGCTCTGGGCGGATATCACTTTGTACCCCAGCTTCTTCAAGAGCTCCCCGGACGTTTCGAGGATGATGTCCTCGTCATCCACCAGCAGAATGGTGTGAGTCGCGGCCGTTTTCTCCGGCAAGGCCCGCAGACAGATGCTGCAGGTCGTGCCCTGCCCCTTCCGGCTCTCCACGTAGATGAGCCCGCCGTGCTGCTGCACGATCCCATAGGCCGAGGCCATGCCGAGACCGGTCCCCTGGCCCACGTCTCGAGTGGTGAAGAAGGGCTGGAACACCCGTTGCCGGGTCTCTTCGTCCATGCCCACACCCGTGTCCCGAATCCGGATCCGGACGAACGGGCCCGGTTGGAGGCCGTACGGCTCCAAAGTCTCCGGCCCCAGGTTCACGTTGGCCGTCTCCACATACAGATCTCCCCCTCCGGGCATGGCGTGCCAGGCATTGACCAGGACGTTCATCAGGACCTGCTCGATCTGCTTTCCGTCCACCTTCGCGGCCCAAAGCCCGTCGTGCAGGTCCTCGTGGATCTGAACCTCCTTGCAGGTCTTGGCAAACAACGCCGAGCTCCGGTGCACGAGATCATTGAGGTCGGTCAGCCGGGTCTCGGGCTTTCCCCCTTTTGCAAAGCCCATGAGCTGGCGGGTCAGATCGGCGCCGTTGTCCACGTAGCGAACGATGTTCCGGCACCGTTCGTATTGCTTGGATGAGGGGGCAGTGTCCAGGAGGCAGAGCGAGGCGTTGCCCTGAATGGCCTGGAGGATGTTGTTGAAGTTGTGGGCTATGCCGCCGGCCAGGGTCCCCAGGGCCTCGGCCCGTGCAGCCTGCTCGAGCCGGGCCTCCAGTTGCTTACGGCGGCTGATGTCTCGGATCACCCCGTGCGTGCCCACATGGTGCCTGGATTCCGGCCCGTTGGTCTGCTCGTACAGGCCCGTGGACTTGAGCTCCCCGATCAGCGCGGCTTCCCCCTCCGGTTTCTTCCCGCCGTTCACAGGGGCCTGGATTCGAAGCTCCACCCCTTTGGTGGCCCGCTCGCCGGTCCTGCGCTCGCAGACGTGCCACCGGCAGCGCTCCAGGTCCTCCTCGGCCACCACCTCGTCGTAGCGGCGGCCGATCAGGCCCGGGGCCTCGACGCCCAGAAGGGTCTCTGCCGCGTCGCTCACAAAGGTGAAGCGCCCCTCCGGGTCGAGGGTATAGATGATGTCCGGGGAGTTCTGCACCAGATACTTGTGCTGCTCCTCGGAGCGCGTGAGCTTCCCGATCATCTCCCGGGTCTGGTGCTGGAGGCGTCTCTGCTCCAAGGCGTTCTGGACGGTCTTGAGGAGTTCGTCGAACTCGAACGGCTTTTTGATGAAGTCGTAGGCGCCCCGCTTCAAGGCGGTCACGGCCGAGTCCACCGAGGCATTGCCCGTGATCATGATCACCAGGGTGCTTCGGTCCTCATGAAGAATGCGCTCCATGAGCTCGTGGCCCGTCATGTCGGGCATGTACACGTCCAGCACGGCCACGTCGAAACGATTTTCACTCAGCCGGCCGAGGGCCTCTCTCCCGGATTGGGCCGTCTGGACCTCGTAGGCCTGGCCGGAGAGCAGGACCTTGAGGCTTTCGCACATTCTGGGTTCGTCATCGACGATCAGAATTTTGGGGGAAGGGTTCACCTACACCTCCATCAGCTGAGAGAGACCAACGGAGCGGACCAGGAGGGAGAAGCCGCCGGTTTCCTCGAGCAGGGATTCATCGTCGTTCGGCAAACACACCCAAAGCACTTGTTTCCCGATGTCGTGCAGAAACCCGGCCAGGCTGTCTTCTCGGGCACAATCGCTGAGAAGCTCTTGATGGATCGGGGGAAATGCGGCTCGTGTTGCGAAGTTTCAAAGCTACCGGGCCTTCATCTTTTCGTCTTCGATCCGGAACTGGTATTCCTGCAGGAGCTTTTCGAGCTCGATCTTTCCCGCCTGGGTAAAGGGCTCCTTCTGGGCGATGGCGTCCCCCACGCCCTTGTTCTTGTACCTCTCCACGAGTTCCTGGGCGATGATGCAGAGCCGGGCATTGCGGTCCCTGCACCGGTCGTTCGCCCGTCGGGACCGTTCCAGGTCGGCCTGGAGATCATCCTTTTCGCGCTCCAGCTGCGAGCGCTCCTCCTCCTTCTGCGCCAGGGTTTCTTCGTGTTTCGCAACCAGTTGTTTCCGTTTTTTGAACGCCTCTTCAATATTCTGTTCGAGTTGGGTGACCTTCCGGTTGAGAAGCGTGATCTCCTCCTCCTTTTCCCGGACCTTCGCCCGAAGCGCGCTGCTGGTCCCCCGCGCGGACTGTTTCTCCGCCTGCAGCTCCTCCAGTTCCTTCTGGAGCGAGCGCGCCCGCCCCTCCAGCCGGGCCTTGGCCCGCATGAACTGCCCCACGAGCGCCTTCTGCTCGGCGTACTTCTTCTTCAGCGCGGCGCCGCGGTCCTCCAGGTCCTGAATCTCGGACTGGAGGGCCTCGCGCGTCTTCTCGAGCCGAATGTGACCGTACCCGCCCCCCATGGCCAGGCCGGCGCCGAAAAGCAGAAACAGAAGAAACGCTTTCAGGAAGGTCCGCATGGGCTAGAACCTCGCGTTCAGGTCGATCTGGAGCGTGTCCACGGCCAGGGGCGGACCGTCGATCTCGTCCGTGCTGATCCACCGGCCGTACAGCCAGAGGTTGTTCCAGAGCCCGTACCCGGCCCCGAAGATCCACCCCTCGGCATTGGTCCCGCCCAGGTGAAAATCCGAGTCGGTGAAGGCGTCCAGCACGGCGTCGGACTCCAGGTGCTTGTAGGCCAGGGACACGTTCCAGTCGCCGAAGGCCAGAAAATCCGTATGCCCCACGAGCATCTTGACCTGGTAGCCTTGGGTTTCCGCTTCAATGTCGGGGTTTCCGGTCCGCGCTGCCACCTCATCCACGTCGAACCCTTTGTTCTTGACCCAGTCGGCCGTGAGCATGACGTGAACCGGGTACCAGTAGTCGTAGTCCAGGGTCCCGGTGATGTTCAGCAGCTTGTAATCGGCGGCCAGGGCCGTGGTGATGTTGGCGGTGGGGTCGATGTCGATGAGGGTGTTCCCCTTCTGCTGGAACCCCGGCGCGGTCCAGTCGGTAAAGCCGGGAAGGGCGGGGGCGTTGGGGATGCCCAGGGTGTTGTCGTAGTCGTAAACCGCCACGCCGAACTTCCAGCTCAGGCCCATGGTCTTGTTGTACTCCAGGCCGACCTGCCCGGCATAGAGCCACTTGTCCTTTTGGGAGAGCTCCACCTCTTCGAGGGGGAGGGCCGCCGCGGTCAGAAAGACCTTCCAAGGATTGGACATCATGGTGTCGCTCTGGAAATCGATGGCGGCCCCTTCGAAGCTGACGTCGCTGTCCCAGACCAGATCCGTGGTGTAGAAGGGGTTGGCAAAGCGCCCGCCCACGACCCGGACCTGGGGGTAGAGGCCCCAGATGGGCAGCGTGGGCGTGTACTTCCACTGGATGTAGGCCCGGTCCAGGACCAGGCTGTCCCGGTTGTAGGAATCCCCCAGGGTCTCGTTGGTGGAGACCGGGTCGTTCTCGTTCCCCGTGGTGATGCGGGCCCCGGCCTCGGCCTTGCCCACGTTGATCTCGGTCTTGCCGATGAGATCGGCCTTGGCCGCCAGTCGAAGACGGACGCGCCCCCGTTCGCGATCCGTTTTGGTGTTCATGAGCTGCGTGGGATCGTCCGGACGCAGGATATCGGCGTTCTCCTCGTCGAAGTAGTCCTCCTGGTAGCGCAGGCGCACGTCGCCTCCCCAGCGGATCCGCTGGGCCCAGCCGGACTTTCGGAGCTTGTTCTGGAGGTCCTCGGTGACCTTCCGCTCGAGCTCATCCTGGCGGTACTCGGCGAGCCGGTCTCTTTGGAGAAGATCGTCCGTCATCTCCGCAAGCTCGGTCCGAACGCCCTTGACCTCGTCCTGAAGCTGCTGGGAGACCTTCTCGGTGATCCTGGCGACGTACTTCTCCTGCTCCTGGTCATCGGGAATGATGGTGATCACCTTCTTCTTCGCGCGCTCGGCCTGCCTGGCGCTCTTGTACTGCTCGATGTAGGCCTCCACCTCCTCGTCCGTGAGCACGCCCTTGGCCTTGAGGAGCTCCACCAGGGCCATGATGCTGTCGAAGTCCGGGACCGCCGGGGCCGGCTCCGCACAGCGTGCCGGAGCCGCTCCGCCAAGGAGCAGGAAAACGCTAAGGGTGATCACCAATAGAGTACGTGCCATCAAGGTCCCTCCCAAATCGGCCTCATCGTCGAGGCCGCATTCTTTCCATCCAACCGCACTGCAACACGGTCTTCGCAGGGCGGCGCTTTACACGCCGCCGTCCATGTCCTTACCGCCCCATCACCCTTTGGACGCGATCTTCAATTTCATGGCCGCTCGCGGCATCCCTCCCGGCAAGGGCTCGCGAAAACGCCGAATGTCCCGCAAGGCCGCCTGGACGGCCTCGTCCATCCGGGCGTCGCCCGAGGAGCCCACGATCTCGAACCCCGCCAGCTCGCCGTCCCGATCGAGCACGATGCGCACCAGCGTCTGGAGTTTGCCCTCCGGGATGCCGCCGTTCTCCTCCAGCCGGCGCTTCACCTCCTTGCGGATCTCATCCTGCACCAGCTGGACGTACCAGGCGTACTTGCGCATGAGGGTGCCGCCGCCCCCGCCCCCGATGAGCGGGCTCCCCCCCTTCTTGGCCTTGAGCCCGAACCCGTCCGACCCGGCGGTCCCGTCCGCGTCCAGGCCCAGCTGGTCGTCCTGGGGGCCCTTGTCCTGGCTCTCCTCGGGCTCCGGCTCGGGTTTCTCCTCGGGCTCGGGCTCGACGATCTCCTTTTTCTCCTCCACCTTGGGCTCGGGCGGCTTCTCCTTGATCTTGGGGGGCGGAGGCGGCTTCATCAGGTGCACGGTCTGGATGCGCCGCTGCCGCTGCTGGCTGGAGTCCAGGAGCAGGGCCCGCAGGAGAAGGAAGCTCCCCGCCAGCAGGACCAGGGCAATGCCCGCTGCCGCGAACCCCACCCACTTGGGGGTGCCCCCCTTTTTCTTCTTCTTCGCCATGGCGCTACTTCACGAGCTTCTGGGTCACGAGCCCCACCTGGGTGATCTCCAACCGCTGGAGCATGTCCAGGACGTCGATCACCTTCTGGTAGTAGATCTTGGAGTCCCCCTTGAGGACCACCGGGAAGTTGGGGTCCACGGCCTTGAACTGCTTGAGCCGGGTCTCCAGCTCCCCCATGCTCACGGGAAAGGTGTCCAGGTAGATCTGGCCGTTCCGGTGGATGGTGATGGCCTTGGTCTTGGGCTTCTGCAGGGTCGGGGCCGCGCTCGCCTTGGGGAGATCCACCTTGATGCCCTGGACCGAGGCCGTGACCGCGATGATGAAGACCACCAGCAGGGTCCAGGCCAGGTCCAGCAGGGGCGTCACGTTGATCTCGTCGAGCGCCTGAAGAGAGAAAAGGTCCCGTCTCATACCGCTTCTCCGTAGTGCTCCTTCACGTGGAGCGCGAACCGATCCACGAACACCGCAAGATCGGAGGTGATGTTCTTGATCCGGCTGTTGAGGTAGTTGTAGGCAAAGAGGGCCGGAATGGCCACGATCAGGCCGAACACCGTGGTGGAGAGGGCCGAGGCCACGCCCGGGGCAATGGCCATGATGTTGGCCTCCCCGGCCTCGGCCATGGCCGCAAAGGTGTTCATGACCCCCCAGACCGTCCCCAGGAGTCCCAGGAAGGGTCCGCCCGTGATGGCCATGGTGAGGATCACGATCCAGGCGTTCAGCCGCTTGGTCTCCTCCACGAAGGCGGCCTCGAGGGAGGCCTTCACACCGTCCACCACGCCCTCGGGGATGGGCCGGCGCACCGGCTCGGGGTTCCCCACCAAGGCCCCGGGCCTGGAGAGCCACTCCCGCACCTCCCGGCACCCGGCCTGGTACACACGATACAGCGAGGAGTTGGGGATCTCCTCCTCCTCGCTGTCCAGGGCCAGGAGGTCCTCGGCCTCCTGGAACTCTCGCTGAAAGCCCCGGTTGGAGCGGCCCTGCACGAACAGGGAAAAGGCCTTGCCCAGGAACACCAACCAGCTGAGCACCGCGAAGATCGCCAGGATGCCGATCACCACCAGGCCGTCCAGGGTGATGTTCTTGGCGATGGTCCCCAGATAGAAGGTGGGGAGCCCCCCGCCCTCGTGAATCGACTCCACGCCGTAACCCGTGAGCGTGCCGCTGGATCCCTGGCCCTCAAAGGCCGCCCGGATCCACCCCAGGGTCCGGGCCGTGTTGGAGAGCCGCACCTCGTCCAGGTCCCCGACGAAGCCGTGTCCCTCGCTGCCTTCCACCAGGGAGGAGCCCAGGGCGATGTCCGTCTCCAGGGAGGGCAGGTCCCCCTGGAGCTGCGCCCAGGTCATCTCCAGCCCGTCGACGTACACGGTCATACGCCCGCCGGGAACGGCCGTCACCGCCACGTGGTGCCAGGCCTGGGGGGAGAGGTCTGCGGTCTTCTCGGTCTCCACGGTCTCGCCCGCCACCGTAACCCGGCCGTAGAGCTTGGTGCCCTCGATCCCCACGACCACGGCGTTGTCCCCATCCTCTCGAGAGAACAGGTAGGCGTCCTCCTGGGGCTGGGGGATGCGCAACCACGCGGAGAAGGTGAGCCCCCCGGAGAACTCCAGGGGAGGGGAGGAGGGGATGCGGATGTACTCCCCGCCCCCGCTGAAGAGGAACCCCCGCCCGATGATGGAGGGCAGCCCCTGCCCGGCGAGGCTCTCCACGGCATGGTTCTCGTAGGCCGTCACGTCCTGGGGAAGCCCCTCCACCTCGCCCAGGTGGTAGACGGCGAGCTGGTTCACGTCATAGGTCCCCCGGGCGTCCTGCCCGCCCATGGCCGTTTCGTTTCCGTAGTACATCAGGATGAAGTCGGCCTTGGAGGCCGCCGCCAGGCGGGGAACCTTGACCCAGATCAGGGCCATCTCGTCGATGGGGTCGAACAGCTCGATGTGGTGCTTGAGGGGGGTCAGGCCGTCCCCTCCCACGAACCGGATGTCCGTCCCGTCCCCCTTGCAGTTGGCGAAGTTGAAGTTGCCCGTGTGCAGCCGCACCAGCATGGGCACGTCCGCCAGGTTCTCCTTGATGTCCGCCCCGTCCGCCGTGGTGTCGAAGGTGATCTTCTTCCGGTACTGCCACGCCTCGTTCCACCACTCCTGGGCGATGGCGTGGCTCGCAAACAGAACCAGCATCAATACAGCCATCACAAAAACAGAGTGTCTCATTCGCATGTCCGCTCTCGCATCACTCCAACCCCCGCGTTCATCCTCGGGGATCCCACGGCCTCTAAGGGTTTATATATTGATCTTTTCCTTTGTCCTTGGACCTTTCACCTTTTTCCTTTGACCTTTAACCTTGTTTTCATTCCTTCTCTTCCTCGTCCTCTTCCAGCTCGTCAAACGAAACCACCTTCACGTCCAGCCACTTGGGCACGAACGCCTCGGCCAGCTTGGCCTCCTCCTGGGCGGCCGCGCTTTTATCGGCTGCCATGGACGACGTCTGGGAGGCCATCTTGTCCGCCTCGGAGAGCCCGCCCATCCCGGAGAGGGCCCCGAGGTTGGCCCCGCCCGAAGACGTGGGCACGCCCACCGAACCGGCCGTAAAGCTGATGTTCTGGGCGTTCACCACTTCCGTTGCGCCCAGCACCACGTTCCGGGCGGCGATCCCCGCCTCGCCCGCATCAATGATTCCCGAGGGGGCAAACAGGAAGGCATCCCCCAGGGCCGGCGCCTCCATCGGTCCCTGGGCCCCGTCCGGGTCGTAGGTCACGGTGCGAACTCCGCTTCCCACGGCAGGAGGGCTGAACTCGATGGTGTAGGACTCGACCACGGGTTCGATCTCCGAGCCCTCGGGCCACTCGTCGCTGGGCTTGGGCGCCTGAGGCTCCCCGCTCACGTTGACCCAGAGGATTTCGCCGCCTGCATTCTTGGCATAGATGGGCTTTCGCCTGGGGGGCTGTGCGCTGACCGCGGTTTTGGACCCCCGCCCGGCGTTGATGTTGCCCTCTTCGCTCCAGACCAGGATATCGCCCCCCCGGAAGGTCATCATGCGGGACTCGTTCACATCGAGGTTCCCCACGGAAAAAAGGCTGATGTTCCCGCCCTGGGCCGTGAAGAGCCCCGTGTTTTCAGCGCTGTCAGTGCTGGTGTCGGGCTCCGGGATCGTGGTCAGTCCCACATCGACATTGCCCCGGGCGATGATGTAGAGGTCCGAGGAATCGTCGAATAGGCCGGAGCCCCCCCCCTGGGTTTCGTGACTGCTTCGGGTACTGGTCCCTTCCGTACTGATCTGGGAGCTGGTCATGAAGATGTTGCCCTGCCCGAGCTCGGCCCCCTCGAAGAGCGGCTGAATCACCTCTTCCCGAACCCCCTCGACCGCTGCGGCGGCGCCTGCCGCATCCCCCGCGGCCAGAAGGCCGCTGTACTCCTCACCACCGGTTTTGATCCCCTCGAAAAAGCCCCGGATCTCTTCCGTTTCAAAGGCTTTGTCCAGACCGCTGATGACGATCAGGCTGCTCGGGGCACCCTCCTGGGCGGCCACGACGGCATCCAGTCCCGGATTGAATGCGTTTCCCGTGGTCCGGATGCCCTGGGTCATGCCCAGCCGCATGGTTTCCCCGGCTTGGACGAAAAAGGTGCCCGGCCCGCCGAACAGCAGACCGCTTCGGGCATAAGAGGCGCCGCCGGAGGTCGCCTGGGGGTTTCGGACGACGACCCGCTCGATGGTGGAGCTCAGGTTGAGGATGCCGCCCGCCGACACCGAGCTCACATCCTCGGCATCCAGGTTCTGGCTGATCAGGTGCAGCCCCTG
>CAYVVQ010000054.1:0-25772 GCA_964454455.1 uncultured Desulfobacterales bacterium | reverse complement strand
GAGGTCCGGGAGATCGACGCCTGGCCCATTGTGGGTTCCGGGGTCTGGGACGACAGGGCCGAGCAGGTGGACTCCGGCGGGTGAGCCGCGCGATCCTGCGGCGGAAGGCCCGAGGGAACCGGGCATCGGCGTTTTCTGTGCGCAGGGTATGATGAAGCGTTTTCCAGAAGCAGTACAGGGGGCGGTGCCGTGCACCGGACCCCGATGATTCACCCTATCTGAGGGCGGCGAGATTCGCCATCGGCCGATGGCCCGCCGGACGATCCTTCGGGATCCTCGGTCCAACACGTACAACCCGGTTTGAGAAAGGAGACGATCATGAAGGAGAACAGAAAGGACGTTCATCCCCTGATCCCGGAGCTGGTCAGTCAGATGGAGAAAGGGAACATGACACGGCGGGATTTTCTCCGCTACGCCACCCTCCTCGGTACGGGCGCCGCCGCGGCCGTTACGATGGCCGGACTCCCCTTCCCCCGCAAGACGCGGGCTGCGGCGATCAAGCGGGGCGGGACCATGAAGATCGCCAGCTCGGTCCAGAAGGTCACCCACCCGGCGCAGTTCTCCTGGGTGGAGCCCTCCAACATGCTCCGTCAGGTCGGTGAGTACCTCACCCAGACGGACAACCAGAACATCACCCACCCCTACCTGCTCGAGGAGTGGAAGGCCAGCGGCGATCTCAAGACCTGGACCCTGAACCTGCGGAAGGGAATCAAGTTCAACAACGGCGACGAGTTCAACGCGGACGACGTGGTCTTCACCATGAACCAGTGGCTCAACGAGGACGTGGGCTCCTCCATCAAGGGCATGATGGGGGCCTACCTGAACCCCTCGGGCATCGAGAAGGTGAACGACTACCAGGTGAAGCTCCACCTGAGCGTGCCGGAGATCGCGGTCCCCGAGCACCTCTTCCACTACCCGGCCCTGATCCTCAACCACCGGACCTTCGAGGGCGACTTCATCAAGGCGCCCCACGGGACCGGGCCCTTCACCCTCGAGGTCTACCGCGAGGGCGAGCGCTGCGTGCTCAAGGCGCGAAAGGACTACTGGCAGAAGGGCGCGGACGGAAAGCCCCTGCCCTATATGGACGGGATCGAGTTCATCGACATGGGTGACGAGATGTCCCCGCGCATCGCCGCCCTCAAGTCCGGCGAGATCGACTCCATCGACCTGGCCACCACGGGCGGCACCGCCGCCTACAAGGCCCTCAAGGACGACCCCGCCGTCAACGTCAAGCCCATCGGAACGGCCCAGGTGCGGCTGCTGCGCATGCGCGTGGACCTGGACCCCTGGAAGGACAACCGGGTGCGCATGGCCCTCAAGCTCTGCCAGCACCGCGAGAAGATCCTCGGGCTGGCCTACTTCGGACAGGGCGTGCTGGGGCACGACTTCCACGTCTCCCCGGTGCACCCCGAGTTCTGCGAGAAGCCGGTGCCCAAGTACGATCCCGAGCGGGCCAAGGCGCTCCTCCAGGAGGCCGGGTACAAGAACGGCCTGGACGTGAGCTGCGCCGTGGGCACCGAGTGGACCGACGTGGTGCGCTACATCGAGGTCCTCAAGCAGGACGCCGCCCCGGCCGGGTTCCGGATCAACATCCAGACCATGCCCACCAGCCAGTACTGGGAGAAGTGGACCGAGGTGGACCTGGGCGTCACCCCCTGGACGCACCGGCCGCTGGGCACCATGGTCCTGAACCTGGCCTATGTCCTCGGAGAGGACGGCAAGCCGGTGGCCTGGAACGAGACCAACTGGTCCGACCCCGAGTTCAGCAAGCTCCTCACGGAGGCCAACGGCACCCTGGACGTGCAGGAGCGGACCAAGATCATGTGTAAGCTGGAGCAGATCCAGTGGGATCGCGGCTCCATCGGGGCGCCCTTCTGGCAGTACAACTGGCAGGTCACCACCGCGCGGGTGATGGACGCCGAGCCGCACCCCACGGGCTACTACCTCCTGAACGAGGCCTGGCTCTCCACCTAGGCCTCCCGCGCCCGGCCGCCGGCCGGCGTGCAGCAGCCTGACCCGGGGCGGCCCGGCTCCACGGGCCGCCTCACCACCCAACCGCATCGAGAAAAGGGGCCTGTGTATGGCGAAGTTCATCGTGAGGCGCTTTTTCCTCCTGCTCCTGACCATGTTCCTGGTCTCCATCGCGGTCTTCCTGATCACGGAGTCCTCCCCCGGGAACGTGGCCCGGAACGTGCTCGGCGCCTTCATCACGCCGGAGCAGGAGAAGTCCTTTCTGGCCCAGATGGGCCTCGACAAGCCCGCGTACGTCCGTTACGCCTACTGGCTCATCGGGAGCGACTGGCAGGCCGAGGGCAAGATCGGTCTCCCCTTGAAGCGCACCCTGACCGAGAAAGGGTTCGTGGAGTGGTGGGCCGAGCGGGACGACGGGAGCCTCATCCGGTGGAAGCTGGAGGGGGAGGATTTGATCGCGGTGGAGAGGACCGCGGACGGCACCGTCCGGGAGTACGAGGACAACGACCGCTGGGAGACGAACGACAAGGGCGTGAGCACCTTCTGGGGCCTCGACACCCTGAACCACGCCGTCCGGTGGGAGAAGGGCGCGGACATCAAGGTCTGGTCCTTCGTGATCGGCACGGGCTGGATGGAGACCTCGGGCGGTCCCGTGGAGTACATCCCCCTCAAGAAGGGGTTCATCCGGGGGGACCCGGGCATCAGCCTGCGCACCGGACGCCCGGTGAACAAGGCCCTGTTCGTCCGCCTCCGGAACTCCCTGGTCCTGGCCGGCATCGCCTTCGTCCTGGTCATGCCCGTGGCCCTGCTCCTGGGCATGATCGCCGGCCTCAGGGAGGGGAGCCTGCGGGACCGGGTGCTCTCCATCGGAGGTATGACCTTCTCGGTGATCCCGGAGTTCGCCACCGGCATCTTCCTGATCCTGATCTTCGCCGTCTGGCTCGGGTGGGTCCCCGGGGCCACGGTCTTCGGGGAGCAGGCCCCCTGGCAGCGGCCGGACATGCTGATCCTGCCCGTGCTCACCCTGACGCTGGTGGAGCTGGGGTACATCCTCCGGATCACCCGCGCCAGCATGGTGGAGGTGATGCGCTCCCCCTACATCCGGACCGCGTTCCTCAAGGGGCTTCCCTACTGGCGCATCGTGTTCAAGCACGCCGTCCGCAACGCCCTCATGGCGCCGATCACGGTGATCATGCTCCACGTGAACTGGCTCATGGGCGGCATCGTGATCGTGGAGGTGGTGTTCGGGTACCCGGGTCTCGGCAAGTACCTCCTGGACTCGGCCATGTTCAAGGACATCAACGCCCTCGAGGCCGGGGCCATGATCCTGGTCACCCTGGCCGTGGGGACCCAGCTGATCGCGGACATCGTGTACACGTTCCTGAACCCGCGGATCCGGTACACCTGATCCCGGACCGGAGGCCCGGAACAGAGCTCGGTTCGGGACCGACCGGATGCCATAGGAGAAACGATGACGGAGCAACAGGAAGCAGCCGCCGGAGGAGACCTGGAGATCGCCCCGGAGGAGACCGCACCGAGGACCCGACGCCTGCAGCGCGTGTGGGGCGGAATGCGTGTCCTCTTCGCCTCCAAGACGGCGATGGTGGGCGTCTTCATCGTGTTTTTCTGGATCTTCGTCGCCCTGTTCGCCCCCCTGCTCACCCCGTACACGCCCCTCGAGCAGGACTGGAAGGCCCCCAACGAGGGACCTTCCGCCGAGCACATCCTGGGCACGGACGAGCTGGGCCGCGATCTCTGGTCGCGCCTGATCTACGGGGCGCGGGTGGTCCTGGTGATCCTTCCCATCTCGGAGAACCTCTGGATCCCCGGCGGCACCGCCATCTGGGGGGTGGCCGTGGCCCTGATCGTGGGCATCTTCCTGGGGCTCGTCGGGGGGTACTACGGGGGGTGGCTGGACGAGGTGGTCATGCGCGCGCTGGACGCCATGATGGCGGTACCCATCATCCTTCTCTTCCTGATCATCATGGCGGCGTTGGGCCAGTCCGCCCTGAACGTGGTGATCGCCATGACCATCGTGGGAACGCCGGGCATCGCCCGTCTGGTGCGCAGCCTGACCCTGGACATCAAGACGCGCGAGTACATCCGCTCGGCCGAAACCCGCGGCGAGAGCCCCTGGTACATCATGTTCGTGGAGATCCTCCCGAACGCCCGCGGGCCCATCATCGTGGACGCCATGCTGCGGGTCGGGTACGCCATCTTCGCCATGGGGACCCTCGGGTTCCTCGGCCTCGGACTCCCGCCCCCGTCCCCGGACTGGGGCAGCATGGTGGCCAAGGGCCGGGAGTTCATTCTCGCCGGGAGCCCGTGGGCCGCGCTCTGGCCCTCCCTGGCCATCGGCACCCTGGTGGTGGGCCTGAACCTCTTCGCGGACGGGCTTCGCGAGGAGTCCATGCGCTACCAGTAGCCGAATCGCGGCGCCCCCCGGACATCGAGCAGCCCCGGCTCAGCGGAGTCGGGGCCCTCGAGAGCGACACGTTCAACCACCCAACGGAGTGACCCCATGAACGATTCATCCGGCCGGACCGACGGCGCGCCGGTCATCGAGATCGAGAACCTCGGAATCGCCTACGAGACCCGCACGGGGGACGTGCAGGCCGTGCGGAACATCAACTTCTCCGTGCGGGAGGGCGAGACCATGGGTCTCGTGGGCGAGTCCGGGTGCGGCAAGAGCACCATCGCCTTCGGGATCGTGAACTTCCTCGGACCCAACGGCAAGATCACCGAGGGGAGCGTGCGGTTCCAGGGCAACGAGCTCGTGGGCCGCTCCGAGGCGTCGCTCAAGCGGCTCCGGGGCGACCGCATCGCCATGGTGTACCAGGACCCCATGCAGGCCCTGAACCCGTCGGTCCGCCTGGGGGAGCAGCTCACCGAGGTGCTCACCTACCACACGGACCTGAGCGAGAAGCAGGCCTGGGAGCGCTCCGTGGAGATGCTCAGACGGGTCTACATGCCCGACGCGGGCGATGTGATGAGGCGCTACCCGCATCAGATCTCCGGTGGGCAGCAGCAGCGCGTGGTGATCGCCATGGCCATGCTGAACAACCCGGCTCTGCTCATCATGGACGAGCCCACCACCGCCCTCGACGTGACCGTGGAGGCGGCCGTCCTGGACCTGATCGAGGACCTCAAGAACGACTTCCAGGCCGCCAACATCTTCATCACCCACAACCTGGGCGTGGTGGCCCGGGTGAGCGACCACATGTGCGTCATGTACGCCGGGGAGCTGGTGGAGCGCGGATCCGTTCAGGGGATCTTCAAGCAGCCTTCCCACCCCTACACCCGGGGGCTCCTGGCGAGCGTGCCCAAGCTGGGGGAGAGCAAGCTCGAGAGCCTCCTGACGCCCATCCGGGGTCGCGTCCCCCCGCCGGACAAGCGGCCCGGGGACGCCTGCGTGTTCTCCCCCCGCTGCGACTATGCCACGGACGACTGCGTGAAGGCCAAGCCCCGGCTGATCGACGTCGCCGAGGGGCACGTGGCCCGGTGCATCTACGCCCTGGAGATCGAAGACCGCACCAGGACCACCCGCCGCCGTCCCCGGGAGGTCCCGCTCGAGGCGGACGAGGTTTCGAGGGAGGAGGAGAGGATTCTGGGGATCGAGGGGCTCAAGGTCTACTACCCCCAGGAGTCGCAGTCCGTGGCCAGCCTCTTCGGGCTCGGCGAGAAGCGGTACGTCAAGGCCGTGGACGACGTGAGCCTCCGTCTCCAGAAGGGCCGCACCCTCGGGGTGGTGGGCGAGTCGGGGTGCGGCAAGTCCACCCTGGTCAAGGGGCTCATCGGTCTGGAGCCGGTGACCGGAGGGGATCTCCAGTTCATGGGCATCGACGTCAAGGACACCGTGTCGGACCGGGACACCAGGCTGATCCAGGAGATGCAGATGGTGTTCCAGAACCCCGACTCCACCCTGAACCCCTCCTTCCCGGTGGGAAAGCAGATCTCACGGCCCATCAAACGGTTCAAGACCGTGCCCAGGAACCAGGTGAAGGACGAGGTGATCAGGCTCCTGCGGGCCGTCCGCCTGAGCGCCGCCTACTATGACCGCCTTCCCAGGCAGCTCAGCGGGGGGGAGAAGCAGCGCGTGGGCATCGCCCGCGCCCTGGCCAGCCGGCCGGACCTGATCATCTGCGACGAGCCGGTCTCCGCCCTGGACGTCTCCGTTCAGGCGGCCGTGATCAACCTGCTCCTGGAGATCCAGCAGACCTTCGGCTCCTCCATGATCTTCATCGCCCACGACCTGAGCGTGGTCCGCTTCTTCTCCGACGACATCGCGGTGATGTACCTCGGGCAGGTGGTGGAGGTGGGACCCGCGGACGCCATCTACCAACCGCCCTACCACCCCTATACCGAGGCCCTGCTCTCGGCGGTCCCCATCCCCGACCCGGAGGCGCAGCAGCGGGACCTGCGGTTGAGCGGAAACGTGCCCAGCGCCCTGAACCCGCCTTCCGGCTGCCGGTTTCACACCCGCTGCCCGCGCCGCGCGGAGATGCTTCCGGACGGGGGGAAGATCTGCGAGACCGAGGTGCCTCCCTGGCGAACCACGGAGAAGGGGCACCGCATCCTCTGCCACATCCCCCTCGATGAGCTCTCCAAGGTCGAGCCCGTGATCGACCGTCAGGAGAACGCGGCGGCCTGAATCGAAAGGGGTCCGGACCCGAACAGACAAAAAAGCGCCCCGGTCTTTCGAGGCCGGGGCGCTTTTTCCGTGTGAACGGGCGGATGGTCAGAGGGCCTCTCCCGCCCGGAACCGGGACGTCTTCTCCTCCAGGGCCAGCGCCAGCGCGGGCGGCAAGGAGGCCGGCTCGTGCGTCTCCAGGATTCGTTTCAGCCTCCCGACGGCCCGGTCCAGGAGGCTCTCGCTCCCCTTCTGCTCCCAACCGTGGAACCCCTGCCGGTTCAGGAGCCTCGGCCGCCACTGGGTGGAGGCGAAGTGCCGCAGGGTGTGCGGGTGCTCGAGAAAGTTCCCCTGCTCGGACACCTGGGCGATGGCCTCCAGGGCCAGGGCGTCGTCGTCCACGGGGATGCCGCGCCTCAACCGCCGGGCCTGGTCGATGAGCTCGTCCAGGATCACGATCATCTCCAGGCTGCCGGTGCGGCCGAAGTCCAGGTAACCCACGTCGTGGTTCAGGTTGGAGCCGATCATGGTGGAGATGAAGGTCAGGACGCCCGCCTCGACCGCGGCCTGGCCGTCCGGGATCTGGGAGTCGCTGGTGCCTGCGTATCCCCAGTTCGGGATGCCGTAGTGGTGGCTCATCTCCACGAGGGAAACGTAGGAGAGGTAATACTCGGGGGCGTTGTAGGAGCACTGGGCCGTGGCCATGTCCAGCACGGCCGGCCCCATGCCCATGAGAAACGGGGCCCCCGGAGCCCGAAGCTGGTGGATCACCAGGCCGCAGAAGCACTCGGCCACCCCCTGGGCCACGTGCCCGGCCATGGTCATGGGCGCGGTGGATCCGGCGATGGGCGCCGGCGAGTAGACCAGGGGAATGCCCTTGTCCGCACAGAGCAGCAGCTTGTCCACACTCCCGAAGGGGTGCTTCAGCGGGCTCGTGGGCTCGGCGTAGTGCAGGATGTAGGGCCGCCGCCTCAGGGCGTCCTCTCCGCCCCGGGCCTCGGCCGCCATGGCCCACATCTCGTGCAGGTCTCCCCGGTCCTCGGCCGTGGTCACGACGGGCTTGGCGCTGTTCTCCACCATGGACCGAAAGCTGCGCAGATAGGCATGGTGGGGCGCCACATCCGTGGGATGGGCGAAGGACATGACGAAGTCGATGTTGGGAAGGGCGTCGCAGACCCGGGCGGCGCGGGCCACGTCCTCGATCCGGCACCGGCGGCGTTCCCCGGTGTCGCCGTCCAGGGTGAAGAGCAGATCGGAGCCCGGCCCGAAGTAGGAGCGCGTCCCCCCCAGGTCCATGGCCGGTCGTCCTTCCCGGTCGTGAACGGAAATGGACCGGGGCACGGTCTCCATGGCTGCGCGAAGCACCGCTTCCGGGATCCGCACGCGCGTGCCGTCCTCCACCCGGCACCCGGCCTTCCCGAGGAGCGCCACGGCCTCCTCGTGAAAGACCCGCATGCCGATGCGGTCCAGAATGTGACAGACCGCCTCGTGTATTCGCTCTCGATCCCCCGCGGACAAGAACCGCATGAACGGGAATCCATCCGGACAGCTGGTTTCCATCTCCCTTATTCCTTTCTCCGCGCCACACCTTCTTCCGTTACCGGCCGGGCCGCATCGGTCGTGAGCGTTTTCGCTCCGGCGTGTGGCGGATCTCCCGCCGCCGGCTCCGCCTCCGCCGGCCGGCCCTCTTCGTCCCATCCCATGAGGTCGTAGTACTCCTCGAGCATGACCTCGTAACGCTCCTCGAGCTTTTCACCAGAGCCGTAGGACCGGTCCATGAACATCGCCGGCAACCGGTCCTCCCGGGTGCCGGCCCCCTGCCTCGAGTTGAAGCGCCTCTCCAGGTCCGCAACCCGCCCGCCCACCCGCATCAGGGTCTCCACCCGAATGCCCGGGCCGGTGAGGCTGCGCGCCAGCTCGGCCTCGGCCTCCAGATCGAAGCCCCTCAGGAGCGACAGGGCCGGGACCTTGCAAAGGCCGAGGCAGTCCATGGCGATGTTCACCAGAACGGCGCTCCGCACCAGATAGGCCTTTCCGTGGATCTCGTCGATGCGGGGGGAAAACCGGTACCCCAGCTCGGCCTCGGCCCGTTCCGGGGGCCAGGTGTACTCCAGCGAGGCGTAGATGTTGCTGAAGTCCCCGCCCCGGGCCGAGACCATGTAGCCCAGAGCCGTGCCCATGATGTGACCGGGGTGATACCCGGGAAGCTCCAGTCCTTTGACGTGGGGGGCGTAGCGCTCGGCTTCCGGTCCCAGCTCCCGGGCGGCCCGCCTCACCCCGAGCGCGAGGACCCCTCCCAGGCCCTGCCTTTCGGCGATCTGCCGGATCAGGGCCTCCATGGCCGCACCGTTTCCCCAGGAGAGGTCGAGCCCCCGGGTCTCCTCCCGCCCGATGATCCCACGGTCGAAGAGATCCATGGCGAACCCCACGACCGTCCCCGTGGAGATGGTGTCCATCCCCAGCCGGGAGCAGAGATCGTCCAGCCGCACGAGGGTCGCCAGGTCCCCCAGGCCGCACTTGGCGCCCAGGTTGATCATGGACTCGAACTCCGGCCGGTTGAAGGCCTCCGTCCGGCCCTCGCCGCTCTCGAGCCGCAGCTCGGCCTTGCACCGGACCGGGCATCCGGGGCACCCGCGGGTGGACGAGACGTGCCGGCAAAGCCCGCGACCGTCGATGGCCTCCACCGACTCGAACCGGTTCTGCCGGTAGTTGCGGGTCGCCAAAATGCCCATGTCGTCGGCCCAGGTCACGTACCCGGCGCCCCCGTGACGCTGGAAAAAGCGGAACTCCGGGGCCTCCCGGATTCGGCGGACGTAGCGCCTCACCGCGCTCCGGGCCGCTTCGTCCGGGCGTGCGCGGGAGTGATCGCCCCCTCGGACCACGATCGCCTTCAACCGCTTGGAGCCCATGACGGCCCCGATGCCCGTCCGCCCGGCGGCGTGGTCCCGGTCGCTCATGGCGCAGGCGAAGGCGACCCCGCACTCCCCGGCCGGTCCGATGGTGAGGATGCCCCTGTTCCGTCCCGGGTACTCCGCCCTCAGGCGAGACTCGGCCTGCCGGGTGTCGAGGCCCCAGAGGTCCACGGCCGTCTCGATCCGAACGTTCCGGCCGGAGATCGAGAGGACCGCCGGCACGCGGGACCGTCCCCGGACCACCACCGCCTGAAGGCCGCAGCCGTGGAGGGCCCGGCCCAGGGGACCGCCCACGTTCGAGCTTCCCAGAATGCCCGTCAGAGGGGAGAGGGCCCCGAGGTGCACCCTGGACGAGGCGGGCGCCGGGGTCCCCGTGAGGAGGCCGCAGGAGAGCACGAGGAGGTTGTCCGGACCGAGGGGATCGGTATCCCGGTCCAGCCGCCGGTGGAGCAGAAAAGCATTGTAGCCGCGTCCCGCCAGAACCTCCTCGAAGACCTCGGCCGGATAAGGCGTTCGCTTCCATCGCCCCGTTGTGAGGTCCACCTCCAGAATGTCGCCTGGGCAGATCATGGTACTGTGCCTCTATGCCATCCGATACCCGGCTGTCAAGCGAATTGGGGCTTCGCCTTTACATCCGGCCGCCCCGCGTGTACGACTGAACCAAACGCCTTCAACCGCCGAGGGTCCTCCGCCATGGCGCCCGAGCTCATCCTGGTCAACCCCTGGATCACCGACTTCGCGGCCTACGATCTCTGGTCCAAGCCCCTGGGGCTTCTGACCGTGGGCGGCCTGCTCCGCCGCCGGGGGTACACGGTCCACCTGGTCGACTGCCTCGACGTCCGCCACCCGGGCATGCGGGCGGACGGCCGTGCCGTCCCGCCGGTCCGCCGGGCCTATGGGACCGGGAAGTTCTGGAGGACGGAGATCCCCCGCCCGGCGCCGCTCGATCGTTTTCCCCGTCCCTACAGCCGGTACGGCATCACGCCGGAGCTTTTCGCCGAGGCGCTGTCCGCCGTCCCCCACCCCTCGGCCGTCCTGGTCGGCTCGCTCATGACCTACTGGTACCCGGGCGTGCAGGAGGTTGTCTCCATCGTGCGGCGCACACACCCGCGGGTGCCCGTCGTGCTCGGGGGCATCTACGCCCGGCTCTGCCGCGACCACGCGGTCCGGTTCTCCGGCGCCGACCTGGTGGCGGACGCTCGGGAGGGAGGGGACCCGGAGGCACTCGTACGCCTGCTGGACAAGGCCGGCGTTCCCCGACCCTCAGCCGCACCGGAAGGCTTTCCGCCCCACCCGGCCTTCGACCTTCTCCGGGATCCCGACTCCGTCTGCGTGGCCGCCTCCACGGGCTGCCCCTTCCGGTGCAGCTACTGCGCCGGCCCCTTTCTCCAGCCCGTCTTCGAGCAGCGCGCGCCGGGCGACGTCCTGGACGAGATCCTCCACTGGCGCGACACCCTCGGCGTCCGCGACGTGGCCTTCTACGACGACGCCCTGCTCGTGAACAGCCCGTCCCTCGCGCATCCCCTGCTCGAGGGCCTGGCCGGGCGGGCTCCGGACCTGCGCTTTCACGTGCCCAACGCCCTGCATCTAAGCGAGGTCACCGGCTTGACCGCCCGGCTTCTCCACGGCGCCGGGTTTCGGACGATCCGCCTGGGACTGGAGACAACGGACTTCGGTTTCAGAAGGGACCTGGACCGGAAGGTCCGGGAAGGGACGTTCGAACGGGCCGTGGCCTGTCTTCGAGACGCCGGCTACGGCCGAAGGGAGATCGGGGTGTATGTCATGATGGGGCTGCCGGGGCAGTCCGTCGATTCGGTGAGATCGACCCTGGAGGCCGTGGACCGGGCGGGTGCGGTGCCCCACCTGGCCGAGTACTCGCCCATCCCGCACACGGACCTGTGGCCTGCGGCGGTTGCGGCCTCGGGGTGGGACATCTCGGAGCCGCTCCTTCAGAACAACACGCTGCTTCCGTGCTGGGACGAGGGCAGGCGGGCCGGCGCCTCGGAGCTTCGGGCCCTGGCCCGCGAGATCCGGCGGCCCCGGCCCGGCGAAGCGGACGGAGGATGATCACCCCCGAGCGTCCCGGTTGATCAGGGATGCGGCGTACCCGGCGCCGAAGCCGTTGTCGATGTTCACCACGGTCACCCCGGCGGCGCACGCGTTGAGCATGCCCAGCAGGGCGGCGATGCCCCCGAAGCTCGCGCCGTACCCCACGCTCGTGGGAACGGCGATCACGGGCTTGTCCACCAGCCCGGCCACAACGCTCGGCAGGGCCCCCTCCATGCCCGCCGCCACCACGAGGACGGCGGCCCTCGTGAGCTTTTCCCGGTGGCTCAGGACCCGGTGGATTCCCGCGACCCCCAGGTCGTGGAGCATTTCCACCCCGTTTCCCATGAACCCGGCGGTGATCGCGGCCTCCTCGGCCACGGGGATGTCCGAGGTCCCGGCGCTGATGACGAGGACGGTCCCGCGCCCGACCTCCTCTCGAGGGTTCCTCACGAGGGTCAGGCAGCGGGCCCGGTCGTGGTAGTCGCCTTGCGGGTGGACCCGCCGAATCTCCTCCGCCTTCTCGCGGGAGAGCCGGGTGACGAGGATATTGTCGTCCCGGTCGAGCATCCGCTCCATGATGGCGAGGATGTCCGAGACCCGCTTTCCTTCGCCGAAAAGCACCTCGGAGAGCCCGCGCCGCAACGATCGGTGGTGGTCGATGCAGGCGAAGCCGATGTCCTCGAAAGGAAGGTCCCGAAGCGCGGCCACGGCCTCGTCCACCTGGATCCGGCCTTCCCGCACCTCCGACAGGAGCCGCCTCACGCGTTCTTCCCGCACTGTTTCGACCTCCCCGTCATGCCGATTTTCGACCGCCGTCGAACGCGTTCCATCAGGAACGTGTTACATTATCCCGCTTTCACTCAGAAAGGTCATGTTCCTCTGGAGAATATTCGTCGTCTTGCTCAAGGCCCCGGACAGGTGCCCGACCGCTTCCCAGGGCACCCCCGACTCGATCATCACCAAGGCGCGCTCCAGCAGCGGCTGGACCTCCTCCCAGGCCGGATCACCGGTGATCGTGCGAACGAGGGCCACCTCGTTTCCGATCATGCCGCAGAGCCCCTTGATGACATGAATGCCGCCGGTCTGCTCGACCGGCCCCAGGCCCTGGAGCAGCTCGATGCTCTGGGAGGCCCAGATCAGGCCCGCTTTGATCTTCTCTCCCTGGGAAAGCGTGGTCACAGCGGATTTTACGTCCATGGGTCTGTCCTTTCCCGAATCGTCGTCGGACCGTCGGGTTCGCCCCGGATTGCACCCGGATCTTCCGAGGCGGACAGAGACGCGCCGACGCCGCTCGCTCCTGGGATTTCGTCCCCCGGGACGAGGTTGTACCCTATCACCTTCCAGGGGGGAAAACAACCGGCCCGCCCCCGCGATCGGGCCCCGGGCATCGCCGCTTCGAACCCACCAGATCGACGCCGTCGCATTGACACCGACCGCTAGGGATTGTATAAAGAGGAAAAGGCGGCGGCACCGGCGCCCCGCTCGAGCGCGACGACTCGTGGTGATCCACCCGCGCGGGCCTGTTCACGGAGGCACGGCATCCGGTGCACCCGTGCCCGAAGAGATGGGAATCGATGCACGTGAGTTGGGAATTGGACAAAGAAAAGAGAGAGCAGGAAGCCCTGGAAAGACACGCCAGGCTCGCCAGGTTGTTCAAGGAAGACCGGTTCTCCTTTGAACGGGAACGAAGGCGCATGATCGAGGAGGTCATCGAGTCGGCCGAGGACGATGACCAGAAAGCCAGGCTCCGGGCGTTTCAGGAGGACTGGAACCGGAGGATGAAGAACGCCGGCTCGCGCCAAAACCGCTTCGTGCTGGCCAAGGCCTTCTTCTGGGAGCACTTCCACGGCGTGTGGCAGCCGGCGATCGAAGAGTTCAACCGGGCGTTGAACCCCTCCGGGGATTAGGGGCGCGGCTTCTCGAGCAGCGCCGAGACGCTGCGAGCGAATGCCTCGCCTTCTTCCCCCGTCGCTGCGGCCTCGAACAACGCATTCAGCGCCGCCAGCTCGGTTTTGAGCTCCCGCTCCCTTGCGGCCTTCTCTTCCCCGCACCCGGGAGCGGGGGTCCTCATTGCGTGGAGCGTCTGTACCTTTCCCGTGTCTGGTGAACGCATTCTCCCTCCTGCCTGCTGCATTCTGTCCCCTCCCCCTGGAGGAAGCGGCTTGCCGTTCCTCAATACATGCAGAAAACATGCCGCAGTCAGGGCCCCGGTGTTGATCCAGGTTTGACGGATTCGCAGAACCCGCTCACCCGTCGCGGGGAACGCTATAACCCGTTGATATCCCTGGGTCAGATCTCAAGGCCGGGGGCTTATTGCGACTCCATCGAGCTTCCATGCGTTCAGCCTCGCCCCACGGCAGCCGGCGGCGCCGCGTCATTCACCGGACACCGCCCGCCCCGGCGAGCGTCATCATGTCGACCCGTGGAGCCGTGGAGGATCAGGCGGGTTTCACGGCAGGAATTGGGGGGGAAGTCACCAACGCCTTGACAACCGAATCCGGCGGAACCTATAGTCGGTTTCCATCCAGAAAGGATTTTTTTGCCAGCCTTATCGTCGATCAGCGAGGTTCCTTAGGACGCGAAACGAGGTTTCCCATGAAGTACGCCCTGTTCCTCGGCTGCACCATACCGGCCCGATCCCGAAACTACGAGCTCGCCTCCCGCAAGGTGGCCGAACGACTGGGAGTGACCTTCGTCGATCTGGAATCCTTCATCTGCTGCGGGTTTCCGGTCCGAAGCGCAAGCATCGACTCCTCGACCCTGCTCGGCGCATACAACCTCGCCCTGGCACAGAAGGCGGGCCTGGACGTCTGCACCCTTTGCAGCTCCTGCACCTCGGCCTTGACGGAAACCGCTCACCGCCTGGATCACGACGAGTCCGCGCGTGAGACCGTGAACCGCGACCTGGATCGTCTCGGCCTCCGGTACGAAGGCGGCGCCCGGGTGCGACATTTCGCCCGCGTCCTGTTCGAGGAGATCGGGAAGGACGAAATCGCCGAGCAGGTGCGGAAGCCGCTCGACGGGCTCCGCATTGCCGCCCACTACGGCTGCCATTATCTCAAGCCGAGCGAGATCTACGACGGGTTCGACGACCCGGAGAACCCCGGGACCCTGGATGAGCTGGTGGCGCTGACCGGAGCCGTCCCGGTCGACTACAAGGACAAGAAACGCTGCTGCGGCGGGCCCGTGCTTCCCGTGGACGAAAAGACCTCCATGGCCGTGGCCCGGGAGAAGCTGGAGGACGTCAAGGCGGCCGGCGCCGATGCCCTCACGCTGGTCTGCCCCTTCTGCTCGGTCATGTACGACAGCAACCAGAAGGGCATCGAATCGGCTTTCGAGGCCGAGTACGGCCTGCCCGTGCTCTATCTCCCGCAGGTCCTCGGAATCGCCATGGGCTTCGATCGGAAGGAGCTGGGGCTGAACATGAACGTGGTGAAGACGAAGAAGCTTCTTGCCCGTTTCTACGAGTGATCGATTGACGGGTTCGCGAAAACCCGCTCCCCCCCCGCTGGAAACGCCATAACCTATTGATATTTCTAGGGTAGATCTCAAGGTTTAGGGCTTTTCACGACTCCACCCTGTTTCGGACGAATCGATCACAGACCGAGACCGGGACAACCCGACACCTGGAGGGGCTTCAAGGGGTCCTGCGCAACAGGCTCAAAGGGGGGAACGATGGTGCGGATGATCCGACGGGTGGCCCTTCTTCCGACGCTCTGCCTCATCTTCGCCTCCCACGCCGATGCCGGGAACGACACGCTGGTCGTGGCCATGAAGGTGAGCTTCGACTCCCTCTGCCAGACGCGTTCCTCCTCCCGGCAGACCCTCATCCTCTGCCACCACTGGGCGGACACGCTCGTCTACCGGGACCCGGACAAGAAGGAGATCGTTCCCTGCCTGGCCGAGTCTTACCGCGTGGTGGAGGGAAACACCCTGGAGTTCACCCTGCGACCGGGCATCCGCTTCCACAACGGCGAGCCGCTGACGGCCGAGGCGGTCCGATACTCCATGGAGGTGTTCCGGGAGCCGGACGCCCTGAGCCGCAAGCTCTTTCGGGCCTTCGGAGAGGTGGAGGCGGTGGACGAGCGGACCGTCCGGATTCCGACCTCCCTGCACCCGAGAGTCGCCCTGGAGGTGCTGGCCAACGTCTTCTTCATCCTGCCCCCCGGGTACCATCGGGAGGTCGGGGGGGACGCCTTTGGAAAGCACCCCGTGGGCACCGGGCCCTACCGGTTCGTCTCCTGGGATTTCCCCTCCAGGCTGCGGTTCGAGACCAACCCGGACTACTTCGGTCCGCCGAAGGGCAAGCCCCGCATCCCCAACCTGGAGATCCGGGTCATCCCGGAGGTCATGATCCGCATCGAAGCGCTCCTGACCGGCGAGGTGGACGTCATCCGCAGCGGATCCATCACCCCGGAGCAGATCCAGTTTCTCCGAAACTGCCCGGGCATCCGGGTCCGGAGCGTGAACATCCTTCGCAACTTCTTCCTGATCATGGACGCCAAAGGCCGCAGCGGCGTGGATTTCTTCGAGAACCGCCTGGTGAGGCGGGCGGTCAACCACGCCGTCAACCGACAGCGCATCGTGGAGGAGATCCTGCAGGGCATGGCCGAGCTGAACCATGGGGCGGCGACCCCCCTGCACTTCGGCTACGAGCCGGACATTCGAACCTACGCCTACGACCCCGAGCGGGCGCGCCGCCTCCTGGCGAAGGCCGGCCTTCCCGACGGCTTCAGCGTGGACTTCTACGCCTACCGGGACGAATCCGTGGCCGAGGCGATCGTGCAGGATTTGCTGGCCGTGGGGATCCGGGCCAAGCTCCACTGGACGGCCGGGCGATGGGACCGGCTTTTCGAGAAGCTTCGAAGCGGCGAGGCCCCTCTGGCCTTCATCAGCTGGGGCAGCTACTCCATCTTCGACGCCGGCGCCATCCTGAACCACCTCTTTCTCGAGGAGGGCCCTCTGTGCCAGGGGACCACGCCCGAAATCGCCCGCCTCCTCCAGGAGGCCGACCGGGCCGAATCCGAGGAGGAGCGCAAAGACCTCCTGTCCCGGGCGCAGCAGCTGATCGCCCTCGAGGCCTTCTGGGCGCCCCTCTACTACGGGCACTCCGTGGCGGCCATGCGCAAGGAGCTCGCCCACCGTCCTTACTACGACGAGGTGGACCGGTACTTCCTGGCGGAGTGGGCAACCGACCCCTAAAACGTTCAACAAGGCGATCATCGAGAACATGCGGACACGATTCACGCCGAAAATCCGCCCGCGCGATCAACGGATCGACGGTCCCCCCATGGGAACGTCTCGGAAAACGGCTGCCTCGCCCCCCGATCTCCCGTCCCGAAGCAGCCACCCCGGGAGACCGCCTTTGGGAAGGGCGCGGCCGCAAGGCGTTTTCTCTTCGCCCCGGGGCCTGGTCGTCGCCGCGCTTGCGGCCGCCCTGGTCATGGGAGCGCCGATGAAGGCATCTTCCACCGAGACGACCTCCAACGAGCTCGTCGGCCTTTACCTGTACAACTTCCTCCTGTTCGTGGACTGGCCCGGCGAGATCCATCGAGAGCGGCACACCCTGGAGATCGGTATCCTGGACCCGACGGGAGAGGGAGACCGGCACCCCCTCGCCGGAATCGAGGGGAAACGGATCCGGGGCAAGACGCTCGTGATTCGGCGAATCCTGCGGATCGCGGACCTGGATCCGGACTGGCAGGTGCTGCTCGTTGCAGGAGGTTCGAGCGATGTGGTGCTCGAGGCCCTCGCCCGGCTCGACGGGTCGCCCTGCCTGACCGTGAGCGACATCCCCGGGTTCGCCGGGCTCGGCGGCATGGTGGAGCTTCTGTCTCCCCGCCGGATCGCCTCCTCTCCGGCCTCCACGGAGGCCGCCGGCCCCGCGCCACGCTTCCGGATCAATCTGGACGCCGTCCTGGACGCCGGCCTCAAGATCCGCTCCAGGCTCCTGAGGCTCTCTGAAATCACAGGAGGCATTCCCCATGGAACGCCGATCGAGAAGTAGCCGCAGCCGACCCGGGCGCTGGACCTTGCGCTTCCGGAGCCTCTCGATCAAGCGAAAGCTCCTGATCATCATGATGGCCATCGGCGGCGTGGTCCTGACCGCGGCCTGCGCCGCCTTCGTCTTCGTCGAGACGCGGTCCTTCAAGGAGGCCATGGTTCGCGACCTGACCACCCTCGCCGAGGTCCTGGGACACAACTCCTCCGCATCCCTGGTGTTCGCGGACCCGCTCGACGCAGGGGAAACCCTGAGATCCCTGGAGGCCAACCCAACCGTCACGGCCGCCTGGCTTTTCAGGGCCGACGACCGCCTTCTGGCCCGCTACCTGAGGGACGACGCCGGGGAGGCTCCGTCTCCGCCTCCTCCGCCGAGGCGGGACAACCACCGTTTCACGGGGGAACGGCTGATCATCCACCGCCTGATCGTGCTGAACGACCGGAAGATCGGCGGCATCGTCCTCATGTCCGACCTGGAAGGCATGCAGGGCATGTTGAAGCGAAGCCTGATCACCGTCGCGGGCGTCCTTCTCGGCTCCTTTCTGCTCACCTATCTCCTGTCGTCGCGCCTGCGAAACGTCATCTCCGATCCCATCATGGAGCTTGCCGACGTCGCCAAGAGGGTCTCGAAGGACAAAAACTATGCGGTCCGGGTGGCGAGGCACGAGGAGGACGAGATCGGATCCCTGTTCGACGCCTTCAACGACATGCTCGAGAAGATCCATAGGCGGGATACCGCGCTCGTCGATGCCAAGCAGAAAGCGGAGGCCTCTGCGGCGGAGGCGGGAGACCTGCTGGCCGCCATGGAGCAGGTCAACCTGGAGCTGGAGCGGGAGGTCCGGGAGCGAAAGCAGATCGAGGTGGAGCTGAAGCATCATCGGGTCCAGCTGGAGCACGTGGTGGAGATGCGAACCGCCCAGCTCACGGATGCCAACCTCCAGCTCAAGCAGGAGATCGAGGAGAGGCGCAGGGCGGAAAAGGACATCCGGAGGGCCCTGGAGGAAAAGGTCGTCCTGCTGGGAGAGATCCATCATCGCGTGAAGAACAACCTTCAGATCATCGCCAGCCTGCTGGAGATGAGCCGGCACCGGGCCCGAACCCCGGAGGCCGCCGAGCAGCTGGGTGAGGCCCACGCCAAGATCTTCACCATGGCCCTGATCCACAGCCAGCTCTACAGGAACGACCGGTTCGAGGAGGTGAACATGGAACGGCACGCCCGCAAGCTCTTCACTCACCTGTCGAACCTCTACTGCAAGACGAAGATCGACGCCCGAATCGACATGTCCGGGCTCCGTCTCCCGATCACCCAGGCCATACCCTGCGCGCTCATCCTCAACGAGCTCATCTCCAATGCCTTCAAGTATGCATTCGAGGGCAGGAGCGACGGAATGCTGCGCATTTCCATGAGGAAGGCCGGACGAGCCGCGATTCGGCTGGAGGTTCGGGACGACGGCCCGGGTATGCCGGAGGACCTCGACATCGACAGGACCCACAGCCTCGGGCTCAAGCTGGTCCGCAACCTCGCGGTTCACCAGCTGAAGGGGAAGCTCCACGTGGACGGCCGACCGGGCACGCGGGTTCAAATCAGGTTCCCCCTCACCGGAGAGGACAACGGAGATGCGTAGAATCCTGCTCGTCGACGACGAAATCGTCATTGTCACCCAGCTCGAGGAACGACTCATCCAGATGGGATACGATATCGTGGGCATGGCCTCTTCCGGTCGGGAAGCCGTGGACATGGCCCGTGCCCTCCTGCCGGATCTCGTTCTCATGGACGTGGTCATGCCGGGAGAGCTCGACGGCATCGCAGCGGCCGAGCGGATCCGCTCGGAGCTCGGGATCCCCTTCATCTTCCTGACCGCCTACACGGACCACGACATCATTCGACGGGCCAAGGGCCTGGAGCCGCTCGGCTACATCCTCAAGCCTTTTCAGGACGGCCAGATCACGGCGGCCATCGAGATCGCCCTCCACAACGACGCCATGGCCCGCCGGCTCCGGGAGAGCGAGGACCGCTATCGTAGACTGGTGGAGATCATACCCCACGGCATCCTGGAGGCCGATGCGGATCTCACCCTGCTCTTCGCCAATCCCGCATGCCACCGAATGTTCGAGTACCCCACCGGCGGGATGACCGGCATGCGGATGTCCGACCTGCTGCCCTCGATGGAGGAAACAGAGCGCTTCCGCGAGGAGACCCGCCTCATCGCCGAGAAACAGCCTCAGCCCGTTCCCTGGGATCTTCGATGCCGAACTCGAAACGGGCGCATTCTGGACACCCGGGTGTCCTGGAGCTACAAGCGCGACAACCATGGACGGTTGACCGGCTTTATCGCGGTGGTGACGGACGTCACCGAGCAGCTTCGCTACGAAACAGCGCTGCGTCACACCCACAAGGATCTCGAAGAGCGCGTGGAGCAACGCACCCGGGAGCTCATCGAGGCGAACACCCAGTTGAAGATGGAGATCCGGGAGCGCGAGCGGGCGGAGCGGGAGCTCGAGACCAAGCGGGCCAACCTGGAGGAGGTGAACACCGCCCTGAAGGTGCTCCTCAAGAAGCGGGACGAGAACCGGCTGGAGATGGAGGAGAAGGTCCTCCTGAACATGAAGGAGCTCGCCCTCCCCTACCTCGCCAGGATGCGACAGACCACCCTGGACCCGACCCAGGAGGCGTATCTGGAGATCCTGGAATCCAACCTCAACGACATCATTTCTCCCTTTTCAAAGCGACTCTCCTCCCGTTTCTGGAACTTCACCCCATCGGAGATCAAGATCGCCAATCTCATCAAGCAGGGGAAAACGACAAAAGAGATCGCCGCCATGCTGAACCTCTCCGCCAAAACAGTAGAAACACATCGAAAAAACATCCGCAAAAAACTGTCCATCGATGGCAAGAAAGCCAACTTACGCTCTCATCTCCTCTCCATTCAATAGGTAATATTTATACCTGCTTTTTGCCTGTTAATTCAGGGTTGCCTAAACGGTTGTTCTCTGCAACACTATGGGGCATCCAGAGCGTAGATTCCCACGGTTCCCTCGAGCATTCCACCACAACGGCCGGCTCTTCCGCGCATCGCCGGCGGGAACATGGTCTCCATGACGAGAACCAAGCTCGACCAGATTCACGCCGTTGCCAACGCCTGCGTCCTGAGCAGGACCCGCTCCTCCCAGGTGGTCAACACGCTCATCGAGCTCATCAAAGGCGCCCTGGAGCGGGGGGAGGAGGTCTCCATCCGCAGGTTCGGCAAGTTTCTGGTCTGCGACCGGAACGGTTTGAAGCCCCGTTCGAGCGCACAGTCCTTCGACGTGCCGGCCGATGCACGCCGGATCGTCGTCTTTCGGAGCTCACCCGCGTTGGATGAGAGAATCAACGTCGGGGTCCCCCAAAAACCCGAAGCCCCGGGTTTCGGCCCCTGGATTTCAACGGGCCACAGGATTTCCAGCGGCGGCTGAGCGGGCTCTCGCGAATCCGTCAACCCGCGTGGAGGACCTTCCATGATGCCGGAAAACGCCCCCCACCCCTCCTGCGAGACTCTGGAGACGCGCATTCGGGAGCTGGAGGATGAACTGGCCCAGCTCCGGGAGCACGAAGAGCTCCTCCGGGAAAGCGAGGAGAAGTATCGCCTGCTGGCCGAAACGGCCGGAGAGATGATCGTCCTTTGCGACCAGGATGGACGCATTGCTTACGTCAATCGGGCCGGCCTCGTCCTCGGCGGGTACCGGGAGCAGGAGATCCTGGGAAGACCGATTCACCGGTTTCTCGATGGCGTGGATTTCACGCGGGACCGCCCGCCCTCCGGGGAAACCCTCCCATCCCCTCTCGACAGGGAGCTGTGGGATGCCGACCTCCACCGCAAAAACGGGTCCGACATCCCCATCGAGGCGATCGTCGCCCCGGTGATCAAGCAGGGCGTTCACCGGGGTTTCCTGCTCACCGCGCGGGACATCTCCGATCGCCGTAGCATGGAGGAGGAGCTCCTGCGGGCCAAGAAGCTCGAGTCCATCGGCGTGCTCGCCGGCGGAATCGCCCATGACTACAACAACCTGCTCACCGCCATGATGGGCTACATGACGCTGGCCGAGACCCTGCTCGACTCGAACGAGGAGGCGACGGCCCTGCTCGGACGGGCCCGCCATGCAGCGGTGATGGCCAGGAACCTGTCCAGGAAGCTGATCACCTTCTCCCGGGGAGGGCAGCCCATGAGGAAGCCGGGCGCGATCCTCCCCCTCCTGGAAAACGCCCTTTCCTTCGCCCTGGCGGGATCCAATGTCGAGTGCGAGCTCCTGGTGTCGCCCGAGCTGTGGCCGGTGGAGTATGATGAGTCCCAGATGTCCCAGGCGATCCACAACATCGCGATCAACGCCCGCGAGGCCATGCCCCACGGGGGCACCATCCGCGTCAGAGCGGACAACCTGCAGACCTCGAAGGGAAAAGGCCATCCCCTCCACTCCGGGGAGTGGGTGAGGATCACCATCGAGGACGAGGGCGTCGGGATCCCCGAAGAGCACCTGGACAAGATCTTCGATCCCTACTTCACGACCAAGGAGATGGGCGCACAGAAGGGGCTGGGCCTCGGTCTGGCCATCAGCCATTCGGTCGTCCGAAACCACCAGGGATACGTGTTCGCGGAGTCCGAACCAAACCGGGGGACGTCTCTCCACATCTATCTGCCGCCCGCGAGGGAGAGCGGTTCGCCCCGTGCTTCGTTCGGGACCCCCGTGGTGAACGAGGACGGGATCATCCGGGTCCTGGTCATGGACGACGAGGAGATCGTTCGGGACATCACTGGAAAGATGCTGGAGAGAGACGGTTGGGAGGTAAGCCTCGCCAGAGAAGGGGCCGAAGCCGTGGACCTGTTCCGGCAGCGCAGGGAGAAAGGAAACCCCTTTCACGTGGTCCTTCTCGATTTGACGGTTCGAGGCGGCATGGGAGGGAAGGAGGCCGTCCGGGAGCTCATGGCGATCGAGCCGGAGGTCAAGGCCATCGTCTCCAGCGGCTATGCCGACGATCCGGTGATGAACGACTTCACCGCCCACGGATTCACTGCGGCGGTCATCAAGCCATACAGCATGAACGAGCTCCGCCGGACCATCAGGAACGTGGTGAACGCGACCGGGTAGGCGTTAGGCGTTAAACGGAAAAAGCGCCGGAGGCGATGACCGGCGGGTCCTCTTCCTCCAGCACGCGCAGGATCTCCCTGTGGGTCCTCCGCTTCATCTCTCGCACCACCTCCCGCCGTTTGCCCAATCCCGCTGCGAACCCCAAGGCCTTTCCGCTCAGCTCCTCCCCGGGGCAGGCCCCGGTCACGAAGCCCTTTTCCACGCACTGCTCCGCAGTCAACCGCATGCCCGTGTACTGCATCTCCTCGAAGACCTGGCAGGACAGGGCCCGGTTGATGATCGCGATCATCCCGGGAAGAAAGGGAATGCCCAGGTCCACCTCCGGAAAGCAGAAAAACCCGCGGTCCGAGCGCATGAAGCGGAAGTCGAACGCGCAGCAGAGGATGGCCCCGCCGGCGAAGGCGTGGCCCGAGACGGCGGCGATCGTGGGCATGGGGTAGAGCAGAACCCTGCGAAAGAGGGCCATCATCCGTCCGAAAAACGCCTCGGCCTCCTCCCTGTTGCCCGCCCGAATCAGCGGCGCCAGCCAGTCCAGGTCGATGCCGTTCGAGAAGATCTTCTCGTGGGCCGACGTCACCACCAGGGCCTTCGCCCCGGTATCTCTCTCCACGGCGTCCAGCGCATCGAGGAAGGAGGCCAGAAAGGGGGGATTGAACCGATTCTCCCCGTCCTCGAGCGTGATCACGGCCACATCGTCCTCATCCACGGTCCACGTCACTCGATCCATGCGGTCATCCTTCTCGGGGGGGTTCTGCAGTGTCTAAGGCGGGCATTCCCGGGCTGCAGGGCCGGACCCAGCATAGGCGAGGTTCCCGGAGGTGTCAAGCGAGGGGCGCCCGGAGCTTTCGCCTTGACCCGACCGGGCCTTTTCGTTATGGAGAGGGGGTGATTCGCGAATGATGATGGCATCGCAAAAAGCCCGAAGCCTTGAGATCTGCCCCAGGAGTATCAATAGCTTATGGCGTTTCCAGCGGCGGGTGAGCGGGTTTTTGCGAACCCGTCAATGATGAAGAGGATCGGGAGCAGCCCTTGCAGGAACCTCGAGAAAACCCGAAGCAGGACGCCGTGGTCCGTGCCCTGCGCCCGTTCGGCACGACCATCTTCTCAGAGATGACCGCCCTCTCGGACCGGTGGGAGGCCGTCAACCTCTCCCAGGGCTTCCCGGACTTCGACGGCCCGGAGGAGATCAAGGCCCGGGCGGCCGAGGCCCTCCTCGAGGGTCCGAACCAGTACATCGCCTCGGCCGGTCTTCCTTCCTTTCGACAGGCCGTGGCCCGGAAGATGAAACGCTTCTACGACCTGGACATCGATCCGGAAGCGGAGGTCACCGTCACCTCCGGGGCCACCGAGGGTCTTTGCTCCGCGTTTCTCGCGCTCCTCGAGGCCGGCGACGAGGTGATCCTCCTGGAGCCCACCTACGATGCCTATCCCCCCCTCGCGGCGCTGGTCCGGGCCCGTGTGCGGCGCGTCCCGCTCCGGGGGGCCGGGTTCGAGCTGCCCGTGGACGCGCTGGCAGGGGCGTTCGGGCCCGCCACCCGCGCCATCGTGATCAACAGCCCCATGAACCCCTGCTGCAAGGTGTTCACCCGGGAGGAGCTCGAGACCATCGGGGGGCTCTGCGCCGAGCACGACGTCCTCGCCATCGGGGACGAGGTGTACGAGCATCTGGTCTATGACGGCGCGCGACACGTTCCCCTCCTCGACATCCCCACCCTGAGAGACCGGTCCCTGGTGATCAGCTCCACCGCCAAGACCTTCTCCATGACCGGCTGGAAGGTGGGCTATGTGGTGGCCTCTCCGCGCCTCACCAGCGCGGTCCGCATGAGCCACCAGTTCATCACCTTTTGCGGGCAGCGCTTCCTTCAGGAGGCCATGGCCCATGCCCTGGACCTTTCGGACGCATACTACGGGGACCTTCTCCAGGACTACACCCGCAAGCGGGACCTCCTCTCGGGCTCCCTTCGCGAGCTGGGGTTCGACGTCCATCCCGCCCCGGGGACCTACTACGCACTCGCGGACATCTCGCCCCTGGGCTTCGAGGACGACCTGGCCTTCTGCCGCATGCTTCCCGAGCAGGCCGGCGTGGCGGCCATTCCCTGCTCCCTGTTCTGGGAGGGCCGGCACACCGGGCGGCACCTCGTCCGCTTCTGCTTCTGCAAGCGGGACGCCACCCTCGAGGAGGCCGTGGCCCGTCTCGAGACCTGGCTCCGGAGGCGATGATGTCCCTGAAGCTCGCCCTTGTCCAGATGGACGTGGCCTGGCACGACCGGGCCGCCAATCACCGGACCGCCGCACGCCTCTCCTCGCTGGCCGAGGAGTCCGGCTGCCGGGCGGCGGTCCTGCCCGAGATGTTCTCGACCGGTTTCTCCATGGACACCGGCGTCACGGCGGAGCCCCTCTCCGGACCGACCCCCGCCTTCCTGCGCGCTCTGGCATCGGATCTCGATCTATGGGTAACGGGTGGGTTCGCCCTCGCCCGGGGCGACGGTCCCCCCCGGAACGCGGCTCTGAGCGTGGGTCCCGGCGGGCGCGACATCGCCCTCTACACCAAGATCCACCTGATCGGCCTGCTCGACGAGAACCGTCACTACGGTCCCGGGAGCCTCCCGGTCCCCTTCGACATGGGCGGGGTGAGGACCGCCTGCTTCATCTGCTATGACCTCCGGTTTCCCGAGCTGTTCCGCTGTGTGGCCGACCGGTGCGACCTGGTGCTCGTCATCGCCTCCTGGCCCGAGGCACGCCGGGCCCACTGGACCGCTCTTCTCCAGGCCCGGGCCGTGGAGAACCAGTGCTACGTGGCGGGCGTCAACCGCGTGGGTCAAGGAGGGGGGCAGTCCTTCGCCGGCGGCTCCGTCATCCTGGACCCCCTGGGCGAGCCTCTGGCCCGGGCCGGCGACGGGGAGAGCGTGATCTCCGCGGAGATCGACCCCGGGGTCGTCGCCCGGGTCCGGAGGGAGTTCCCCTTCCTCCGGGACCGCCAGCGACGCCTCTTCGAGCAGGCGGCCGTCTGCTGCACCTCCTGACCCGAGCCCGAAAGGCACCGGCGACCCCGCGGACGGCGCCCGTTTCAGGAGGCTCCGGGGGTGAGG
>CAYVVQ010000053.1:0-25913 GCA_964454455.1 uncultured Desulfobacterales bacterium | reverse complement strand
ACGGACCACGAACCACGAACACGGCCCCACCGAGGTCCCCATGATCAAGGCCAGAGTTCCCGCGGAAAGCCCCGACGCCAACCTGGGGCCCTACGACGATACGCGAAAAGGCTTTTCCTGGGCGGAGGAGGAGAAGCGGTACGGCGTCGACGGCGCCGCCCGCATCAACATCGTGTCCCTTTCCGTGGACCGGTGGGCGGGGGATCCCGACACCGCCGACCGCCCGGCCCTGGTCTTCGAGCAGGAAAGCGAGGTGCACACTTACTCCTACCGAAGGCTCCGGGAGGACTCCTGCCGGTGGGCCAACCTGCTCCACGGCCACGGGCTCCGGCCTGGGGAGCGGCTCTTCATCTTCCTCCCGCGGTGCCCGGAGACCTACCTGGCCATGTTGGGCTGCGCCCGGCTCGGTGTGGTCTTCTGCAACCTCTTCTCCACGAGCACCTACGGGGAGATGGAGGTCCGCATACGCAACGCCCGGCCCGCGGCCATTCTCACCCATCCGGACCTGGCGGAGCAGCTCCCGGCGGACGCCATGGAGGGCGTGCGCCGGGTCTTTCTCACCCGCGGCCCCCTCCCGGGCGCCCTCCCCAACGAGGTCCTGGTGGAGGGCCGGCCCGGCCGGATGCCGCGCGAGTTCGAGAACCGACTGCTTCCGCGGAAGGCGCCCCTCTACCTGAACTACACCTCGGGCTCCACGGGGACGCCCAAGGGCATCGTGCACGCCCACCGGGACCTGCTTGGCATGGGGGCCACCGCCCGGTACGTGCTCGACCTGGTCCCCGGCACCCTCCTCTGGACCGAGGCGGACCCCGCCTGGGTGACCGGGACCGTGTACGGGGCCTTCGCCCCCTGGCTGTGCGGCGCCGCCACGCTGGTCCAGGGGGACCCGTTCAGCGCCTCCAACCTGTACCGGACCCTGGAGAAGCACGGGGTGGAGGTCTGGTACACGACGCCCACCATCATTCGCCGCCTCATGGAGGAGGGCGAGGATTTGCCCGGACGCTACGACCTGTCCCGGCTCCGCCACGTGGCCACCGTGGGCGAACCCCTGGTGCCGGACCTGTTCTACTGGGGCCTTCGCAACCTCGGGCACTCCCTCCACGACACCTGGTGGATGACCGAGACCGGCATCGTCTGCCTGGCCAACTACCCCTCCATGGACGTCAAGCCCGGCGCCATGGGCAAGCCCGTCCCCGGCCTGGAGACGGCCGTGCTGGACGAGGAGGGGGAGCCCGCGCCCCCCATGACCATGGGGGAGCTGGCCATCCGCCTGGAATGGCCGGGGCTCATGTGCGCGCTCTGGGGCGACGAGGAGCGCTACGAGCAGTACTTCCGGGTCCCGGGTTGGTTTCTCACCGGCGACATGGCCCTCCGGGACGACGAGGGGTACTACTATCACCAGGGAAGGACCGACGACCTGATCAAGGTGGGCGGGATCAAGATGATCGGCCCTTACGAGATCGAGCACGTCCTCTACATGCACCCGGCCGTGGCCGAGGCGGCGGTCATCTCCAAGGGGGGAGACCCGGGCTCGGGAAAGTCGACGGTCAAGGCCTTCATCGTGCCTAACCCCAGCTTCTCGCCTTCGGGCCGCCTGGCCCAGGAGATCCGGGCCTTTCTCCGGGCCAACCTGTCCGAGGAGATCGTGGTGCGGGATATCTCCTTCATCGACCGCATCCCCAAGACCCGGAGCGGAAAGGTCCTGAGACGGGTCCTCCGGGCCAAGGAGCTGGGCCTGCCCGGGGGGCAGCCTCTGAACCTCCAGGACTGACGCTCCATGACGGGTCAAGCTGCTCGCCGGAGGTGATGGACGAAAAGAAACAGCCCTGCCATTTTCCATGGATCACGGCCTGCGCCTTCCCCGGCAGGATGAGAAGACGTAGGCCGAGGGGCTTACTACTTCATCGCCGCCTTGACATCGGCGGCCACGTCCGCCGGAACCCACCCGGTCCAGAGATCCTCATAGGTCTTCAAGAACCAGACAGCCGCCTCCTCGGTGCTCGCCTTGTTGTCCTGCATGTAGGCCAGAAACCGGTTGCTGATGGCCAGGGTGGTCTCGTAGTTCTTCAGGAAGGTCACCACGTCGGGCGCCTCCTCGGGCAGGCTCTTGTGGACCAGGATGTCACACTTGACGGCGGGGTATTCGCAGGCCTTGGTCGTCTCCCAGACCTCCTTGTCGAACTCGGGCTCCTCGAGCCGGTACATGTCCAGCTTTCCCAGGACCCAGGTCGGCTCCCAGTAGTAACCGAGCCAGGGCTTTCCTCGCTTGTAGGCGGTCACCATGGAGCCGGCGAGGGCCGGACCGGAGCCGGGCTGCATGATGTTGTAGAACTCCCCGAGATTGTAGGCCTCGAACTTCATTTTGTTGACCTCGGCACAGCCCCAACCGGGAAGGCAGCTGTAGAATCGGCCCTTGTCCGGGTCCTCCGGATCCCGAAACAGCTCCCAGTACCTGGGCAGGTCGAAGACGGACTCGAGCTCCGGCGCCATGGGCTGGATGCCCCGCTCTTCATCGCCTTCCACCACGTAGCGCGGCACGTACCAGCCCTGTACGCTGTTTGGGAAGTTCGGCCCGAGGTTGACAAACCCCTGATCCGTGTCGGGGTCCTTGCCTTTGGCCAGGCCCTCGTCGTAGAGGTCCTGCCAGTTCTCCTCCCAGGACTCCATGTTCACATTGGGGGCCTGGTCGCCCTTGGCCTGGATCAGGGCCGTGTTGAGCATGATGGTCTCCCCGTGGATGTACTTCACAGGGTACCCCATGCCCTTTTCGACGATGAAGGCCGCAATCCGGTTGTGGACCTGGACGCTGTCCCAACCGTAGTCGCCGAAGACAATCGTCGTCTTGTCCGCGGCGGAAGCTGCGCCAAGCGACAGCCCGGCCACCGCCGAAACCAGAATAGCCATGGAAAGTCCCATCATTGTCCGTTTCATAGTGTCTCCTCCTTGTTGGGTTTTCAGTGGACACGGCATACGCAGATCCGTGCTACGACCTCTTTTTGGACGCCATCGAAAAGGTGATCCGGTCGATGATGATGGCCATGAACACGATGCACAGGCCCGCCTCGAAACCGCGCCCCACCTCGACCCGGTTGATCGCCAGCAGGACCTCCAGACCGAGCCCCCTGGCTCCGATCATGGAGGCGATGACCACCATGGCCAGCGCCATCATGGTGGTCTGGTTGATGCCCACCAGGATCGTGGGCCGCGCCAGGGGAAGCTGAACCTTGAACAGGATCTGCCAGTAGCTCGAGCCGAAGGCGTGAGCCGCCTCGACTACATGGGGCGACACCTCCCGGATTCCGACGTTGGTCAGGCGGATGACCGGCGGCACCGCATAGATGATCGTTGCGAACAGGGCCGGCACCTTGCCCAGGCCGAAGAGCATCAAGGCCGGAATGAGGTAGACGAAGCTGGGCATGGTCTGCATGCCGTCGAGTATCGGCTTGATGACCGCCTGGAAGGCATTGCTTCCGGCCATGGCGATGCCCAATGGAATGCCGATGGCCAGAGAAATGACCACCGAGGCCACCACGAGGGAGAGGGTCATCATGCCCAGGTCCCACAGCCCGAGGGCCCCGACGAAGAAGAGCATCCCCGCCATGCCCAGCCCGGCCAGCCAGGAGTTCATCACCCGCCAGCCCAGGATGCCGACACCGAAGACGAAAACGGGCCAGGGCAGCCAGAGGAAAAACCGTTCGGTGTACAAAAGGAAGTAGAGAATGCTGGTTCCCAACGCGTCGAAGAACCCGCCGAACGTGCTCAGAACCCAATCCATGAAGCCGTCCACCCACACGTCCAGGGGAATGTCGATGTTCCTCGGAAACTCCATCATGCTCCTTATCATTCACAAGAACGTACCGCTCGGCCGCTCCTCACGATTCCGGCGGATTGCCGCCGTCGCCGTTCTCGGTCTTGGAGATCTCACCGAGCTTCGCCAGCAGGGATCCCGACACCACGACACCCTTGAGATGGCCGTCCTCTCCCACCACCGCGATGGGATGCCTGGATTCCGCCATTAACGGGAACAGGTCGCTGGCCGGCGCCTCGGGCGTAACGCGCCGGATGTCGGTGTCGAGAATGGATTCCAGGCTCTTTTCGCCCCGATCCGTAGCGCTGCGGCAGCTCCTGGCGGTGACGATCCCCCTCACGATCCCTTTGTCGCGCACGAAAATCGACGAGATGCCGGCCTTTTCCATTTTTCGAAGCGCCGCCTTGGGCCCGTCCGTCTTCAAGTAGGCCATGACCTCGGACTTTTTCATGACCGTCTCCGCCGTGACCACCTTGCTCATGTCCACGCCTTCCACGAACCGCGCCACGTAGTCGTCGGCCGGGTTCGTGAGGATCTCCTCGGCCGTGCCCTGCTGCACGAGACGGCCGTCCTTCATCAGGACGATCCGGTCGCCCAGCTTGATGGCCTCGTCCAGGTCGTGGCTGATAAAAACAATGGTCTTCCGCACCTTTTCCTGCAGGTCGATCAGCTCCTCCTGCATGTCGCGTCGAATCAGCGGATCCAGGGCGCTGAAGGCCTCGTCCATCAGCATGATGTCCGCGTCGAGGGCCAGGGCCCGGGCCAGACCCACCCGCTGCTGCATGCCGCCGGAGAGCTGATCGGGCATGGATGCCTCCCATCCCTTGAGCCCCACCTGCTCGAGCGCCTTCATGGCGGCCTCCCGGCGCGCCTCGGCACCCACCCCCTGTACCTCGAGACCGTACTCCACGTTTCGGACCACACTGCGGTGGGGGAAGAGCGCGAAATGCTGAAACACCATGCCGAAGTGCTTCTGCCGGAAGTTGCGAAGCGCCCTCTTGTCCAACCCGGTCACGTCCTCGCCGTTGACCAGAACCCGTCCGGCCGTAGGCTCGATCAGGCGGTTCAGGCAGCGCACGAGCGTGGACTTTCCGCTCCCGGAAAGCCCCATCACCACCAGGGTCTCTCCCTCGTTCACCCCAAAGCTGGCATCCACGACCCCCACACCATGGCCTGTTTCTTCCATAATGTCTTCTTTGCTTCGACCCTCCTGGATCATTCGCATGGCCACCTCGGGGTGGGGACCAAAGATCTTGTAAAGCCCTTCAATAACAATCTTTTCCATCGTTCCCTTTCCCCGTTCGAGCCACCCTCGAAACAGGCCGGCGCCCGCCGGCGCGGAACCCGGGGCATCGGTTTCCTGCAAGGGGGCTCATGTCCAAGGCACCGGCGCGCATGCGGCCCATCAGACGCCGGAAGGCGCTGAGTGGAAGGAACTCCTTCAAGGACAAACTGCTTCTGCTATGAAATGGTGGAAAAGGATCAGGTCGACTGACCGCAAGGCATGAAGCCTGGACGTTGTCGAGCACGGCGGCTTTTCCCATGTCATCAATATGTGATGATACTTTGAGCTGAAAACATTGTCAAACCAAACATTGCCCTCCCCCACGAGCCAGCGTCCCCATAACTCTCCGCCGTGCCGGCTTTTTCAAAAAACCCGCTTGATCTTCCTCCCTCCGAGGGGCAAGATGGGCAGGCGTTCTAGCTGTCGACGGCAGGCTCCCGGATGAAGTCCTGGAGCTCGCCGGAGGCCTTCACCCGAGCCGCTGCGACGGCCTGGATCCGGCCTCGAGGCCTTACGGAAAGGCCTACCGCAAGCGGGACAGCCCTGAAGGCGTTGCAGCCTGCCCGGAAAAGGGGCGAGCTGTGTTCACCGGCCGATCAGCGGTTCGCCGGGCTTGCCGTGACGGGAGAGACCGCCTCCCGGACAGGAGAGTCGATCATGCCCATGCCCCACCTGCTCCGCTACGCGAGAAACCGCACCACGTCCGTGGAACAGACCACACCCGAGACCCTGCGGGCCGCCTGCCGGGTCCAGGACAACCTGATGGAGGCGGAGGTGGAGATCACGGTCCGCCTCCCGGACTTGGACATCACGGCCGTTCGAGCCCGTGTCTTCCGGGACGAGCGCGGGCTCTGCGGCGGAGGTCTGGAGGCCCTGGAAAACGCGGTGGGGGTGCGCGTCGGCCCCGGGATGGCCAAGATCATCAAGGGCCTCGTGGGCGACGACTTTCCGTGCCGGCAGCTCGTCTTCATGGTGGAGGAGTGCTGCCACGGCGTGATCCTCTACTTCACCAAGGACGAGCTCCAGGCGGTCCCGGACGACGTGGACCAGGCCCGGGAGCACTTTGCGAACATGATCCGCAAAAACATCCGACTCTACAACCGGTGCGCCGCGTTCGCCCCGGGGAGCTCCATCACCGAGGGGATCGAGCCGCCTTCCCCGGACAGTTCGAGCTGATCAACGGAGGCGATCTCATGCTGGGATTCCAGCGAAGCAAGCGCGTGGGCATCTGGACCGAGGACCCACACCGGGTCGTGGCCCACGGCATCCTGGAGGACGACATCTACGGCCTGGAGGTCCGAATGGTGGTGGACCCGACCACCCGGGAGATCCGCTCCGTGGAAGGCTGGTGGAACCGCTGGACCACGCCCGACTGCCCCCTGGCGACGGAGCACCTCCAGGACGCGCTCGGGGTGAGCATCGAGGACCCGGACCTGGCGCGCAGGCTCCAGAGGACCGTGGGAAGAAAAGGCTGCCGCCACTTCGCCAACATCCTGCTCGAGTGCTGCCACACGGCCCGGGAGGCGATCGACGTCCTCCGGTACGAGAAGGCGAGGGAGAACGCCCCCGGGCTGACCTTCCAGGGGTTTCTGGATCCGTCGGCTTCGCCCGAGGCCGCGGCCGGTACGGCGCAGGCGGAGCCCTCGGCTGCGGCTCCCGAGGCGAGCGGACCGCAAAGAGCCGCCGCCCTTCGGCCCGGCGACCTGACCGGGCCCTTCATCGACCTCCACGTGCATACGGCCCCCGCCTCCCCCTGCAGCTCGGCCCCGGTGGACGACCTGATCCGGGAGGCGATGCGGATCGGTCTGGACGGCATCTGTCTGACCGACCACAACCACGTCTGGAGCCCGGCGGACGTGGAGGCGCTCAGGCAGAAGCACGGGTTCCTGGTGCTCCGCGGCAACGAGATCATCACGGACCAGGGGGACGTGGTGGTGTTCGGTCTCGACCGGGACGTCCAGGGCATCACCAGGCTGGAGGATCTGCGGGGGGAGGTGGTGCGGGCAGACGGCTTCATGATCGCCGCCCACCCCTTTCGGGGCTTTCTGACCTTCGGCGTGGACAAGCTGGGCCTGACCCCCGAGAAGGCCATGAAGAGAAAGGTCTTCCAGTACGTGGACGGGGTGGAGATCCTGAACGGCAAGGTCAACGCAGAGGAGAACCGGTTCGCCGGCGAGGTGGCCCGGGGGCTCGGGCGGGCCCTCACCGGGGGCAGCGACGCCCACGAGGTGGAGGAGGTGGGCCTCTATGCCACCCGGTTCGATTCGCCCGTTCGAAACGAGCAGGACCTGATCGAGGCCCTCAAGACGGGGCGGACCGCTGCCGCGCCCTTTCGGGCGATGGGCCGGTCCGACATCGAAACCGCCCCCTGAGCCGATCCTTGGCCGGGGGCTGCACCGAAAAGGAGAAGCGGACATGGAAGACAAGACCGACTGGGAGCCGATCATCCGGAAGATGGAGCGGCTGCTGAGACTTCGATCGTTCCCGGTCGCCTTCAAGATGCTGGAGTCGAAGCGGGATCTCGAGGGGATCCCCTTCCTGAGGCGACCGTCCCACGGCATGACCCTGTGCCAGATGATCAACCTGGTGCGCAACTTCGACTGGACCGTGGGCGCGGACAACGACAGCTTCGCCCTGCCCTCCTGCCCCGCCATGCTGGGGCTCCGCGACAAGCCCGCCGTCTACAAGGACGGCACCTTTCGAAGCATCGTCTGGGTCAAGAGCCGGGAGGACGGGAAGAGGTACGAGGAAGCCATCCCCCACCTCCCCCTCGACCGGTACGAGGCCGTGGTCATGGCCCCCCTGGTCTACAACCCGTTCGAGCCGGACATCGTGCTGATCTACGCCAACCCCGCCCAGATGATCCTCCTGGTCAACGCCCTCCAGTTCGAGGACTACGAGGTGATGGAGTTCTTCTGCGTGGGGGAGACCTCCTGCTCGGACGCCGTGGCCCGCTGCTACCTGAACGACAAACCCGCCCTGACCATCCCCTGCTACGGCGAGCGCCGCTACGGCCATGCCCAGGACGACGAACTGGTCATGGCGCTGCCGGCGAGGGACGTGGAGAAGGCCGTCCGCGGGCTCGACGCCCTGTACCGGCGAGGGGTCAGGTACCCCGTCAGCTACGCCGGGGTGGAATCCGACATCCTCTCCCTTTTGCCCCCGGCCTACACCCGGCTGGAGTACACGGCCAAGGAGATCCGGGGAGAGGACAAGGACAACCGGCTGCTCCTGGGCGTGACCGGCGGCATCGCCAGCGGCAAGAGCACGGTGTCCGCCATGCTGGAGGAGCTGGGCTCCCCCATCGTGGACTTCGACCAGCTGGCCCGGGAGGTGGTCGAGCCCGGGGAGCCCGCCTACGACCGGATCGTGGACTACTTCGGGGGCCAGGTGGTCGCGGAGGACGGGACCCTCGACCGAAAGGCCTTGTCGGACATCGTGTTCAAGGACATGGAGAAGCGGAAGAAGCTGGAGTCCTTCACCCACCCGGCCATCTTCGAGCGCTTCGCCGAGCGGGTGAACGGCATCGCGGGCCGGGACCCGAACGCCGTCATCCAGGTGGCCGTGCCCCTGCTCCTGGAGCTCAACCTCCAGTACATGTTCCACAAGATCCTCGTGGTCCACATCCCGGCCGAGGAGCAGGTCCGGCGGCTGGCCGAGCGGGACGGCATCTCCTCGGAGGAAGCGGAGAACATCCTGAAGGCCCAGCTCCCCATCGACGAGAAGACCGGGTACGCGGACTTCGTCATCGACAACCGGGGGACGCTGGAGGAGACCCGCCGGCAGGTGGAGACGCTCTGGAAAGGGATCCAGGACCTTCAGCGGGAGGGAGAGGAAACGGGATGAGCACCGAGATCGTGGATCTGAAGCCGGCGGACCGGATCGAGATCGTGGTCCTGGCGGACAACTACGCGGACGCGATCCTCGAGAGCACCGAGGCCGTCACCCGCCCGCCCAAGGCCCGGGAAGGGCTCGTGCTCGAGGACACCCTGGTGGCCGAGCACGGCCTGTCCCTGCTGGTGCGGGTTACGCGGGGCGAAGAGACCCGGGAACTCCTCCTGGACGCCGGCTACAGCTCCGTGGCCGTCCCCCACAACCTGGAAAGGCTGGGGATTTCCCTGGACCGCGTGGAGGCCGTGGTGCTGAGCCACGGGCACATGGACCACACGGGCGCCCTTTCCGCGGTGCTGGAGAGAATCCCGAACCGCGTCCCCCTGGTGGCCCACCCGGACGCCTTTGCGGCGCCCCGGTACATCGCGCCGCCCGGAGCCCCCCGCATGGTCTTTCCCCGGACCCTCGTCCGGGAGGACCTGGAGAAGCTGGGGGCCGAAATCCTGGCCACGGCGGCTCCCGTCCTTCTCGCCGGCGACACCGTTCTCGCGACCGGCCAGGTCGAGCGTACCACGCCCTATGAACAGGGCATGCCCCACGCGGTGATGGAGCGGGACGGGGAGCTCGTCAAGGACGAAATCCTGGACGACCAGTCCATCGTCCTCTCCCTTCGCGGCAAGGGTCTGGTGGTGGTGGCCGGCTGCAGCCACGCGGGCATCGTGAACACGGTCCGGCACGCCCGGCGCCTGACCGGGGAGGAGCGCGTGCACGCGATCCTGGGCGGGTTTCACCTGGCGGACGATCCTTCGGGGGAGCTGGTGGAGAGCACCATTCGAGGGCTCGAAGAGGCCGACCCGGACCTGCTCATGCCCATGCACTGCACGGGCTGGGAGGCGGCGCACCGGATCGCCCGGGCGTTCCCCTCCGCCTTCGCACTCAGCAGCGTGGGCACGACGATCACCCTGAAAGGCGCTTGAGGCGGGCGCCCCGGGTCATTGTTTTCTCGATGCGGGGGTGGGTATCTCGAACCGGCCGGGCTGCTCGCCTTCAGACGTGCTCCGGAAACTCCTCGACCGCGGTCATCACCCTGATCTCCCCGTCCACCCGCCCTCCTTCCTCGATGACGAGGCTGCGGGTGACGATGGATCCTTCCACGGAGCCGGTGGCGTGGATGGTCAGCTTCTTGTGAGCGACCACCGTGCCGACGTGTCGGCCCGCCACGGAGACGGTGACGGTCTGAAGATCGCCGACCACGCGGCCGGACGGGGAGATGGTGAGGTCGGCGCAACGAATGTTGCCCTCCACGCTCCCCTCGACCATCAGGCGGGCATTGCTCTGGACGTCCCCGACGAGGCGGGTGTCCTCCGCAATAAACGAAATGGCGGTCTGCTTCGCCATGCATCCTCGCGACACGGGTTTGCAGGAACGCAGCCCTCGGGCATCAGTAATCCGGGGGCAGCTCCTTCAGCTGGGCCAGGGAAAAGACGGGCCCGTCCTTGCAGACGAACTCCTTCCCGATGTTGCATCGCCCGCACATACCGATGCCGCACTTCATCCGGTTCTCCAGGGAGAGAATGATGTCCTCCGGAGGGAACCCCAGCTTCTCGAGCACGGGCTGGGTGAAGCGGATCATGATGGGGGGGCCGCACACGATGGCGATGGCGTTCTCCGCGCTGGCGACCTTCTCCTCGGTGATGGCGGGGACGAAGCCCACGTTGTACTTCCAGTCCGGGTCGTCCGTGGCGTCCACGGTGATGTGCATGTCCAGGTCGTCCCGCTTCTCCCAGGCCATGAGCTCGTCCTTGTAGAGCAGCATGCCCGGCGATCGGGCGCCGTAGACCACGGTGATGCTCTCGAACCTGGAGCGGTTCTCCGGCTCCAGCATGTAGACGATGCTGGAACGGAGCGTGGTGAAGGCGAACCCGCCGCCGATGATCACCACGTTCTTCCCTTCCATTCGCTCCCAGGGGTACCAGTTCCCGAGGGGACCCCGCACCCCCATCACGTCGCCCTCCCTCATGTTGTGGAGATGGGTCGTGACCTTGCCCACCTTGTTCACGGTGAAGGCGACGAACCCCTTCTCCGTGGGGGAGGAGGCGATGCCGATGGGGATCTCACCCTTTCCGGCGATGGAGAGCTCGGCAAACTGGCCGGGCGTGTACGCGAACTTCTCTTCATCCTCGGGGTTGAGAAACACGAACTTGAAGGTCTTGAGGTTCCGGTCCTCGGTCTCCGTCGTGATGCCGTCGATGCGAACCGGATAGGGAAGATACGGATTTTCCAATGGACCACCCCCTGTATCTTGGTCGTTGATCATGGTTCCCGGGGTTCGGGAGTCTCGCTCGGCACCGCCGCGGCGGCCGGTTTCAGAGCGCGTTCATCTTCTCGGCGACTTCCCGGATGTCGATGTTCACGGGGCAGAACTGGACGCAGCGGCCGCAGCCCACGCACTGGATTCCGTCCTCGTACTTGTCCACGTAGTACTTGAGCTTGTGCATGAACCGCTGCCGGACCCGCTCCGTCTTCCGGCTACGCGGGTTGTGCCCGGAGCCGTGCAGGGTGAACAGCGGAAACATGCAGGAGTCCCAGTTCCGCATGCGGTCCCCGACCATGGGCAGCGTCTGCACCTCGTCCTGAATGTCGAAGCACCAGCAGGTGGGACAGAGGAAGGTGCAGGTCCCGCAGTTGATGCAGGAAAAGGCCACGTCCTCCCAGAACGGGGCCTCGTAGAGCGCGTTCACGTCCTTCTCCCGGAGCTTGTCCGTGTGGACGCGCTTCGAGCCCTTGCCGGCCACCTGCCGGGTGAGCGCCTGGGCCTGCTTCCAGGCGTCCTCGTCGGGCTCCTTCCCGCCCTTCGTCTTCTGCAGCAGGGCTTCCCCCTTGTCGGTCAGGCCCTGGGCCAGGTAGGCCTCCCCCAGGTCGTAGAGGAGGACGTCCAGGCCCTTCCGGTCATAGGGGCCGCTTCCCGCCGATGCGCAGAAGCAGGTCTCGCAGGGGTCGTTGCAGCCCAGGCCGACGAAGGTGGTGGCCTCGTATCGCTTCACCCAGTAGGGGTCCACGTACTCGGGGGTGTCGAAGTTCCGCCGAACCAGCTGGAACGCGTAGGCGTCGCAGGGCCGGATGCCCACCACGGCCCGGGGCGCAAGCTCCTTCTTGTCCTCCTTGAGGACGTGGGAGTCGGGCTGGTCCTCGTCCAGGGTGTACTCGAACATGCGCTCCGACTGGGGCTCCGTCAGGAACTTGGGCGACATGCGCGTGTTCTGGAAGTCGAAGCTCGGCCGGGTCCCCTCCTTCAAGGGGCGGAAGTTGTGAAAGTCCCCCTCCTTGACGGGGACGTAGACTTCGTAGGCGTCTTTCAACCCTTCAAGGACCCCGACCCACTCATCCTTGCTGAATCGTTTGGCACTCATAGAACGTTCCTTTTCACGCAGGGTTTGTGATTCCTCCCGACCGGCGGTCTACCGGATGAAGTCGTTGGGATCTTCCTTGCGGTAGACGTCCAGCGGAGGACGGGAGTCCAGGCTCAGCCCCGCCTCCCAGTCGAACAGCTCGACGCAGTCCTTGTTGAGCTTCTTGGTGAACTGTCGGACCGGAATGCCCACGGGGCACGCCCGCTCGCAGGCCCCGCAGTCGGTGCACCGGCCCGCACAGTGGTACGCCCTCAGGAAGTGAAAGGTCATGGTGTCGGTGGGGTCCACGCTCTTTCCGACCCACTGGGGTTTGGACTCGTCCACGAAGCAGGTCGGGCAGTAGCACAGCGGGCAGGCGTTCCGGCAGGCGTAGCAGCGGAGGCAGTTGGAGATGGTACGCTCGAAGAAGTCCCAGCGCTTCCCGGGCTCCATCTGCTCGATCTTTTCCACGTCCTTGAACGCCTCCACGTTCTCCTGCTCCGGGATCTCCCCGGCCACGAGCTCGTCGTACTCCACGGGGTTCCGGTGGCGGCAGGTGGCGCAGTTGAGCTGGAGAAAGTCCGCCTTGTCGAAGGTCTCCTCGTAGCTGGGTCCTTTCACGGTGAACCGCTCTCCGCCCGGCTCCTCGACGACCTCGGAGATCTCGCGTTGCTTGACCGCCCGCTTGACGGCACGGTGATCAATGACGCCGGTGCAGGGCACGCCCACGATGTAGAGATTGTCGCGGTCGGCCTGGTTCTCGATCACGTGGGTGACGATGTTCCTGGAGTTACAGCCGGTGGCCAGGATGCCCACCTTGTCCGTCCGTCCCGTGAGGTAGTTGCAGAGGTTCAGGCCGCAGTTGCTGTCGAAGTGGAGGACGTCCACGTCGGCCGGATCGCGGACCAGGACCGGCTCGTTCATCATGGGCACGGAGCCCTTCTTGTACCCGATGAACGCGTCCACGGTCCCTTCCTCGAGCAGTCGTTTCGCAATGTCGCGGATCTTCTCTGTGTATTCGATCATCATGCCACCTCGGCTCTTCCTTTGATGAGATGCTGGGCGGGCCCGGCGTCCTTGACCGCTTGAACCACTTCATTGGCCACTTGGACGAACTTCGTGGCTTCAGCCGAGGAAATCCACGAGAAGTGAAGCCTTCCGGGCTCGATGCCGATGTGCTCCAGGAGGTTTTTGAACAGGGCGAACTTGCGACGGGCGTAGTAATTACCTTCCAGGTAATGGCAGTCGCCGGGGTGTCACCCGGAGACCCAGACCCCGTCCGCCCCGTGCCGGAACGCGGCCAGGAGGAACTTCGGGGAGATGCGCCCGGAGCACGGCACGCGGATGACCCGGATGTTCGGGGGGTACTGGAGCCGGCTCACGCCGGCCAGGTCGGCGGCCCCGTACGTGCACCAGTTGCAGAAGAAGGCCGTGATCTTCGGTTCCCAATCACTCATGCTCGTCTCCTTGCTCGTCCCACCCCGAAGGGTCGCCCCGGGATGAAACGGTTCGATGGTTTCGCTCGCGGCGCCTTGCGCCGGCGCCCGCGTCAACGGCCTCGGGAGCGCTGCTCCCGGGGCCCTACATCTCGTTGATCATGGTCATGATCTGGCCCGTCTCGAACCCGTGCAGGTTGATGGCGCCGGAGCGGCACGAGGCCACGCACAGGCCGCACCCCTTGCACAGCACGGGGTTGATCTCCGCCCGCCCGGCGAACGGCCCCTCCTCCACGAAGGAGGGCGCGTTGTAGGGGCAGAGCGTCACGCAGACCCCGCAGCTCGAGCACATGGTGGGCGTGATGTACGCCACGGTCCCGCTGGTGGCGATGGTCTTTCGGGCCAGCAGGGTGACGGCCCGCGACGCGGCCGCCTGGGCCTGGGCCACGGACTCGTCGATCGGCTTGGGGTAGTGGGCCATGCCGCAGAGGAACACGCCGTCCGTGGCGAACTCCGAAGGCGCCAGCTTGGCGTGGGCCTCCACGAAGAAGCCGTCCTCGTTCATGGGCACCTTGAAGAACTGGGCCAGCTGCTCGTCCCGGTAGGGCACGATGGCCGAGGCCAGGGTGAGCAGGTCGGCGTGGATGCGCACGTCCCGTCCCAGGATGGGGTCGTAGACGTCCACGGTGACGTTGTCCCCGTTCGCCTGGACCTTGGGCTTGCGGTCCGGGTCGTACCGGATGAAGATGACCCCGGCCTCCCGGGCCTGCTTGTAGAGGAGCTCCCGCTCGCCGTAGGTACGCACGTCCCGGTAGAGGATGCAGACCCGCGCGTCGGGGTTCCGCTCCTTGAGGCGGAGGGCGCTCTTCACGGAGTGGGTGCAGCAGACCCTGGAGCAGTAGGGACGTTCCGGCTCCCGGGAACCCACGCACTGGATGAAGACGGCGCTCTTCGTCTCCCCGAGCGAGGAATCGTCGTCCATGAACCTGCGGTCCAGGTCCTGGTGGGTCAGGACCGCCGGGTGCTCGCCGTAGAGGTACTCGCTGGGCTTGAGCTCGGCGGCGCCGGTGGCGATCAGGGCCACGCCGTGCTCCACGGTCTCCTCGTTTTCCCCCGAGGCCAGCACCGACTCGAAGTTCCCCACGAACCCGTTAACCTGCCTCAGCTCGGTGTCCAGCCGGATGTCGATGTTCTCGTCGGCCTCCAGCCCGCCGGCCAGCTCCGCGATCCTCTCCTGCACGTCCTCTCCCCGGGTGGTCCGGTCGAGGTTCAGGGCCTGCCCGCCCAGCTTGGCGCTTCGTTCCACCAGGGTGACGGGGTATCCCTGGGCGCTGAGGCTGCGGGCGGCCACCATGCCCGAGATGCCGCCCCCCAGCACGAGGGCCCGGGGGTTGATGTCCACCTGGGCCTCCTGGAGCGGCTCCATGAGGGCCGCCTTGGAGATGGCCATGCGCACCAGGTCCTTGGCCTTCTCGGTCGCGGCCGCGGGGTCGTCTTTGTGGACCCAGGAGTCCTGGTTCCGGATGTTCGTCATCTCGAACAGGTACTTGTTCAGACCGGCCGCCACCAGGGTCTCCTGGAAGAGCGGCTCGTGGGTCTTGGGGGTGCAGGCCGCCACCACGATGCGGTTCAGGTTGTTGTCCCGGATCACCGCGGCCATGTTGTCCTGGGTGTCCTGGGAGCAGGAGTAGAGGTTGTCCGAGGCGAACTCCACGAAGGGGAGCTCCTTGGCGTAGTCCACCACCGAGGGCACGTCCACCACGCCGGCGATGTTGATCCCGCAGCGGCAGATGAAGACCCCGATCCGGGGGCTCTCGCCGGTCACGTTGCGCTGCTCCGGAATCACGGGCTCCTTGGTCTCGGTGTTCCGGGCGGAGGCCAGGGGCGCGCCGGCCTCGGCCGCCGCGGAACTCGCCTCGATCACGGACTGGGGGATGTCCTTGGGGCCCTGGAGCGCCCCGCAGACGTAGATCCCGTCCCGGGAGGTGGCCACGGGGGTGAAGGTGTCCGTGGCGCAGAACTGCCCGTCGGTCAGCTCCACGCCCAGCTTACCCGCCAGCTCCGCCAGCTCGGGCTTCGTCTCCAGGCCCACGGAGAGGACCACCATCTGGAAGGTCTCCTCCACGAGCTCGCCTTCCTCGGTGGTGTAGCGCAGGAGCAGATCGTCGCTCTCCGGGATGGGCGTGACCGTGTGGATCCGGGACCGGACGAAGCGGACGCCCTGGTTGGTCTCGGCGTTGTTGTAGAACCGCTCGAAGTCCTTGCCGTGGGTCCGCATGTCCATGAAGAAGATGGTGCAGTCCAGCCCGTCGCCGGCGTGCTCCTTGGCGATGACCGCCTCCTTGATGGCGTACATGCAGCAGACCGAGGAGCAGTAGGCATGGTCGCAGCGGTTGATGTCCCGCGACCCCACGCACTGGAGAAAGGCAATCTTTTCGGGCTCTTTTTCATCGGAAGGGCGCACCAGGTGCCCCATGGTGGGACCGGAGGCCGACAGGACCCGCTCGAACTCCATGGAGGTGATCACGTTGGGGTGCCGTGCATAGTTGTAGGTGTCGTACGCCTCCGGGTCGAACGGCCTGAACCCGGCCGACAGGATGACGGACCCCACGCTCACGGTGTAGGTCTTTTCCTCGTCCTGGAAGTTGATGGCGTCGGTGGGGCAGAACTTCTCGCAGGCCCGGCACTTGCCCTTCTGAAAGTAGATGCAGTGGGCGCTGTCGATGGCGTACTTGAGAGGTACGGCCTGGGCGTACGGCACATAGGCCGCCTTGCGCTTCTGAAGGCCGAGATTGTACTCGTCATCCACCTTTCTCGGACATTTTTCCGCGCAGGTGCCGCATCCGATGCACTTGTCCACGTCCACGTACCTCGGGTGCTGCAGGACCTCCACCTGGAAGTTCCCCTTCTCACCCTGGATGTCCTTCACCTCGGACAGGGTGAGCAACTCGATGTTCATGTGCCGGCCGACCTCGACCAGTTTGGGCGAGATAATTCACATGGCACAGTCATTGGTGGGGAAGGTCTTGTCCAGCTGGGCCATGGCCCCACCAATGGAAGGGGATTTCTCGAGGAGATAGACGTAGTACCCGGAGTCCGCCAGATCGAGAGCGGACTGCATACCGGCGATCCCGCCGCCCACGACCATCACCGAACCCTTGATGTCCTTGGACATGGAACTTTTCTCCTTATTCTGCAGTGTTGGATAATCGTGATTTTTTTCCCAAGAATCCATAACCTAATCAAGGGTTTTCGGCTTGTCAACATTTTTCGAAATCCCGGAACGCCTCGACCGGTTCGGTCGTCCCGTCCGATCCTGGCCCTCCTTCGACGGCCTCGCAACAAGCCGCCGGCCCGCCCCGGGAGAGCTCGACCTTCTCGAATAGCTCGAACGGATGTCCAGTTTCGGGGCTTTTCGCGACGCTGCCATCGTCCATTGACAAAGCCGGGGGGACACGGTAAGACCAGATCCGGAGGGGCGGGAACCCGGGAAAACCGCTCCGGGTCCCGTCGCCTGCTGCATCCCCCTCGCCCAGGAGCGAAGCCTCCCTTGCAGACCTCCCTGCCCATCATGCTGGCCCACGGCATCTGTCCCTTCAGCCGCCTCTACCAGCCTCTGATCGCGCGGGACAACGGCCCGGACGACCGCTTCCACTACTTCCGATCCATCCGGAGCACGCTCCGTCGGCACGGCTACACCGTCTTTCACACCCGCGTCTCCTGGGCGGGCGGCCTGGACCGCCGGGCCCGGGACCTTCGCGACGAGATCACCCGGCTCACGGACGGCTTCCGCAGGTGGCCCCGGGTGCACATCATCGCGCACAGCATGGGGGGCCTCGACGCCCGGCGCATGCTCTTCACCTACCGGATGGAGGGCCGGGTGGCCTCCCTCACCACCATCGGGACGCCCCACCTGGGCACCCCCTATGCCGACTGGGGGGTCCGGCGGTTCGATTTCCTGTTGACGGCGTCGAGGACCTTCGGGCTCAGCCTGGACGGGATCCGCGACCTCACCCGGGCGCGGTGCCGCCGGTTCAACGAGGAGGCGGGCTCCTACGAGGCGGGAAACGGGGTCCTCTACCGGACCGTGGCCGGGAGCCAGCCCCTGAAGCGGATCTTTCTCCCCATGCGCTTCGCCTCCCGGATCATCCTGCGGGAGGAGGGGGAAAACGACGGGCTCGTGCCGCTCGCATCGGCGGTCTGGAAGGAGGCCTGCCACCTGGCCACCATCGACGCGGACCATTTGAACGAGATCGGGTGGTGGGACCGGGGCGAGGGCCGGGCCGGGGTGTCGAGGAAGGCCTTCGAGGCCCGGATCCGGCGTTTCTACCTCGGCCTGGCGTCGGGTCTGGAAGACGGAGCCCCGTGAGCCCGTCCCGGGGGACCGGACCGGGTTCACGACGTGTCGCGTGGGAGCCGCCCCCCTACGGGAACCCGCTCCGCTTTCGGATGGCGCCGTACGGGCTGGAGTCGTACGGGAGTGACTGGATCGCCTTCGGGTTGATTGCGGGGTCGGGCCCCGGCAGGAGGGGGGTGAGGAGGGGTCCCGGCACGGCCGGGACCCCGACCGGTCAGAACTCGCACTTCTCTCCAGCGGGCATTCCCCACCAGTCCTGTTCCTGGGTCTTCTCGAGCGACTCCTCTTCGCACTCCTTGTGGCCGCCCCAGGAGTAGAACGTGTGATCCCAGTTCTTGTACATGGTGTCGTGCTTCCAGAACTCCGACCGTTCCGCCGCCGTGCCGCAGCCGGCAAGGAACAGGCCGAGCGCCGCCAAAACGAGCATCTTCCGAATCATGCGCATCCTCCCCTTTCCTGGTTTCGAATCGATGGGTCTATCTCCACGCCCGAAGCGAATCGAGCCTCCAAAAATCCTATCTCAAACCCTGATTCAATGAAAGCACTTTTTTGGTTTTTCACGTTCCTGTGGCTGCCCGGACCGATCGGGAGAAGCCCCTCAGACCGCCTCCAGGGCCACGGCCATGGACACGCCGCCGCCGCCGCAGAGCGTGGCGAGCCCCAGCGACTTGCCCTGGCGCTTCATGTCGTGGAGCAGGGTGACCATGATGCGCACGCCCGTGCAGCCCACGGGGTGGCCCAGCCCGATGCCCGACCCGTTCACGTTGGTCCTGTCCCGGTCCAGCCCGAGCTCCCGCTCACAGCCGATGTACTGGGCCGCAAAGGCCTCGTTCAACTCCACCAGCTCGAAATCGGAGATCTTCAGCCCGGACCGATCCAGGAGATCGTTCACCGCCGGGACGGGGCTCAGGCCCATGACCGACGGGTGGCAGGCACCCCGGCCCACCGCCCGGATCCGGGCCAGGGGCTGGAGCCCCAGCTCGCCGGCCTTGTCCGCGGACATGATCACCATGCCCGCCGAGCCGTCGTTGATCCCCGAGGAGTTCCCCGCCGTCACCTTGCCGATCTTGGGCACGAAGGCGGGTGGAAGCTTGCCGAGGTCCTCCCGGGTGAGGCCGGGACGAAAGTGCTCGTCCTTGTCGAAGACCAGGGGCTCCTTCTTCCGCCGGGGCACCTCCACCGGTACGATCTCCTCCCGGAAGTCCCCGTCGCGTGTCGCGCGCTCCGCGCTGTTGTGGCTCCGAAGCGCCACCTCGTCCATCTCCTCGCGACTGATGTCGTGGAGCTGGGCCACGAACTCGGCCGTGTGCCCCATGATGTAGGGCTTGCCCTTGAAGAGCTCCAGGGGCATGCCCTCCTTGACCGGGCCCTCCTCGGGGTGGGGAAGGAGGTGAGAGCCGCAGTGCAGGGCGTGAATCATCATGTCCACGAAGGTGTGATCCTGAAGCCGGCAACCCCACCGCGCGTTGGGCACCGAGTAGGGCACCCCGGACATATGCTCGGTGCCCCCGGCCAGGATCGCGTCGGCCAGGCCGGCCTGGATCATGGCCATGCCCGAGATCACCGCCTCCATGGCGGACGTGCAGACCCGGTTGATGGTGGCGGCGGTGACCGAGTCCGGAAAGCCGGCCAGGAGCCAGGCCACGCGGGCCACGTTCAGCGCATCCGCCGGCTCCAGGCAGCAGCCGTAGCGCACGTCGTCGATCACTTCCGGCTCGATGCCGGCCCGCTTCAGCGCCTCTTTCATGGTGATGCTCGCCAGGTCCGCCGCGTTGACGTCCCGCAGGGAGCCCCCGAAGGCGCCGATGGCCGTGCGGCAGGCCGATACGACAACGACTTCTTTCATGATCTCACCTCGTCTTCCGGGAATGGGGGTCGCACAAAAAATGAATGGCCATTCATTCCAATGTCAAGCTATATTCGAAACCATCACCCATGTAAAGGGAAAACCGAAAGGAGGGGAGCGGCATGAACGAGGGACGGAACGGACCGGCCAAGGGCTCCCGTGAACTGGACGCCCTGCTCTTCGACTTCGGCGGCGTGCTGGCGGAGGAGGGGTTCCGGGAAGGCCTCCGGGCCATCGGCCGCTCGAGCGGCCTGGACCCGGACGCCGTGGCCCGCGCGGGCTTCGATCTCGTCCACCGGACCGGGTACGTGACTGGACGCGCCGAGGAGTCGGCGTTCTGGCAGGCCCTTCGGGAGCGGTCCGGGGCCCGGGGCTCCGACGAGGCGCTGAGGAGGGAGATCCTGTCCCGGTTCGTGATCCGCCCATGGATGATCGACCTGGTGGACCGGCTCGCGGCCTCCGGTCTGACCCTGGGGATCCTGAGCGACCAGACCCAGTGGTTGGACGAGATCGACCGGAAACGCGGGCTCTTTCGCCACTTCCACCACGTGTTCAACAGCTACCACACCGGGGTGAGCAAGCGGGACCCGGCCGCCTTCGACCGTGCGGTGGAGCGACTGGGTCTCCCGGCCGCGCGGGTGCTCTTCGTGGACGACGACGCCGGAAACGTGGAGCGGGCCCGGGAGCGGGGACTCCGGGCCGTCCTCTACCTGGATCGGGACCGCCTCCTGCGCGACCTCGCCCGCCACCTGCCTCCCGGATCGTTGCCGGTCGGGTAAGGGGCGGTTCACCTGCAAATGGGGGATCCCCCCCACGGCCTCGCGGGGCCTCCTTCGAAACAATGAATGCGTCAAACAATGATGATGGCGAGGAGCTGGACGTCTTTCGCGCCCCGGACCAGGAGACCGCGTTCCGCGTGGCCACCATCATCCGCTCCTTCGGCCACGCCGGGACCGAGGTCTGACGGGTTCGCAAGAACTCGCTCACCCGCCGCTGGGCACGCTATAACCTATTGAAATCCCTAGGGCAGATCTCGAAGCTTCGGGCTTTTTACGACGCCATCAGGTCTGGGGAGCAACGGACTGGTCCGACTACAAGGAGCTGGTCCGTGAGCTCCCCTCCCCGGCGTGACGCCGCCGGGGTACATCATTCCCGCCCGGGGATCTCCAGGGTCAGGAAGAGCGTGTTCCCCTTGCGGTTCACGAGCAGAAGCGCCGTCTCCCCCGGGTCCAGGTCCTCGAATCGATTCCTCAAACCGGCCAGGTCCTCCACCGGCTTCCGCTCCATTTCGACAATCACGTCACCGGGTCTCAGCCCGGCCCCCGCCGCCGGCGAGTCGGGCCGGACCCGGGTGACCGCAACCCCGCGCTCCACGGCGAGGTCGAGCTGGCGGGCCAGCTCCGGGGTGACCGCCCGCAGCTCCATGCCCAGACGGTCCAGATCGGTCCTCGAGGGCCCGGGGGCGGCGCCGGTGCCCGTGCCGGTCTCCTCCTCCAGGGCGCCGATCTCCACCTCGACCGTTCTCTCCTTCCCGTCCCGGATCAGGGTGACATCGGCCTCCGTCCCCGGCGCCGTCGAGGCCACCATCAGCGGGAGGTCGTTCATCTTCTCGATCTTTTCGCCGTTGAAGGCCGTGATCACGTCCCCCCGCCTCAGCCCGGCCTCGTCTGCGGGCCCGCCTTCGGTCACGTCCGCCACCAGGGCGCCCTGCTCCGTTCCCAGATCGAGCTTCTCGGCAAGCTCCGGGGTCACGTCCTGGATCATGACCCCCAGCCAGCCCCGAATCACCTTACCCTCCTTGAGCTGGGGGATCAGCTCCCTGGCCATGTTGACGGGGACCGCGAACCCGATGCCGATGCTCCCGCCGCTCCGGCTGAAGATGGCCGTGTTGATGCCCACCACCCTGCCCGAGGTGTCCAGGAGGGGGCCCCCGCTGTTGCCCGGGTTGATGGAGGCGTCGGTCTGGATGAAGTCGTCGTAGGCCCCCTGCCCGATCCTGCGGTACTTGGCGCTGATGATCCCGGCCGTGACCGTGTTGCCGAGCCCGAAGGGGCTTCCGATGGCCACCACCCAGTCCCCGACCTGGAGGGCGTCCGAGTCCCCCAGGGGAAGCGGCGTCAGCGGCTCGTCCGGTTCGATGCGGATGAGGGCCAGGTCGGTCTTCGAGTCCCGGCCCACGATCTCCGCCGGGTACTCGGTGTCGTTGCTCAGGGTGACCTTGATCTCCTCCGTGTTCGCGACCACGTGGTTGTTCGTCAGGATGAAGCCCTCCTTCTCGATGATGAACCCGGAGCCCAGGCTCCTCTGCTTGAACTTCCGGGGCGGCCGGTTCTCGAAGAACCGGCGGAAGAACTCCTCGAACGGATCGTTCTCCCCGAAGGGCCCTCTCCGGAGGGCCCTTCCCTGCATGCCTTCCACGACCTTGACCGCGCTGATGTTGACCACGGAGGGCCCCACCTTCTCCACCAGCGGGGCGAAGGACGAGGGGGCCGCCTTCCCGGCGGCCGTCGCCCCCATGCCCGCGATGGAGACCGCGCAGAAGACGAGGATGGACCACCGGAGGAGATTTCTGCGGGGCGACCCGCTTTCCGACTTGCTTCCCTTCATGACATTGCCTCCTTGAAAAAGGTACGCTCCGATACGATCACCCATGGCGGTGTGCGACCTTCGGCGGCCGTCCCGCATCAACCCGTTGCGTCCGTCTCGCCCCCGGACCGGTCCTTCCCGTCCAGGTCGACGGTGATGGCATACTCTCCGGTCCCGTCCCTCTCGATGTCGAACCCCCCTTTTCTCGCCAGCTTCACCATGCGCCGGTTCTCCGCCAGGACCTTTCCGTAGACGGTCCGGACCCCCCGGTCCCCGGCGATGCGAAGGGCGTGCTGGAGGAGCCGGGACCCCACGCCCATGCCCTGCCAGGGGTCCCCGACGGCGATGGCGAACTCCCCGCGGTCTCTGTCCGGTCCCAGGATGATTCGGGCCACTCCGAGAAGCCGGTTTTCCTCCTCCGAGTCCAGCGCCACCATGGCGATCTCCCGGTCGTAGTCGATCTGGGAGAACCGGACCAGCATGTCGTGGCTGAGGGTCTTCAAGGGACTGAAGAAACGGTTGTAGACGCTCTCCCTGGACAGGTTGCTGAAGAGATCCAGGAGCAGCGGCGCGTCCTCGGGCTTGATCGGGCGGATGAACACGTCGAGCCCCTCGGCGGTGGTCTCCCGGTACTCGTACTCGCCCGGGTAGGGGCTGATCACCAGGTGGTGCGGGGACGGAACCGGGGGCGGGGACAGGACCGCCCGCGCATCCACCACCTGAGGCAGCCCGTCCTTGACGACCACCGGGTTCATGTCCAGCTCGGCCACCTCCGGGAAGTCCACCAGCAAGTGTGCGAGCTGCACGATCATCTCCTGGAGGAGCTCCACCTTCGCGGGCGGGCGGTTGCGATAGCCCCGAAGGAGCTCGCTGACGCGGGTCTCCCGGATCAGCATGCCGGCCAGGTTCCGGTTGAGCGGGGGGAGCCCGATGGCCCGGTCCTTCAGAAACTCCGCAAGGAACCCGCCCATGCCGAAGAGCACCACCGGGCCGAAGTGGACATCCCTCTTGGACCCGATCAGGAGCTCGTAGTCCGGGTCCGCCACCATGGGCTGGACGGTCACCCCGTCCACCGCGGCGTCCGGTTCGAACGTCCGAACCCGGTCCATCATGTCCCGCCAGGCGCGCTTCACCTCGTCCCGGTCCCTGAGACCCACCCGGACGCCCTGCACGTCACTCTTGTGGGTGATGTCCCTGGAGAGGATCTTCAGGACCACGGGGAAGCCCATATCCCCGGCCAGCTCCGCCGCCCGTTCCCCGCTCTCGGCGACCTCGGTGCGGTTGACCGGGATCCCGCAGGCCGCGAGGAGCTCCTTGGACTCCGGCTCGGTCAGCGTGCCCTTCCCGAGCCCCTGCCGGACCAGCTCCCCGAGGCGTTCGTGGTCGAACCGGACGTAGTGGGCGTGCTTCGGGGGGATCTCCTGGAGCGCCGCCAGGTTCTCGGCGTACTCGCGGAGGTGCATGAAGGCGCGAATGGCCTGCTCCGGCGTGTGGTAGGTGGGGATGCCCGCCTCGTTGAGGACGGCCCGCCCCTTCTCCACGTCCACGCCCCCGATCCAGGAGGCGAACACGGGCTGGGGATGTCCCTCGACGGCCCGGGCCAGGCTCCGGGCCGCCTCGGCCGGATCGGTCATGGCCTGGGGGTTGAGGATGACCAGCAGGCCGTCCGTGCCCGGGTCCTCGAGGCAGACCTCGATGGCCGCGGCATACCGCTTCGGCGTGGCGTCCCCCAGGAGGTCCACGGGGTTTCCACCACTCCAGTGGGGAGGGAGCACGCGGTCCAGGCTCTCGATGGTGTCCGGCCCCAGCCGGGTGAGCTCCAGGCCGCTCTCGGACAGGGAGTCCGCCGCCATCACACCCGGCCCCCCGGCGTTGGTGATCACCGTCACCCGGGATCCCCGCGGGCGCGGCTGCTTGGCCAGGAGCTCGGCGCAGTCGAACAGCTCCCCGATGCTCTTCACCCGGACCACGCCCGCCCGCCTGAACGCGGCGTCGTACGCGTCGTCCTCACCCGCCAGGGCGCCGGTGTGCGAGGAGGCGGCCTGGGCCCCGGCCCGGGTTCTTCCGGACTTGAGGACCACGATGGGTTTGACCCGGGAGACGGCCCTGGCGGCGCTCATGAACTTCCGGAAGCGCTTCAGGTGCTCCACGTAGAGGAGGATGCTCTGGACCTGGGGCTCGTCCCCCAGGTAGTCGATCAGGTCGCCGAAATCCACGTCCATCATGGAGCCGGTGCTGACGAAGTGGCTGAACCCGATGCGCTCCTTCACGGAAAGATCCAGAATGGCCGTGCAGAGGGCCCCGCTCTGGGAGACGAAGGCAAGCCTTCCGTCCTCCGGCATGTGGCTGGCGAAGCTCGCGTTCAGCTTGCACTTGGGGCAGAGGACGCCCAGGCAGTTGGGACCCACGACGCGGATCCCGCCCCGGCGGGCCTGCTCCTCGATCCGCTCCTCCAGGGCGAGCCCCTGCTCCCCGGTCTCTCTCCCTCCGGCCGAAATGACGATGGCCGCCTTGACGCCCTTTTCCGCGCAGGCTCCCATCACATCCGGCACCGAGGCGATGGGGGTGGCGATGACGGCCAGATCCAGATCGCCCTCCACGGCCGTGACCGAGGGGTAGGCCCGCAGTCCTCCAACCTCCGACCGGTGGGGGTTGACCGGGTAGATCTCTCCCGGAAAGCCGCCCAGGAGGGCGTTCTGGATCAGGGCGCGACCGATGCTCCCCTCTTTGTCGCTGGCGCCGACCACGGCCATGGACTCGGGTTCGAAGATCTTGTCCAGGTTGTAGAGTCCCATCTCGGCTGTCCTCTCTCAAACGAACTTTGACGCATTCGCAAAAACCCGCTCACGCGCCGCTGGAAGCGCTATAACCTGTTGAAATGCCAAGGGCAGATCTCGAGGCTTCAGGCTTTTTACGAGGCCATCAACTTTGGGCATGGCTGCTTTTCCCGTTCAGAAACGAGATATTTTTCGCAAGATCAAGGAAATCAAGGGATCCCGCGGAGATGCACATTGGGTATCTCGCACAGGGAACCCCGGAGATTGACGCCGAGCGGAAAACAGCCGTTTCCGGATGGAAACTATCCTAGGCCGGTCCCGAACCCGGGACAATGGGGTGAATCCTGTAATGCGGATCCGGCGGGGGATCGGCCGAACCGGTGGAAAATACACGATCCACCCCATTCAGCCGGCGGGGGAGTCCCTGGTAGGTAGGAGGGGAGCATCCTGAGACGAAGAAGGAGATCCGGGACTATCGAACGGTGCGAAACACCATCCACTGGGAGGGCGAGGTGGCGTCTCCGAGCCACGTGAAGGCGGTCTCCGATCCGCTGGCGGGAACGGATCCGGGGGACCCGGAGCGAAAAGCGATCTTTGA
>CAYVVQ010000052.1:0-26168 GCA_964454455.1 uncultured Desulfobacterales bacterium | reverse complement strand
GGCCATGCACGTACGAATGTGTTCAAGATTCGAGAGACCCCGGCCGATTTCGGCCATGACGGCACGAACGGACGCTCGCGGGTTCCGACACCTTCCGGGCAAATATAAAAAAGTATACAACTCCATGGCGCCCTGGTAGAATGTCTTCCCGAATGACCATCCCCATCTCCTGAAATCATCATGCCGCTCCGGCGCATCCGCTATCGTGCCGAAAACGGAGGCGGGCCCCGCGCCGGCAGGAAATCCTCGGCCGTTCCGGCCCGAGAAGAGCGGACACTGTATCCTCGGAGGTCAACATGAACGCAACCGCCGAACAGCCCAACTTCACCATCGACCGGCTCAGGGAGATCACCACCTGGGTCTCCTCCGTCCTGGACCTCGATCACCTCCTGGAGCTCATCATCAACACGGCCACGACGATGATGCACGCCAAGGCCAGCTCCCTGCTCCTCCTGGACCACAAGACCCGGAAGCTGCACTTCAAGGTGGCGACCGGGGAAAAATCGGAGGAGGTGCGCAAGTTCGAGGTCAACCTGGGCCAGGGGATCGCCGGACACGTGGCCCTGACAGGCGAGCCCCTGCTGATCCCGGATGTGCGGAAGGACGACCGGTGGTACAAAAAGATAAGTGAATCCACAGGCTTCGAGACGAGATCCATTGCCTGTGTTCCCATGAAGGTGGACGATGAGATCATCGGAGTGGTGGAGATCATCGACAAGGAGGACGGTGGCTCCATCCTGGACGAGGACATGAAGACCCTCACGGCGTTCGCGGGGCTCGCTTCCATGGCCATCAGAAACGCCAAGAAGATCCAGAACGTGGAGCGGGAGAACCGCGACCTGCGGGAGGAGCTCGAGGGAAGATACGCCATCGTCGGAGAGAGCCCGAGCCTCCAGAAGGTCATCTCCGACGCCTTCAAGGTGGCCAACTCCAAGACGAGTACGCTGATCCTGGGGGAAAGCGGAACCGGGAAGGAACTCCTCGCCCGCCTCATCCACAACGCCGGGCCGAGGAAGAACCGGGCCATGATCACCCTGAACTGCGCGGCGCTGCCCGAGAGCCTCATGGAGGCGGAGCTGTTCGGATACGAAAAGGGTGCGTTTACCGGGGCGGTGGATCGGAGGGCGGGAAAGATCGAGGCCGCCGACGGCGGAACCCTGTTTCTCGACGAGATCGGGGAGATGTCTCCCGGGATGCAGGCCAAGCTGCTCCGCGTGCTCCAGGAGGGGATTTTCTACCGGGTAGGGGGGAACGTGCCCATCTCGGTGGACATCCGCATCATCTCGGCGACGAACAGGAAGATCGACCAGGACGTAGCCGACGGGAACTTCCGGGAGGACCTCTTCTATCGTCTCGATGTCGTCCGGATCCGCGTCCCTCCGCTTCGCGAGCGCAGGGAGGACATCCCGCTCATCGCTCGGCACTACCTCGACCTGTTCAAGCGGGAACGGGGTCTCCACGACATGACCATCTCCCAGGGAGCCATGGACCAGATGCTCCGGTACGAGTGGCCGGGAAACGTGCGCGAGCTCCGCAACGCGGTGGAGCGGGCCGTGGTCATGGGAAACGACCGGGAGGTCCTCCCGGAGGATCTGCCCATCGGTTCCCCGCGGCACGAGCCCGAGCTTCCCGCCGCCGGCCTTCCCCTCAAGGAGGCCGTGGACCGGTTCAAGAAACAGCTCATCGTCGCGAACCTGCGCAAGACGGGGGGAAACCGGGCCCAGGCCTCAAAAATCCTCGGAATTCAGCGCACCTACCTCTCCCGCCTAATCTCCCGGTACGGGATCCAGGGTGAGTAGCGCCGGGGAGGTCGGCCGGGAAAAATGGGTCCTCTTCGGGGTGTGCGCAACGCTCTTCGTCATGAGCATGTTCTACAGGATGTCCGCGGCGGTCATCGCCGAGGACCTCGGCCGCGACCTCCATCTCGAGCCCAGGGGGCTCGGCCTGGTGGGCGGGGCTTTCTTTTACGCCTTCGCCCTGGTTCAGCTCCCCCTGGGCCTGCTCCTGGACCGGGCGGGCGCCAAGCGGACCATGATTCTCCTGAACCTGACCGGCATGCTCGGCGCTCTCCTGTTTTCCACCTCGTGCGGGTTGTGGACGGCCGTGCTCGGCCGAACCCTGATCGGCGTCGGGATGGCGGCCAATCTCATGGGATCGCTCAAGCTGTTCACCCACTGGTTCGATCTGCGCCGATTCGCCACCCTGTCCGGGCTCCTGGTCTCCATGGGGACCCTCGGCACGCTGGGGGCCACCAGCCCGCTGGTGTTTCTTTCTCAGGCCCTGGGGTGGCGCAGCGCCTTCCAGTGCCTGGCGGCCTTTCACGGGCTCCTCGTGCTGGCCCTGGCCCTTCTGGTACGGGAGGCCCCACCCGCAGGACAGGGTCGGGGCGCGGACTCCGAGGGCGTCTCGGCCCATCCCGAGCCCGGCGCCTCCAACGCTCTGGGGATCCTGTTCCGAAACCCCAACTACTGGGCCATCTCGTGGAGCATCTTTCTTCGCTACGGCGCCTTCGCCTCCATACAGGCCCTCTGGGCGGGACCTTTCCTGATGACCTGTCTGGGGTTCTCCCAGGTTCGAGCCGGAAACATCCTGCTCATGCTCAGCGTCGGGTTCATCCTGGGAGCCCCTGCGGGCGGCCTGGTCTCCGACCGGCTTCTGCGTTCCAGGAGGAACGCCGTCTCTCTGGCCATGGCCTGCTCTGCGGCCGCCATCCTCGTCCTGAGCCGATGGCCGGTACACGCCGCGCCTGTTTTCCTCGGTGCGCTCCTGTTCGTCAACGGCTTCTTCAACGGCTTCAATCAGATCAGCTACGCCCACATCCGCGAGCTCATGCCTCCTAGCATGTCCGGGACCGCCATGACCGGAATCAACGTCTTCACCATGGCGGGGGCCGGGCTGTTCGTACACGGTCTGGGCGAGATCATCTCCAGGCTGGAAAACGGCGGGGGCGGGGAGTGCGGGCTGGTTCGACTGGTCTTCGTGATCTGCTTCGCAGCCGTGGCCTCGAGCGCCCTCCTCTACCGGTTCACACGGGACGCCCCGGTCCTTCAGGGGGCTTCATCGGGAGGCAGCCGGATTCGCGGCTCCGCCTCCTGACCGGCCCGTCGGCCTCGGATGGGCCCTGCCCCGCGGCGATGCCCTTCCGGCGGCCGGCCCCATTCCGGGGCATGCTCTTGGACGGCTGGAGGGGAAGGCTAGACCGCCTGAAGGATGTCCTGGAGGTGGAGGGAAATCCTCTGAGCGGCTGTGGAGCCGTTCTGGCGAATGGAGATCTCCACATCGCTCCATGACACCATTTCCCTGGCGGCCTCTTCGGGAGGCCGGCCTTCCAGCCGCGCGTCCACCAGCAGGCCGTCCCTGAAGAACAGGGACCCTTCCCTGCCGGTCAGGTTCTCCGAGAGCCGGATCTCGCAGGTCTTGTGCTCCAGCTCGACCAGCTGGAGGAACAGGCTCGCCTTCATCCCCCGGAGGCCGGTCTCCTTTTCGCGATCGCCCTCCCCCAGGCTGGCCACGATCTTTCGCTCCAGGTCATTGATCTCGAACGGCTTCTCGATGTACTCGGCCACACCGATCTTCCACGCCATGCGCTCCATGACGGGACGGCTGTGGGCCGTCATGATGATCACGGGGATCTCGGGGTGGTCGGAGCGGATGTGCACCAGCAGGCTGAACCCGTCCATTACGGGCATGATCAGATCCGTCACCACGAGGTGGATTTCGTGCTCCCTCAAAGCGGCCAGGGCCTCTTCGCCGTCGGACGCGATGAGCACGGAGAAGACCTTCCGATAAGGCTCCAGCGCCTTCTGAAGAACCAGGAGCATCTCCTTTTCGTCATCTACGATGAGGACGTTCTTGGGCAACGATTTCCCCCCGGCATGGCGTTCGGACGCGCTTGGAGCGGCGCCGCGCATCGACCCCCGGACGGGCCTTCCGTTCATATTGCACATTCGTGTCAAACAGGCAAGAAATTTTAACGAATTCGATAGGGTGGGCGAACGGTCGAGAATCTGCGGCGGGTGTACCGGATCGGGGACGTCGAGAAGCCGGGGAAAAAGAACGAATTGACAAGGTGGAGCGATCCACCTATGATGCCTCCCTGCTTCGCATGCGGAGCACGCACGAACCACAACCGTTGGGGGTGCCGCGCCCGGGGGCGCCGGCTGAGAGTCCGATCGAGGACACCCTTTGAACCTGATCAGGGTCATGCCTGCGAAGGGAAAACGGTCGCCCGATGAGGTCTTCCACCTCCTCCCGGCCGCTTTCCTCAGCAGGAGAGCGGCCTTTTCACCGGAAGGGAGGAGCATCATGGAGCTGAACGAAGTTGTCATCACGCGGGCCATCATCGAGCGGTACATGGACAAGCTGCTGTCGCACCTGGAGACCGACGTGGCCATCGTGGGCGGCGGTCCGTCCGGGTTGATCGCCGGATACGAGCTGGCAAAGGCCGGGAAGAAGGTGGCCCTTTTCGAACGGAAGCTCAGCATCGGCGGCGGCATCTGGGGCGGCGGCATGATGTTCAACGAGATCGTGATTCAGGACGCGGCCGGCCACATCCTGGAGGAGCTCGGGATCCGCCACCGGCGGGTCCAGGATCACTACCTCGTCTGCGACGCCGTGGAGACCGCCTCCACGCTGACCTCGAAGGCCGTTCAAGCGGGGCTTGCCGTGTTCAACTGCGTCACGGTCGAGGATGTGTTGATGCGGGAGGAACGCATCCTCGGCCTCGTGCTGAACTGGGCGCCCGTGGACATGGCAGGGCTTCACATCGACCCGCTCACCATGAGGAGCCGCTACGTGATCGACGCCACCGGCCACGCCACCGAGGTCTGCCGGGTGGTGCAGGAAAAGGTTCCCGGCGGGCTGCGGACGCAGACCGGCCGCATCGAAGGAGAGAGGTCCATGTGGTCGGATCGCGCGGAAAGCCTCACGCTCGAGAACACCCGGGAGGTGTTCCCAGGGCTCCTGGTGGCCGGCATGGCGGCCAACGCCACGTTCGGCGGTCCGAGGATGGGACCCATCTTCGGGGGCATGCTGCTCTCGGGGGTCAAGGCCGCCAACTGGATCCTGGAGCGGCTCAACGGGGAACCCGCCTGACGGAAGGAGGCCCCCGCGGGGTTTTCCGATGATTGACGGGTTCGTAAAAACCCGCTCACCCGCCGCTGGGCACGCAATAACCTATTTAAATCCCAGGGGCAGATCTCGAGGTTCGGGCTTTTTGCGACGCCATCGTGATTGCGAAGCCGTCGAATCGACAAGGAGGCTGCGTGATGAAACCCGTACGGAACGTCGCCGTCGTCGGCGCCGGCGCCATGGGCGCGTTCTACGCGAGCCGGCTCTTCGACACGGAAGGTGTCGCCGTGGCCCTGGTCGCGGGCGGCGAACGCCTGGAGAGGCTCAGGTCCCGGGGCATTGTGGTCAATGATCGCCCCTATGCGGTGCCCATGCATCACCCGGAGGCGGACGAGCCCCCATCGGATCTGGTCATCGTGGCCGTGAAGAACCACCACATGGAACAGGCGCTCCGGGACATGAGAAAGCGGGTGGGACCCGACACCCTTCTCCTCTCGGTCATGAACGGCATCGACAGCGAGGAGCAGCTCGGCGGGGCCTTCGGCACGGAAAGGGTCCTCTACGCCGTCGCTCTGGGGATCGACAGCGTCCGGGACGGAAACCGCGTGAGCTACACCACCCCGGGCGTGATCCAGTTCGGCGAGGCGGACAACGCGGAGGTCACCGAGCGTGTCCGTCGGGTCCAGGCGCTCTTCGACCGGGCGGGGATCCCCTGGGAGACGCCCCCCGACATGATCCGCAATCTCTGGTGGAAGTTCATGATCAACGTGGGCGTCAACCAGGTCTCGGCTGTGCTTCGTGCGCCCTACGGCGTGTTCCAGCGCACACCCGAGGCGCGGGAGCTCATGGAGTGGGCCATGGGGGAAGTCATCGCGGTGGCGGAGCGGGCAGGCGTCGCGCTCGCCGGAGAGGACATCGAGAAATGGAAGTCGGTTCTCTCCACGCTGGGGCCCGACGGCAAGACATCCATGCTGCAGGACGTGGAGGCCGGAAGGAAGACCGAGGTGGAGATCTTCGCCGGACGGGTCATGGAGCTGGGGAAGGCCCACGACGTGCCCGTGCCGGTCAACCGTGTCCTCTACCAGATGATCCGGGTGGCCGAGGCGCGCGCGAAGCAGGAGATGTAGCGTTACCGCTCGAACGAGCCCGGTCACCGTGACCGGGGCGACCCCCTCTCATCTCCTCATCCCACCTCGCCTGAGGGTTTCCCCAGGGCCAGTTCGTCCAGCATTCGATCGAAGTCCCCGATCCTGCGCTCCCAGGAAAACCGGGCCATGGCCTCGCGGAGCTGCCTGCGGGCGCTGTCGAAGCCGTCCGGGGAGGAGACGACCTCCGAGAGCTTTTCCTCCAAATCCTCCTGATCCCGGTAAAGGCACGTGCTATGATACGAGGAGGGGATCAGCTCGGGGTAGCTGAGACGGTTCGGGAGAAGGGGCAGGCATCCGCTTCGGACGGCCTCCACGACCGCCACGCCGAAGTTCTCCTGGAGGGCCGTGCTCACCACGACGGTGCCCCTGCGAAGCCAGTCGAAATAGGCGTCGCGCGAGGGCACGTACCCGAACTGGAGAATCCGGTCGCCGTGCCGTCTCAAGCCCCGCTCAAAGACGTCGGGAATCCGGCGGTACCGCTCCCCCAGGAGCGCCGCCCGGAAGTCGAGGCCCCTGTCGTCGAGGGCGTCCAGCGCCTGGAAGAACGACCCCGGGTCCTTGTCGTGCTCCCAGCGGTGGTTCCAGACGATCAGGGGAGGCTCCCGAACTTCGGAAACCGTCTCGTGCGCTTCCCGAGAAAACGAGCAGCCGGGGTAAACGACCGTGGAGCGGGCCCGGATCGCCTCGACGACCCAGCCGGGACGATAGTCGGGCATGAGACGCACGAGGCCGGGCAGGGCCTCGAGGAAGGATTCCCGGTGGGCGAAGGAGTTGAACATGACCCGGTCGGCACACAGGGCCGTAGTGACGTTGGTCCAGGCCGATGCGACGTCCGGCTTTTCTCCCTCGGAGAGAGGATACGTCAGCTGCGTCTCGTGGAAGTAGACGGCTGCAGGGGGAGAGGGTCCGGGCGCCAGCGCCTTCAAATCGGCGAGGCTCATCAGCCCCGAGACCACCATGCCGTCGTAGAGGGAAAGGTCCGGAAGCCGGCGCGCGAAGTGCAGGGCGGCCCCGCTCATGCGCCACCTCCAGAACCGGGCGCTCATGGTCATGAGGTCGATCCTGTGCCTGGAGGCGGCGGCCAGCCCTTCGGCGATCTCACGGTGCGAGCCCCCGAAAAACGGCTCCAGAAACAGGAAGCGGCCGGCGTGCCGGGAAACGTCTGCTCCGGTGTCGATCTTCACAGGCATCTTTCCTTGCCCCGGGGCTCTCCCCGGGTCGTTTTCGGTTCAGTCAGCACTTGCAAAACCCGCCGGGGGCTGGTAGAAGTGCCGGATTCCGCGTAAATGGAGGACGCAACCATGGTCGATGACCGGGACGAAGAAAACCGGGACGAAGAAAAGCAGGACGAGGGGACCGAGAGCTTTGCCGAGCTGCTCGAGAGCTACGGCGGTGATTCCGCCGGAACCGAGCTGCGTGTGGGCGACAAGATCCAGGGACGCATCATATCCATCGGTCGAGAGACCGTGTTCGTGGACACCGGCTCCAAACGGGACGGCGTCGTGGATCGGGAGGAGCTCCAGGACGAGGACGGGAGCGTTCCCTACAGCGAGGACGACGAGTTGGAGCTCTACGTGGTCGGTGTGAACGCGGACGAGGTCCAGCTCTCCAGGGCGTTCTCCGGCCCGGGGGACCCCGCGGTCCTTCGAGAGGCCTTCCGAAACGAGGTCCCGGTGGAGGGGCGCGTCAAGGCGCCCTGCAAGGGAGGCTTTCACGTCGAGATCATGAAGCGGCGTGCTTTCTGCCCGATCAGCCAGATGGACATGAGATACATCGAGGATCCCGCGACCTACGTGGGGGGGACCCACCCCTTCCTGATCACCCGCTTCGAAGAGAACGGCCGGAACATCGTGGTCTCCAGGCGACAGCTCCTCGAACGGGAGACGGAGCAGATGCGGAAGGAGTTTCTCGAGAACCTGAGCGAGGGTGCCGAGATCGAGGGGACCGTGACCAAGCTGATGCCCTACGGGGCGTTCGTGGAGCTGGTGCCCGGCCTGGAAGGCATGATTCACCTCTCGGAGCTGAGCTGGTCCCGCATCGGAAAGCCCGAGGAGATCCTGTCGCCGGGCGATCGCGTCCAAGTCCGGGTGATCGGGATCAAGGAGGGGAGCGAGGGCCGCAGGCCGCGCATCGGGCTTTCCCTCAAGCAGATGCAGGGTGATCCGTGGGAGCGTGTCGACGAGATCTGCAGCGCCGGGGACCGGATCACCGGCAAGGTGGTCCGCTGCGCGGATTTCGGCGCCTTCGTAGAGATCGCCCCGGGCGTGGAAGGCCTGGTTCATCTGAGTGAGATGAGTCATGTCAAACGGGTCCTCAAGCCCGAAGAGGTGGTTCAGCCGGGAGACGAGATCTCCGTCATGGTCAAGCAGATCGACACCCAGCGCCGGCGGATCGCCTTGAGCATTCGGGACGTGGAAGGGGATCCGTGGGAGCAGGTCGAGGAGATGTTCAAGCCCGGCCAGGTGGTGGACGGCACCCTGGAACGGGAGGAACGCTACGGGCTCTTCGTCTCCCTGGCTCCGGGAATCACCGGGCTGCTCCACCGCTCCAAGCTGGAGGACCTTCCGGATTCGACGGGCGCGGAGGGGATGAGACGCGGAGACCGCATTCGGGTGATCGTGGAATCCGTAAACCCCGAAGAGCGCAGGGTCTCCCTGGACATCCCCCGGGAGGCCGGCGAGTCCGACTGGAAATCGTTCTCGGACAAGCCGGGCGAGGACGTGGGAGCGCTCGGCGAAAAACTCAAGCAGGCGATAGAAGACCAGGAGGAGTGACAGGTGTCCACCATCTCCAGGTCGTCCGCGTCCCGGAGCAGGTCGTAGAGCCCTGTGGCGAGGAAGGTGGCCGAACCGCCCCAAGAGACGCTCCGGGCCCCGGTCCCCGGCAGGATGTTCTCCATCACGATCTCCCTCGCCGCCTCCGGATCCTCCGCCGGGAAGACCTCGAAGTCGTTCGCCTCGAGGGCCTTGCGAACCTGCTTCAGGCGGGCGCGCCCGAAAGCCTGGATCGTCTTCTCCATCGCGTCCCTCCCCTTCTTCCCTCCCCTTTCGCAGGGGATAAGCCCGAGCCGCGCCGTTTCTGACTGGAAGCGGCCCGTCGGCGCCGTGGTCCCCCGGGGCTTTCACCCCACGACGTGAAGGAACAGGGTGACCATCCCCAGATAGATGAACAGGGCCAGGATGTCGTTGGATGTCGTGACGAACGGTCCCGTGGCCAGTGCCGGGTCCACATCCATCTTCTTGAAGGCGAACGGAACGGCCGCGCCGATGAAGCCCGAGTTCAGAATGATCAGCAGGCAGGCGAGCGCGACGGTCCCCCCCAGCAGGTAGTCCGAGAGCCAGGTCCCCACGATCAACCCTAGCAGGATCCCGCAGATGATCCCGTTGAAGAGCGCCACCTTCATCTCGAGCCAGAGACGCCTCCCGATGTTCACCATGCTGATGTCGCCCGTGGCGAGTCCGCGGACCGCCACGGTGGCCGCCTGGGTCCCGGTGTTTCCGCCCATAGCCATGATGACCGGGAAGAAGAATGACAGCGCGAGGACCCGCTTGAGGGAGGCCTCGAACTGGTTGATCACGAAAGCGGCCAGAACCCCCCCGAACAGCCCGGCGACGAGCCAGGGAAGCCGCGCCCGGGATATGCGCATCGGGGACTCCTCGGTGATCTCGGCGCTGATCACGCCGCCCATCAGGGCGATGTCCTCGTCCGCCTCGTCCTCGATGACGTCCATGATATCGTCGTGCGTGATCCGGCCCACGAGCCGGTTCAGGTCGTCCACCACCGGAATGCTGACCAGGTCGTATTTCATGAACAGGTGGGCCACCTCCTCCTGGTCCACGTGCACGTTGACGGAGGTCACCTCCGGGTTCATGATCTCGGACACCAGGGAGTTCGGTGCGGCGAGGACCAGATCCTTGAGGGAGACGACGCCCGCCAGCCTGTTGCTGTCGTCCATGGTGAAGAGGTAGTAGAGGTTCTCCACTTCCTCCCGTTTCTCGCGAATCCGGTCGATGGCCTCCTGGACCGTCGTATTGGAGCGGACGGCCACGAACTCGAGGGCCATGAGCCCGCCGGCGGTGTCGTCCTCGTAGGGGAGGAGCTTCTCGAGCTCCTCGGAGACGCCCTCCTCCAGGCTCCCCAGGATCTCGACCGCCCGGTACTCGGGCAGGTCGCCCACCAGGTCGGCCGCATCGTCCGAGTCGAGCTCCTGGACGATCTCCGAGATCGCCTGGTTGTCCAGGCTGCTCAGGATGCTCTCCTGGATCGGAGACTCGATCTCCACCAGGACCTCGCCGGCGCCCTCGGGCTCCAGGAGGTCGAAGACGAACATGCGCTCCTCCCGGTCCAGGTGCTCGATGAGGTCGGCGAGGTCGGCCGGCCGGAGCTCGTCGATCAGCCGGGAGAGGCCTTCCCCGTTCTTTTCGGCGATGGCCGACTTGATCGACTCCACGAACGCATCGCTGAGGACATGCTCCACGGCTGCCATGAGTTTCCACCTTTCCTGTGGGCCTGGTGTCCGGGTCGACTGGCGATCCCGCCGCTCACCGCCCGCGCGCCGGCTAGATCTTCCGCACCCTGTCCTGTACGAACCGGGCCAGCGCCTTGTCGTCCTTGGCCGTTTCGCCCAGGTCCTGGAGCGCCACCTCGGCGCGCGCCGCGCTCTTGTGGCCTCCTGCCGTTCCCCACTCACCGAAGAGCTCCTCGGCGAGCTTCCCCGCCTGCCGCCGGAACCCGGCGTTTCGGAAGATCACGATGAGATTCCGGCCGTAAACCCCCGAGACGATGGACCAGCTCGCCTCGGCCACCTTCAGAAAGAAATCCGCGATCATGACGAGCACGTCGGGATCCTTCACCGTCCCCATGTGGACGAAGACCCGGTCTCGGATGATCACGTACCGGTCCAGCGCTTCGCGGAAGCTGGCCAGCGATTTCTTGGTGAACTCGGACGACTCGATCTTCTTGATGATGTGGGTGTTCACGAAGGGATACAGGTACCGGAACGCCTTGATGTCCCCCTCCGTGGTGGGACGGGCGAAGTTTTCGGTGTCCGTCTTGATGCCGTAGAACAGCGCCGTGGCCAGCCTGGGAGAGGGGCGGATCCTGGCCGCCCGCAGGTACTCGATCATGAGCGTGGCGGTGGCGCCGTACTCCTCCTTGATGTCCATGTAAGGAGCCTTGACGTCGGGACCCGGAGGATGGTGATCGATGATGATGTCGTAGTGGTGCTTGCCGAGGTGCGGGTTGTGGTGCGGCTGGGAATCCACAATGGCCCACCGGGTGAAGTCCGGGCTGTTCAGCTTGCGGATGTGCTGGTGATCGATCTTGAGGAGCTTGACCATGGCCAGGTTGTCCGCCCGCTTGATGGGGTTGATCCGGAAGATGCTCGTCTTCTTGACCTTGCGCCAGAGCATCCGCTTGAGGGCCAGGGCGCTGGAAAGCGCATCGGGATCCGCGTTGATCAGGACGGCGACCGAGTCGTCCTGGCTCACGGTGGAGAAGAGCTTTTTGACCTTTTCCGCCGCGGAGGTGGACTTGGGAAACGGGTTTTCCATGATTCTCTGCTCTCTCGGGCCGCGAACGTCTCGGGCCATCGGTTCATCCCGGACATCCGCACCCCGCCCACGACCGCGGACAGCGGCGTTGAAGCCTGTTCTTCAGGCGGCATCCCGGAGAGACGAAGGTATCGAATAGGCCTTGAAAGATCAATGAGAATTCTCCCGGGGGGCCCAAGGCCAGATCTTCTCCAGGTAGTCGATCCCCTGCCGGAGGGCCTCCTCGCGGTGCGGCTCCAGGGTGATCACCGGGCGCACGGTCTTCTCCGCGAGCAGGCGCTCGAACAGGAGGGGAAAATCCACCCTGCCCCGCCCCGGCGCCAGGTGCTCGTCCCGCTCCCCCAGGTTGTCGTGGAGGTGCAGCTGACCGATGTCCTGCATCAGCACGTCGAGCCACCGATCCAGGGACGACTCCCCGAAGGCGGACAAGTGGCCGGTGTCCAGGCAAACCATCGCGCCCAGGTCGCGGAGCGGCGCAGAGCACTGCAGGAGTTCCTCGGGCGACTCCTCATACACGTTTTCCATCATCAAGCGGGCGCCCACGCTTCGAAGCGCGCCGGCGAACCAGGCCCACAGCCCGAGGCTTTTCTCGAGCCACAGATCCCTCAGCTCCGGGTTCCTCCTGTGATCCCATCCCGTGTGACAGACCACGGTGACCGGTTGAAACCAGGCGACCGCGCGGAGGGTCTGCTCGAAACGCATTCGCGTCAGGCGGCGGAGGGCCGGGTCGAGGGAACCGGCGGAGAGATCCAGGAACGGGGCGTGGCAGGTGACACGGCGGCCGTTGCTCCGAAAAGCGGCGGCCGCCTCCCTGAACGTACCCTCGGGCGTCTCGTCCAGGGAGATCGCATCGAACCCGATCTCCGGATGGATGCCCTCTTCGAGGAACCGGGACAGGTACCCTTCCCGGACGAGCATCCGAAAAGGGATGTTGACCTGCACCTCCTCGAGGATTCCTCGGGCCATCATGCACTCCTTGAAGGATTTGGGGGGTCAATTGACAACGGGCCGGCCTTTCGTTATAACCCATCGGCACGGCTGGACGCCGCCGTCGCGTGGATACCACAGGACGACCGACATGAAAAAATACGTCAGCGCCCCGCTCTGCTCCGGCCTCGTGATCCCCGGTCTCGGGCAGATCCTCAACCAGGACGTCAAGAAAGGGCTGTCCCTTCTGGCCGCTGTCTTTATCCTCCTGATTCTGGGGGCCGTCAAGCTGTACCTGATCATGAACGCCGCATTTCAGGGGGCGGCGAGCCGGGGCCTCTCGGCCGAGGCCATTCTACAGCAGCTCCAGACGACCGACTTCACGGCACTCTGGGTCCTGGGAGCCCTGTTCCTCGGAATCTGGATCTACGCGGTGGCGGACGCGTTCTGGAGAGGCTGGCGGATCGAATTCCGTGCCGGGGAGAATGGATCATGAGGTCGTATCTGATCGACGAGCTCTCGAGACGGGACGTGGCCAAGATCGAGGCTTTCCTGGATCAAAACGCCATGCGAAGCGCGCTGGACGGGATCTTCTGGGTCCGGATCCCCGAGGATCTCCTGAGCGAGCAGCAGTTTGCCCACAGGGACTGCCGCCCCCACGTCTTCGCCGTCGAAACGGGAGAGGACTGGATCAAGCTCGAACTCTTCCTCCGCAGCCTCGCGGGCATGCGCTGCCCTTGCGGCGGTTACGCAACCCGGCCGCAGAGGGACTTCATCATTCGGTTCGCCCACGCCATGATCCGGGACCTCGACATCCGCACCTGATCGACGGCTCCTACCCCGGAAAGACGATGGAAATTGACTTCACCCCGGCCATCTGGTAGGCAAAAAAGTTCGATTTCACCCTGGGAGGCACCATCCATGGACTACAAGAAAACGCTCAATTTACCGGCCACGTCTTTCCCCATGAGGGCGAACCTCGTCAAGCGCGAACCGGAGATGATCGAGAAGTGGGGCCGGGAGAACCTCTATGCCACGATCCGGGAGTCCTCCAGGGGGCGGAAACGCTTCATGCTCCACGACGGGCCTCCCTATGCCAACGGCCACATCCACATGGGGACCGCCTTCAACAAGGTCCTCAAGGACATCATCATCAAGTGCCGCCAGATGGCCGGGTTCGACGCGCCCTACGTGCCGGGGTGGGACTGCCACGGGCTGCCCATCGAGCACAAGGTCGACACGGAGCTGGGCGAGAAGAAGGCCGGGATGACCCAGGTCGAGGTCCGGCGGTTCTGCCGCGAGTACGCCGAGCGGTTCATCGACATCCAGAGAGAAGAGTTCAAGAGGCTTGGCGTCCTGGGCGAGTGGGAGAACCCCTACCTGACCATGAACTACCGCTACGAGGCGACCATCGTCCGTGAGTTCGGGAAGTTCGCCATGAACGGCGGGCTCATCCGGAGCAAGAAGCCCATCTACTGGTGCACCTCCTGCCGGACGGCCCTGGCCGAGGCCGAGGTGGAGTACGGCCCTCACACCTCGCCATCCATCTTCGTGAAGTTCCCGGCGGTCTCCGACCTGTCCGGGCAATACCCCTCCCTGAAGGGCAAGAAGGTCTCCTTCGTCATCTGGACCACCACGCCCTGGACCATCCCGGCCAACCTGGCCGTCGCCCTGCATCCCGACTTCGACTACGTGGCCGTCGACGTGGGCGGGGACGAGGTCCTGATCCTGGCCGAGGGCCTCACGGCGGTCTGCATGGACACCTTCGGCATCACCGGCTACAAGGTCCTCGAGGAGCTCCGGGCGCCGGACCTCGAAAACATGAAGGCGCGCCACCCCCTGTACGACCGCGACTCCGTGGTGGTCCTGGCGCCCTACGTGACCCTGGAGGCCGGGACCGGCTGCGTGCACACGGCGCCCGGCCACGGGCGCGAGGACTACGAGACCGGGCTCAAGTACGGGCTCGAGATCTACTCCCCTCTGGACGACGCCGGCCGCTTCACCGAGGAGGCCGCCCCCTTCACCGGCATGAACGTGTTCGACGCCAACGCCGAGGTGAACCGGAGGCTCGGAGAGGCGGGCGCCCTCCTGAAGGAGGAGGGCATCACCCACGACTACCCCCACTGCTGGCGCTGCAAGAGGCCCGTGATCTTCCGCTCCACCGAGCAGTGGTTCATCAGCATGTCGAAGAACGACCTGCGGGAGAAGGCCCTGGAGGCCATCCGCCGGGTGCGCTGGATCCCCTCCTGGGGCGAGGAGCGGATCTTCAGCATGATCGCGAACCGTCCGGACTGGTGCATCTCCAGGCAGCGGGCCTGGGGCGTGCCCCTGATCCTGTTCTACTGCGAGGACTGCGGAAAGGTGGTGGTCTCGGAGGAGATCATCGAGCACGTGGCCGGCATGGTGGCGTCGGCCGGTGCGGACGTCTGGTTCTCCGAGCCCACAGACACCCTGCTTCCCCCGGGGACCGTGTGCCCGCACTGCGGGGGGAAGCGGTTCTCCCGGGAGACCGACATCCTGGACGTCTGGTTCGACTCGGGCGTCAGCTACGCCGCGGTGATGGAGGCGAGGGATTACCTGGACAGCCCCTCGGACCTCTACCTGGAAGGCAGCGACCAGCACCGCGGCTGGTTTCACAGCTCGCTTCTCTGCTCCGTGGGAACGCGTGGAGAGGCCCCCTATCACGGCGTTCTCACCCACGGCTTCGTGGTGGACGGGACCGGCAAGGCCATGCACAAGTCCGCCGGCAACGTGATCTCCCCGAGCGAGCTCACCGAGAAGTACGGCGCGGAGATCATCCGCCTCTGGGTCTCGGCGGAGGACTACCGGGACAATATCCGGCTCTCCAACGAGATCCTGGAACGGCTCACGGACGCCTATCGCCGGATCCGGAACACCTGTCGCTACCTGCTGGGCAACCTCTACGACTTCGATCCGTCGCACGACCGCGTTTCCTACGACGAGATGGACGAGCTGGACCGCTGGGCCCTCCACCGCCTCCAGGAAATCTCCCGGAAGCTGCTCCGGGCCTACGACCAGTACGAGTTTCACGCCGTCTACCACGGCCTCCACAACTTCTGCGTCCTGGACCTCTCCTCCTTCTACCTGGACATCCTCAAGGACCGCTTGTACGCCTCGCCTCCGAGGTCGACGCTGCGCCGATCCGCACAGACCGCCATGCACGAGATCCTGGAGACCCTGGTGCGCCTGATGGCGCCGGTCCTCTCCTTCACCGCCGACGAGATCTGGGCCCACATGCCTCCTTCGGACCGGGCCCCCAGCGTACACGCGGATCTCTTCGTGCCGGTCAAGGAGGCGTACCTGGATCCGGACCTGGCCGAACGGTGGGAGATCGTCGCCCGGCTCCGCCGGGAGGTGACCAAGGCACTGGAGTCCGCCCGAAAGGAGAAGCGGATCGGGCACTCCCTGGACGCCGAGGTGACCCTCGGCGTGTCCGAGGAGCTCGAGGCGGGCCTGGGTCCCTTCGCGGACCGCCTGCGGAGCCTGTTCATCGTCAGCGCGACCCGGCTCGTTCCCCTGGAAGAGGTGGACGAGGGGCTCGCCTCCGAGGAGCTGGAAGGCCTGCGCGTCCGGGTGGACCCCACCAAGGCCCCCAAGTGCGAGCGGTGCTGGATCCACGAGCCCACGGTCGGGCGGGAGGAGGATCATCCCGGCATCTGCCGCCGCTGCGCCGATGCCCTGCGGGAGATCGAGCGGGACCGGGCATGATGAGCCGGAACGCCCTGCTGGTGATGGCGGCGCTGGCCGTGGTGCTCCTCGACCAGGCCAGCAAGCTCGCGGTGACGCACTGGATCCCGCTCCACGGGTCCGTGACCGTGATCCCGGAGTTCTTCGACCTGGTCCACATCCGGAACCGGGGCATGGCCTTCGGGATCCTGAATCGGCCGGACGGGAGCCCGGCTTACTACCTGCTCGTCGGCGGTACGCTGGCGGCCGTGATCCTGCTGCTGTTCTGGTTCCGAAAGACGGCCGGCTCCAACCCCAAGGCGGGACTCGGGCTCGCCCTGATCATCGGCGGAGCCGTGGGCAACCTCGTCGACCGAATCCGGCTTCGCGAGGTCGTCGACTTCCTGGACGTCTACGCCGGATCGTTCCACTGGCCCGCGTTCAACGTGGCCGACAGCGCCATCACCGTCGGGAGCGTCTGGCTGGCCATCGTGCTCCTGCGGGAAGGGCCTCCCGACCAACCGGCAAGACCGTGAGGCACGAGGAACGCCCGCAACAGGAGAGGATATGTACCCAGACCTCATCTCCATCGGACCCCTGACCATCCACACGTACGGGCTGTTCGTGGCTCTGGGGTTCGCGTCCGCCATCGCTGTGACCGTTCAGCTCGGAAAATGGGAGGGCGTCGCCCCCCAGCGGATCATGGATGTGGCCTTCGTCGGCATCGTCTGGGCGATCGTCGGATCCAGGCTCTTTTACGTCCTGCTCAACTGGGGGTATTACCGGCAGAATCCTCTGGACGCGCTGAAGCTCTGGCAGGGTGGGCTCGTCTTCTCCGGAGGGTTGGTCGTTGCCGTGATCGGCCTGGTCTGGCACCTGAGGCGGCGCAGGATGCCCGTGCTCTCGACCGCGGACCTGTTTGCGCCAGGGCTCGCCCTGGGCCAGGGAATCGGTCGCATCGGCTGCTTCTTCGCAGGGTGCTGCTACGGGAAGCCCTCGGACCTGCCCTGGACCGTGGTGTTCACCGACCCCCAGTGCCTCGCGCCGCTTCAACTGCCCATACACCCCACCCAGCTCTACTCGGCGATCGGGGGGTTCGTGCTGTTCGCCGTCCTGGCCTACCTTTGGAAAAAGAAGAAGTTTCCGGGACAGGTCTTCATCTGGTACCTGATCCTCCACAGCACCTTCCGGCTCCTGGTGGAGCGGTTCCGCGGAGATCACAGGGGACTGGTTCCTGGAACCGAGATGAGCACCACGCAGTTGCTCTCCCTGGTGGTGCTGATCGGTTCCGTGGTCGCGCTTTACGTGATCAAGCCCAAGGACCCGGACCGGAACGGAACTCGGTCCGGCTCGCAGTAGACACCGCACTCGACGGAACTCACGGTGAGCGGAACGGGCGGACCCGACGGTCCGGCGTGTCGCAGACGGGGACCCGGCGTCACGGAGAGGATGGGGCGCCGGGTTCGACTCGAAGGCAGAGCGGGGCCTGAAGGCAAGACATAGGCGGCCCCGCCGGAAAAGAGGAAAACCGGGGTCTCAGGCCGAGTCCTTTGCCGCGAGCTCGCGAAGAATCTCCCGGTTTTGCTCGATTCGCTTCCTTTTCTTCTTGAGGTTGTCCCGGTTGGGCTGGTCCCTGCGGTCCCGGACCGCCTTGGTGCGTTTCGAATTGGATGCCATGGAATCGACCTTCCTTTCTGCTCGTCTCCTGCTCGGCCCCGTGAGTTCATCTCCGGAACCTGCCTGTTCACAATGGAACCTATCTATATAGTGTCCCGACGGTCCCGTGTCAAGCGGGAATCAGGCTCCGGTTCTCCACGCGTAGAGTGCGATGCCGGCGGCCAGGGACCCGTTCAGGGAGTCCGTCCCCGGCTCCATGGGGATCCCCAGCACGGCCGCCATTCCGGGCATCTCCGGAAGGCCGGGGCCTTCGAGACCGGGCAGCAGGCCGAAGGTCTTCGGGAATCGGAACGAGGTCAGGTCCCGTCCTCCCGCCTGAAGGCCGACGATGGGCAGGATCCCTCCTTTCAGGTCGCGGATGGAGGGCCCGGTCTCCATGGGTACGCGGAACGGCGCGCACCCTCCCGCGCGAAGGGCCTTGGGAAGAAAGGGGTTCGCTGCCTCTTGCAGGAGGACCACGCGTGCCGCCCCGAATGCCGCAGCGCTCCGGATGACCGTTCCCACATTGACCGGATCCTGGAAGGGAACGAACAGGGTGCAGCCCTCGGGGTGGTTCTTTTCGTCCCAGGCGTTCGTCTCCGGGACCCGGACCAGGAGCAAGGGATGATTCGTCCCGAACAGGTCCAGCTCCCGGAAAAGGCCCGCGGACAGCTGGAGCCGGTCGATCCACTCCGGCGGCTCGCCGAGGCTTCCGCCTTCCGGCAGGAGCAGGGCTTCGCAGCACCGGGGGAGGTCCCGCAGCATCTCTTGGACCTGCTTGGGCCCGGACAGGAGGGCCCTTCCGTGCTTCCGGATTCCGGTGCTCTTGAGAAGCTTCGTGAGGGTCTTGAATCGGGGATTGTCTTTGCTGGAAATGACCTTGGCCTTCATGTGGCGACCCGCAAGGGACGTTCATTCCCGCCGGAGCAGAGGCCTCGGGAGGTCGGTCCGCCGGCCCGGCCGTGGTGAAGACCCTACGATGCGGAGCTCCGTCGGCCGGCTTCCTCCCGCGCCCTTTCCTTCAGGCGCTTCTTTCTCCGCCGCCGCCTTCTCTCGATCTCTCGTGTACGCTCCTTCTTCTTGTGCCTTGCCATGCCTTGCCTTCCTCCTCTCTTGATTCTACAAATCTCGTCCCGCCGCTGCGCCCCGTCGCGCCGGGAACAAAAAAGGCCCTCGCGAGGGCCCTGACACGACGAGCGGCGAATCCACTCGTCTTTATAGGAAAAAGGCCCGCTCGAGTCAATGGAAATCGCCACGGGTGCGCCTCCACGCCCTTGCAATGGATTCGGCCTATGCTACAATGCGCGGCGTTCGCAAGGCGGACATCCTTGATGAGAAAGGGAAAGGCCCGTCCATGCACCCACCGCTCCGCGTACCGTCCGAGGAGATTCAGAGGCGCATCGGGAAACTCCAGAGCGAGATGGACGCCCTCGGGACGGACGCCGTCCTCATTGACCACCGGATCGATCTGCTCTACTTCTCCGGCTGTGCCCAGAACGGTTACCTCTACGTTCCCCGGGAGGGGGGGGCCGTCCTGCTCGTGCGAAAGCACGCTCCCCGCGCGGCCCTGGACTCCCCCATCACCCTCCAGGCGGGCCTGGCCTCGATCCGGGAGATCCCCGAAGGCCTGGCGGCGTTCGGCCTCACCACCCCCGAGGTTCTGGGCATGGCCTGGGATGCCCTCCCCGTGAGGGAGTTCGAGCTGTTTCGCCGACTGCTGCCCTCCCGGGTGCACCTCGACGTCTCGGACACGATTCACCGCATCCGGGCGGGCAAGTCCGCCTGGGAGGTCGAGCGCATGGCGGAGGCGGCCCGGGTCTGCGAGAAAACGCTGGAAGGCCTCCGTGCCCATGTCCGTCCGGGCATGAGCGAAACCCACCTGGCAGGCCTTTCCGAAGCCTTCTCCCGGCAACTCGGTCACGGGGGAGGCATTCGCGTGCGACAACCCTGGCACGACGATCGCTCCGGTTGGATCGACGGAAACGACGCCGCGGTTCCGGACGCAACGCCCTTCTCCTGCGGGTTCCGGGCGGTGGTCAACGGCTACCACGCCGCCGGGTGCCGTGTCTTCGAGGGGCGGTCCTGCTCCCGACGGGACCGGCTCGCAGTGCGCGCGCTGGGGGACGCGCACGCACGGATCCTGTCCCGGGCCGCTTCCGGCACCTGCCCGGGGGACGTGGAACGGGCCGCCCGCACCGAAGGCTGCGGCTGGAGCATCCACGGGACCGGCCTGGAGGCCCGGGAACCCCTCGACGCCTCTTTTTCCGCATCGGTCCGCGGCCAAAGCGTCTGCCTGGTCCTCGAGACGAGGATGGAGACGCCCTCGGGCCGGAGCCTCCGCCTCCAGGACACCCTCGTCGCGGGCCGGGAAGGCGTCCGCAGGCTCCACCCCCCCCTTCCCCCGTAAGATGGAAAACACGCCTTGGCGCCGGGGTCGATCGTGACAATTCTGAAAAAAAAGATGGACAAACGAAGGTTGGAGGTGTCCGCATGTCAAAATTTTTTGACCCGATTTCGATACGAGCGGCCCGCCGCCCACCCGGTGCAAGGCGCGGACCCCGAAGGGTGTTTCTGAAAAGCAGGATTTTCCTCGTTTTCCCGACAACTTGCCGGCGTCACCTCGGCGGACCCCAACCCGCGTCCATGGATCGCCTGGACGGTCATCCCGTGGTACGGTTTTTGCCTGTTCGTAACGGGACCCGTTCACCGATCCCGGGGCCGGGCCGCCGGGCAACGGCGGCGAGACGGTGCAGCGCTCATCGCCACCCAAACGGGGGATGGATTCCATGAGGAAACGCGCCAAGAAGATCCTGAGGCTGTTCGACGACGCCGTGGAAGCGGAGCGGCGCTACGAGTTTCAGAACGCCAAGCAGTACTACCGCAAGGTGAGCCTGATGCACCCGAACAGCCCGGAGGCGGCCATCGCCCGGGAACGCATCGAGGACATGGACGCCCTGTCCAACGAGAAGCGGGTCTACAGGCGGATCGACCGGAACGCGAAGCGCGTCCTGACCGAGATCGGCATCGACATCTCGGGGAGCCCGGCCTTGATGAAGATCCTCATGGAGGCCGACGCCATCGACCTGGACAACGAAAGCGCCCTGTTCATTCCCCTCCGGGAGGACTACCTGGAGTCCTGCCTGGACGACGTCCCCACGGACATGGCCGAGGACCCCGGAGAGAACGCTTTCGGCACCGGCGCCACCCCGCCCTTTCTTCTCCGTCCCGAAAGAGACGATCTCTCCCCGGCCACACTCGAGGAGTTCGAGGGGATCGTTCGGACGGCCGCCGATTTCACCGACAGCCTCGGCATCTTCAGCGTGCCCGTGGCCACGAAGAAGTCCATCAGCGACTTCGAGTGCGCCCGGCTCATGGAGACCCACTTTCCGGACCTGAAGATGACCCACACCCGGAACATGTCCGACGACGAGGCCGCCTACTTCCGGTACCGGGACGACTGGCTGGACGGCACCAGCCTGATCACGGCCATGACCTTCATGCCGAGCATGGTCGAGCCGTTCATCCGGAGCGCAAAGGCCGGTAACAACCTCCTCCTCCTGGATCTCACCATTGCGGGCTCCACCGGCCCCATCAGCCCGGAGGCGCTCCTCACCCAGATCCACGCCCAGGTCCTGTTCATGATGGTCCTGGCCCAGACGATCAACCCCGGTTTGGTCTGCGTGCACGGCGGCATTCCGGACGTCCTCGGCGTCGGCGGGGACCTCTGCTACAGCGACCCCGCCCAGCCCATCATCAACTCCGCCATGGCCCGTCTGAACCTCTGGGTGACCGGCTACCCGTCGGCCCAGTCCGGGGGAAGCACCAGCATCGTCAACGACGTTCAGGCGGCGGTGGAGGAGTCCGAGCTCTCCAGGAACACCCTCAGGGAGTACGGCGTCCACATCCTCCGCCACGCCATGGGCGCCCTGGGCAGCCTGAACTACTTCAGCCTGGAGAAGTTCATCGAGGACTGCGAGCGGGAACGGGCGGCGCGCAGGATCTGGCTGCAGACCAAGCACGACTATCTGCTCCCGCTCTACCTGCCCGAGGACAAGCACGTGGTCCGGGGAATCCGTGAGATCGCGGAGAAAGGCGGGGCCAGAAACGCCGACCACACGCTCACCAACGTGGGATCCTTCATGCGGTGGCAGGAGAAGCTCTGCACGGTCTCCGAGGAGAGGATCTACTTCCCGGACCTGAACGACACCATCAACCGCAACAAGTCCCGGCTGAGGCGGGTGCCCGAGGAGGAGAGCGTGACGCAGCTGCAGGACACCTTCCTGAAGAGCTAGCGAAGGTCCTCGCGAACGGGGCAGAAGGCCTCCACCAGCTCCGTCTCCACCAGGCAGAGACCCGAGTGGGGTACGCCGCCCGGGACGTGGTAGGCCTCTCCGGCACGCACGGTGAAGGTCTCGTCCCCCACGGCCAGCTCCATGGACCCGCGGATCACGGTCCCCATCTGCTCGTGGGGGTGGGTGTGCTCCGGCACGCGCGTGCCGGCGGCCACGCGGAAGAACGCCACGCTCATGCGCTCCCCGTGGATCGCGCGGATCTCCACGCCGTCGGCCGGGGAGAGCGGATCCATCTCTGGAATTCGGTAGTACGGCAAACGGCTCTCCTCCACGTACAGGCACACGCACACTTCCGCACACATTTTCACTTCCACCTGCACCTACTCCGCCCTCGTCACACCAGCAGGTACTTCTTTCGAACGTCCTCGTTCTCTCTCAGGTCCTCAATGCTCCCGTGGTAGCGGATGGAGCCGTTGTCGATCACGTAGCCCCGATCGCTCAAATCCAGGGCGGCCTTCTGGTTCTGCTCCGCGAGCAGGACCGTGAGCCCGCGGTCGCGAAGCGCCGCGATCTGCTCCTCCAGCAGGCGCACCACCATGGGGGCGAGCCCCTCTGTGGGCTCGTCCAGCAGGAGAAACTCCGGGTTCGTCATGAGCGCTCGGCCGATGGTCAGCATCTGCTGCTCCCCGCCGCTCAGGAATCCGGCCTTGCGGTCGTCGATGCGGCCGAGGGCCGGGAAGAACTCGTAGACCCGTTCCCGGGTCCAGGCCTCGTTTCCCCGCCTCCGCTCCGAGATCTCCAGGTTCTCGCCCACGCTGAGGTCCGCGAACACCCTGCGGTCGTCGGGCACATAGCCGATTCCCAGCCTGGCGATCTGGTAGGGCTTCCGGCCGGAGATCTCCGTCCCCTTGAACCGGATCGACCCGCGCCTCGGGGGAACGAGCCCCATGATGCTCTTCATGGTCGTGCTCTTTCCCGCGCCGTTCCTCCCCAGGAGGCAGACGATCTCCCCGGCCGGCGCCTCCAGCGAGACCCCGAACAGGATGTGGCTGAGTCCGTAGTAGGTGTGGATGTCCTCCACCTCGAGCATACCTAGGCTCCTCCCAGATAGGCCGACTGGACCTCTTCGTTGCCCCTCACCTCGTCGGGCGGTCCCTGGATGAGGGAGCGGCCGTGCTGCATGACCATGACCCTGTGGGCAATGGAGAAGACCAGCTCCATGTCGTGCTCGCAGAACAGGATGGTGAGACCCAGCTCCTCCGTGAGGCGGTGGATGAGGTCGATGGTCACGGACGTCTCCTCGGGGGACATGCCCGCCGTAGGCTCGTCCATGATCAGGAGCTCCGGACGGTTACCCAGGGCGATGGCCATCTCGAGCACCTTCTGGTCCCCGTGGGAGAGAGAACCGCTCACCCGCCGGGCCTTGTCCGCCAGGCCGACGTTCCGGAGGATCTCCTCGGTCTCCTCGATGCCGTGTCGCTCCGAAGGCGAGAAGAGCTTGCGGGTCTTCTTCTGGTGGCTGAGCACGGCCACCTGCACGTTCTCGAAGACCGTCATCCGGCTGAAGACGTTCACCACCTGGAAGGAGAGGCTGATTCCCATCCGGCACACCTCGAAGGGCCGGAGCCCTTCGATGCTCTGCCCCTCGAAGACGATTCGGCCCTCGTCCGGCCTCAGATGCCCGGTGATGAGCCTGAAGAGGGTGGTCTTCCCGGCCCCGTTGGGGCCGATCACCGCGACGATCTCCCCCCGCTCCACCGACAGGTGGGCGCCGTTCACCGCGAGGAAGCCGTCGAAGGACTTGGAGATGGACTCCACCTGAAGCATCCGCTACTCCTCCGCCTCGCCGCCCCGGACCCGCTCGATGATGAACCCCATGACACCCTCGGGAAGAAAGAAGATCAGCAGGATCAGGATCACGCCCAGGATGAGCGTCCAGTACTCCGTGTACGTCCCCACGAAGGTCCGCAGAGCCACCGTGATGGCCGCCCCGACCATGGGCCCGGCAAAGGTGAACCAGCCGCCCAGGAGGCACATGATGAACACCTCCAGCGACAGGACCCAGAAGAGGAGATCGGGGAAGACCGACCCCTCCACCACCACGAAGAGCACCCCGGCGATCCCGGCGAAAAAGGTGGCGATGACGATGGCCGTCAACTGATGGCGCCGCACGTGAATGCCCACGGCCTCGCATCGCTCCGGGTTGTCCCGGATCGCCTGGAGGGTCTTGCCGAAGGGGGAGCGGTAGATCAGGTACATGACCGAAACGCAGGCGGCCAGGACCAGCAGGACAAAGTAGTAGCTGCTGGAGATGGTGCTGATCGCGTCAGGGATGGGAACCCCGTGGATGCCGTCGTCTCCGCCGGTCAGGTCGTACCAGCGGAACGCGATGGCCCAGAGGAGCGATCCCAGCGAGATCTGGAGCATCCCGAAGTAGAGCTTGTTGAGCCTCACGCAGAACCAGCCGATGAGGAGGCCGGTGAAGGCCGCGGCAAAGGGGGCCGCCACGAAACCGGCCCAGGCCGGGAGCTGGGTCTTCACCAGCATGAGCGCACAGGTGTAGGCGCCCACCCCGTAGAACGCCGCGTGGTGGAACTGATAGAGCCCGCCGTGACCCACCACCATGTTGAGGCTCATCGCCAGGAGAGCGGTCACGAAGATCACCGCCGTGATGTAGACGTAGAACCTGGAAACGGCCATGGGCAGAAACAGCAGCGCCGCGAACACCGCCGCATAGGGCCAGAGCATCTTCCAGTTGAAGGGGCCTCTTTGCAATGCGAGCACTCCCGTGGCCGGCGGGCCGCCGGCCAGCCTACCAGACGGACTTGAGCATGCCCGTGGGGCGCCAGACCAGCACGATCACCACGGCCAGGTAAGGGAACACGATGGCGAACTGGGGCCAGAACATCACCCCCAGCGACTGGGTCACGCCGAAGATGAGGGAGCCCAGAAGGGCGCCCCACATGTTCCCCAGCCCGCCGATGGTGACGATCAGGAACGCCTCGATGATGATGTCGTGGTCCATGCCCAGGGTGACGCTGATGGTCGGGGCCACCAAGGCGCCCCCGAGGCCGGCCATGAAGCAGCCCAGGACGAAGGCGAAGGCGAACACCCAGCTCACGTTGATCCCGATGGCGTCCACCATCTCGCGGTCCACGGCCGCGGCCCGGGCGATCTTCCCGATCCTGGTCTTGTTGGTGAAGAGGTAGAGCCCCACGGCCACCAGCGGTCCCACCAACAGGAGGAACAGGTTGTACTTGGGAAAGGAGGACCCCAGGATCGGCAGGGAGCCCTCCAGGATCTCCGGGGCGTTGATGGAGCGATAGTCGGCGCCCCAGATCATCTTGACCAGGTCGCCCAGGATGAGCATCAGGGCGAAGGTGAACAGGAGCAGCATGAGGTGTTCCCGCTGGTACAGGTGGCAGAACAGGGCCCGCTCGGCCACCAGGGCCACCCCGGCCACCACGAAGGGGCTCAGGACCAACGCCAGCCAGAACCCGGCCGTACCGCCGCCGAAGGCGTGGTTCAGGGTGAAGGCGGCAAAGGCCCCGATCATGTAGAGGGAGCCGTGCGCCACGTTGGGCACCCGGAGCACCCCGAGGACGAAGCTGAGCCCCGAGCTCACGATGAAGAGGATCATGGCCCGGCTCAGCCCCACCAGCAGGTGCACTCCCAGGGCCGACAGCGTGACGCTCTGTCCGAAGTCCATGCGTTGGCCGCCTTTGTGACAACCGGGAGCGGCGGGGTTTTCCGCCGCGCCCGCTTCTCTTTGCAGGGGGGGTCAGGGGGGTTCTTTCCGCCGGGCCCCCTTATCTCCTCCCCCGTGGGGCGGGCCT
>CAYVVQ010000051.1:0-26490 GCA_964454455.1 uncultured Desulfobacterales bacterium | reverse complement strand
ATAGGTTATGGCGTTTCCAGCGGCGGGTGAGCGGGTTTTTGCGAACCCGTCAAATATCAGATGAACCAAGAGGATGCAGGATGAGCATGAAGTACGATCCCCAGGAGCTGGAGAAAAGGCGGCAGCGGCAGTGGGAGGAGAGCGGTCTCTTCGAGGTGCAGGAGGACCCCGGCAGGGAGAAGTACTATCTCCTGGAGATGTTTCCGTACCCGAGCGGAAAGATCCACATGGGCCACGTCCGGAACTACACCATCGGCGACGTGGTGGCCCGGTACAAGCGGATGTGCGGAAAAAACGTCCTCCATCCCATGGGGTGGGACGCCTTCGGGCTGCCCGCGGAGAACGCGGCCATCGAGAACAACACCCACCCGGGCGAGTGGACCTACCAGAACATCGACTATATGCGCTCCCAGCTCAAGCGCATGGGGTTCAGCTACGACTGGGACCGGGAGCTGGCCACCTGCGACCCCGACTACTATCGCTGGGAGCAACTCGTCTTCCTGAAGATGTACGAGAAGGGGCTGGCCTACAGGAAGAAGACCCACGTGAACTGGTGCGAGAAGTGCCAGACCGTTCTCGCCAAGGAGCAGGTGGAAAACGGCTGCTGCTGGCGCCACCCCGACCAGGAGGTGGCGCTGAAGGAGATGGACTCCTGGTTCTTCAAGATCACGGCCTACGCCGAGGAGATCCTCGAGCATTGCGACCGGCTCCCGGGATGGCCCGAGCGGGTCCTCACCATGCAGCGGAACTGGATCGGAAAGAGCCACGGCGCGATCATCCGGTTCCCCGTGGCCGGCTCCGAGGAGGTGGTCGATGTGTACACCACCCGCCAGGACACGGTCTTCGGGGCCACCTTCATGTGCTTCGCGCCTGAGCACCCCATGCTGAGGGACCTGGTGCGCGGGACGGAGCAGGAGCAGGAGGTCCTGGCGTTCGTCGACCGGACCCTCAAGGTGGACAGCTACATCCGCACGGCGGACTTCACCGTCAAGGAGGGCGTCTTCACCGGCCGCTACTGCGTCAATCCTGCGACGGGGGAGGAGATCCCCATCTTCGTCGCCAACTTCGTCCTGTTCGACTACGGCACGGGCGCGATCATGGCCGTTCCCACCCACGACCAGCGCGACTTCGACTTCGCGCGCAAGTACGGCCTGCGTCTGCGGGTGGTGATTCAGCCGGAGGGCGAGGAGCTGGACGAGGAGACCATGACCGAGGCCTACGAGGGGGAAGGGCGGCTGGTCAACTCGGGGCCCTTCAACGGGCAGAGGAACCTCGAGGCCCTGGACCGCATCGCCGAGTGGCTGGAGAGCGAGGGCGTCGGCCACCTGACCGTGAACTACCGGCTCAGGGACTGGAACATCTCCAGGCAGCGCTACTGGGGAGCCCCCATCCCGATCATCTACTGCGAGGCGTGCGGGGCCGTGCCTGTGCCGGAGGACGATCTCCCCGTGCTCCTGCCCATGGACGTGGAGATGCGCAGCCACGGCGGATCGCCGCTGCCCTTCGAGCCTTCCTTCTACGAGGCCGTCTGCCCGCGCTGCGGGGGAGCCGCCCGCAGGGAGACGGACACCATGGACACCTTCGTGGAGTCCTCCTGGTACTTCGACCGGTACGCCTGCCCCGACTACCGGGAGGGGGTGCTGGACCCGAAGCGGGTCTCCTACTGGATGCCCGTGGACCAGTACATCGGCGGCATCGAGCACGCCATCCTGCACCTCCTCTACTCCCGCTTCTACACGCGCGTGCTCAGGGACCTGGGCTACCTGGACGTGAGCGAGCCCTTCACCAACCTGCTCACCCAGGGCATGGTCTGCAAGGAGACCCAGTCCTGCCCCGCCCACGGGTATCTGTTCCCGGAGGAGGCCAGGGACGGCCGGTGTGCGCGTTGCGGCGAGGAGGTGGTCCTGGGAGGCACGGTGAAGATGAGCAAGTCCAAGCGAAACGTGATCGACCCCCAAAAGATGGTGGACCGGTACGGGGCGGACACCGTGCGCATGTTCTGCCTGTTCGCCTCCCCGCCGGAGCGGGACCTGGAGTGGAGCGAGCAGGGCGTGGAGGGGGCCTACCGGTTCCTGAATCGGATCTGGCGGCTCGTGACGGACAACCTGGACGCCCTGAAGGGGACCGCCGTGTACGACGGGGGAAGGGAGCCGGCCGAGCCGTTTCGGAGCCTTCACCGCAAGACCCACCAGACCATTCGGAAGGTGACCGCGGACATCGAGGACCGGTTCCACTTCAACACGGCGATCAGCGCCGTCATGGAGCTGATGAACGACGTCAGCCGGATCCTGGGGGAAGGCGGAGACCCGGGGAAGGATGGCTGGCCCGTGATCCGCGAGGCCCTGGAGGCCGCCGTGGTGCTCCTCTCCCCCGTGGTGCCCCACATCACGGAGGAGCTCTGGAGCCTGCTGGGCCGGGAGGGGAATCTCCTGACCGTTCCCTGGCCCCGGTACCTCCCCGAAGCCCTGGAGGTGGACACCCGAACCGTGGTGCTTCAGGTGAACGGAAAGCTCAGGAGCCGCATCGAGGTGGGGACCGACGCCGGCCGAGATGAGCTGGAGAAGGCGGCGCTGGCCGACGAGCGGGTCCGGAAGTTCGTCGGGGACAAGCCCGTGAGGAAGGTGATCGTCGTTCCCGGCAAGCTCGTCAACGTCGTGGTGTAGGGCGGCGCCCGCGCCGATGGAGGCAAGACCATGACCCAACCGCATCATCGACCGCTCACGATCCTGTCGGCCGTGCTCGTCGCCCTGGCGGTTCTCGGGAGCCTCACGGCCTGCGGGTACCGGCTCCGGGCGGACGGCCGACCCGTGGGGCTGGAGGTGGAAAGCCTGGCCATCCCGCTCATGACCAGCACCTCGTCGAGGATCGCCTTCGAGCCGGACTTCACCAAGGTGATCCGGGAGGAGTTCATCAGCCACGCCGGCGTCCCGGTCCTCCCGAGGGAGAGCGCGCAGATGGTCCTCATCGGGCACGTCCGGAGCATACAGACCGATCCGCTGACCTACGACCTGGATCCCAGAACGATCCACGGCCACGACGAGACCTACGCGGTGACCAACAGCCGGCGTCTCCGGGTGGAGCTGGACGCAAAGCTGGTGGATCGGACCACGGGAAAGACCGTCTGGCAGGACAACGGGCTGGCCGACGAGGTCCGGTTCGAGGTCAGTACGGACCCGCTGCGAACGAGGTTCAACCAGCGGGAAGCCCTCCGCCGGATCGCGGGCCGACTGGCCAAACGGGTCTACCTGAAAACCATGGAACGGTTCTGATGGCCCGGGACCTCCAGCCCGAGGCCGTGCTCGAGCGCCTGGAGCAGGGGCGCCTGGACCCTTTCTACCTGTTCCACGGTCCCGGCGAGTTTCGCATGGAGCGCGTCCTCGATCGCGTTCGCACCGAATTCATCCCCGAGGCGGCCCGCGACTTCAACCAGGAGATCCTGTACGGGGACAAGAATCTCGACCCGGAGGAGATCGTGGGACGGGCCCGTTCCGTGCCGTTCATGGCTCCGAACCGCCTCATCCTGGTCCGGCGCACCGAGCTGCTTCCGGCGGACCGGCTCGCCCGGCTGCTCCCCTATCTCGAGCGGCCCGCCGAGACCACCTGCCTGATCTTCACATCGTCCAAGCCCAACTTCACCACCCGGTTCTACAAGGCGATCCGAAAGGCCGGTCTGGCCGTGTCGTTCGATGAGCTGAAGGGGAAGCAGGTGGGGGCCTGGATCCGGCGGACGGCCGGCGAGCTGGGCCTGAAACCGGATCGGGAGGCGTGCGACGTGCTCCAGGAGGTCGTCGGAAACCGGCTCCGCGATCTGCACGGGGAGCTGGAGAAGCTTCGTCTCAGGCACGGGGAGGGCGCGCGGGTCGGGGCCGACGAGGTCCGGGAGCTGGCCGTGCAGAGCCGGAGCTTCACCATCTTCGAGCTCATGAACCGGGTGTCGGTCAAGGACGCGGCCGGATCGCTCTCCGTACTTGCGCGCTTCCTGGAAGAGGAGGGGCCGAGGGAGGCTTCCCTGGGCATCCTCGGCATGCTGAACCGGCAGGTGCGGCTGCTCTGGCAGGCCAAGTCCCTGGCCGCCCGGGGCGAGCCCGTCGAAGGCATCGCGCGGGAGCTCTCGGTGCCGCCCTTCGCCGCCCGGCGTCTGCTGGGCCAGTGCGGGCACTGGACCGAGGTGGAGCTGGAGCGGGCGCTCCACGCCGTCTACGAGGCGGACGGGCGCCTGAAGAAGGGCTCGCGGACGAACCCGCTCCTGGAGGCCCTTTTCATCGAGCTGTGCAGTGGTGAACGCCCTCTGCCCTGAAGGGGAGGGGGGCGTTCGAGGCATCTTCAGGAGGAGATCTGGTGAACCTGGCGAGAGAGGCGGGAGATCTTCCGGGAGGCCGTCCGCTGCTTGATCACCCCCTTGGTGACCGTCTTCTGGAGGATGGAAACGGCGGCCTTCAGGTTCTCCTGGGCCTGCTCCGGCGTGTTCTCGGCGACGGCGGCGCGGACGTCCTTCACCGCCTTCTTGACCCGGGTCTTGTATCCTCGGTTACGGAGCCTGCGATTCTCACTCTGCCTGGCCCTCTTGAGCGCGGACTTGTGGTTTGCCAACTCGGAAACTCCTTCTGAACGCTTGATGGTATTGAACGGTGGTTCACAATCCGATCGAACAAATCTTACTTATAATGGGTGCCGAGCGGTGATGTCAAGCCCAAAACATTCGGACCTTCCGCGCACGGGGGCGTTTTCGTGACCCCTCCCGAATCGAGCCTTTCCGAGAACCGGCAGGTGGCCCGGGCAGCCGGTACGGTCGGTTTCTTCACCTTCCTGAGCCGGATCCTGGGTCTGGTTCGGGACATGGTGGTGGCTCGGTTTTTCGGCGCCGAGATGGCTGCGGATGCCTTTTTCGTGGCCTTTCGGATCCCCAACCTCCTCCGCAGGCTGTTCGCGGAGGGGTCCCTGAGCATCGCCTTCGTCCCGGTGTTCACGGGCTACCTTCAGCGGAAGTCCCGTGATGAAGCCGTCGAGATGGCCCGGGTGGTCCTCACCATCCTCTCCCTTCTGCTCACGGTGGTGACGGTCCTGGGCGTCCTGGGCGCCCCCTGGATCGTGCGGGTTCAGGCCCCGGGCTTCGACCCGGCCGGTGCAAGGTACGAGCTGACCGTCCTGCTCACCCGGATCACCTTTCCCTACATCTTCCTGATCAGCCTGGTGGCGCTTTTCATGGGCATCCTGAACGCGCTGCGCCGCTTCGCCGCTCCGGCGGCCGCACCCATCTTCCTGAACCTCGCCATCATCGGGGCCGTCTACGGGCTTTACCCCCGGCTGTCCGAGCCCGTGGTGGGGCTGGCCGTGGGCGTGATCGTCGGCGGGGTGCTCCAGGTCCTGCTCCAGATCCCGTCGCTCCTGAAGGAGGGGATCTCCCTCCGGCCGCGCTGGATGCCCCGGCACCCGGCCGTCGCCCGGATCGGCCGCCTGATGCTCCCGGCCGTCTTCGGATCGGCCGTGTACCAGTTCAACCAGTTCATCGGAACGCTCCTGGCCTCGCTCCTGCCCCCGGGGAGCGTCGCGTGGCTCTACTACGCGGACCGCGTCGTGCAGTTTCCCCTGGGGGTGTTCGCCATCGCCGTGAGCACGGCCGCGCTGCCCTCCCTGTCCCGCCAGGCCTCGGAGGAGGGCCTTCACGCCTTCCGGGGCACGCTCGGGTACGCCCTGCGGCTCGTCTTCTTCATCAGCCTCCCGTCCATGGCGGGCCTGATCGTGCTGGCCCCGCTGATCGTACGGGTCCTCTTCGAGCGGGGGGTGTTTCAGGCGACCTCCACCGAGATGACCGCCCAGGCCCTGGTGTTCTACGCGGCCGGGCTCTGGGCCTTTTCCGGGATTCGCGTGCTCGTGGCCGGGTTCTACGGACTCCGGGACACCAGGACGCCGGTCAAGGCCGCCGTTCTGGCGCTCCTGGTCCACGTGGGATGCAGCCTGGCCCTCATGGGCCCGCTGAGACACGGCGGGCTGGCCCTGGCCCTGTCCATCGCGTCCACGGCCCAGCTGATCTTCCTGGGCGTCCTCCTGAAGAGCCGGATCCGCGGCCTGGAGGGCCGCCGTCTCCTGCGCTCCGTTGGGGTGAGCCTGGTCGCCGCGGGCGCCATGAGCGCACTGCTCTTCTGGCTCTACCGGGTCCGGTGGAACCCCGGGGCCGGTACCGGGACCGGCGAGCTCGTTCTCGGCCTGGGCGGACTGGTCGCCCTCGGGGGCATGCTCTACTTCGGACTCTGCTTTCTTCTGGGCTCCGAGGAGATGGGGTCCCTGCTGAGGCTGTTGAGGGGAAGGCGGGAAGGGGTTCGCTGAGGAAACGTACGGGAAAGAGGAGACTGAAACACATGGCGCTGGACGACCGGAAAGCCATCCTGAGCTGGGGCCTTTACGACTGGGCCAACTCGGCCTTCGCCACCACCGTGATGGCGGGCTTTTATCCGATTTTCTTCAAGCAGTACTGGAGCGTCGGGGTGGACACCTCCATGTCCACCGCCCGCCTGGGGTTCGCCAACTCCATGGCCGGCGTGGTGGTGGCCCTCTGCGCCCCGATGCTCGGCGCCATCGCGGACCGGGGGACCGCCAAGAAGCGGTTCCTCGCGTTTTTCGCCTACATGGGCGCCCTGATGACCGCGTCCCTTTACATGGTCTCCATGGGGAACTGGGGGACGGCGATCGCCTGCTACGTGCTCGGAAGCGTGGGGTTCTCCGGCGGGAACATCTTCTACGACGCCCTGATCACGGGAGTGGCCTCCGAGAAGCGGTTCGACATGGTCTCCTCGCTGGGCTTTGCGCTCGGATACCTGGGCGGCGGCCTCCTCTTCGCCGTCAACGTCTGGATGACCCTTCGGCCGGAGACGTTCGGGTTCGCAGACGCCTCCGGGGCCGTGCGGTTCGCCTTTCTCACCGTCGGGGTCTGGTGGGCGCTCTTCACCGTGCCCCTGCTCCTGTTCGTGGAGGAGCCCCGGCTCCAGCGGCCGGAGTCGGGGTTCGCCATGGTCGGGGCCGGCCTGAGGCAGCTCCGCAGCACCTTCCGTGAGGTGCGGCGGCTCCGGACCCTGTTCCTGTTCCTGGCCGCCTACTGGTTCTACATCGACGGGGTGGACACGATCATTCGCATGGCCGTGGACTACGGCCTCTCCATCGGGTTCGACTCCAACGCCCTCATCCTGGCCCTGCTCATCACCCAGTTCGTGGGGTTTCCCTCGGCCCTCGCGTTCGGGCTGGCCGGCGGCCGCATCGGACCCAAGAAGGCCATTTACGCGGCCCTGGGCGTCTACCTCTTTGTCTGCGTGTGGGGGGCCTTCATTCAGAGGGAGCTGGAGTTCTTCGTGCTGGCGGCCGTGGTGGGAACCGTCCAGGGCGGCATCCAGGCCCTCAGTCGCTCCTACTACGCCCGGATGATTCCGAAGGACAAGTCGGCCGAGTACTTCGGGTTTTACAACATGCTGGGAAAGTTCGCGGCGGTGATCGGGCCGGCCCTGATGGGCGGGTTCGGGCTCCTGGTCCGGCGGGTCGGCTACAGCGCGGACACGGCCTCCCGTGCGGGAATCACCTCCGTGGCCCTCCTGTTCGTGGTCGGAGGCATCCTCCTCTACTTCGTGGACGAGGCGCAGGGGCGCAGGGAGGTCCTCGCGGCGGAAGCGCGTCGGGAGAGGAACCCGTGAACCGTATTCTTCCCCTCCGAAACCGGATCCAGGCGTATGCCTGGGGATCCTACTCGTCGATTCAGGACCTCCTCGGACTCGGCGGGGAGGCCCGGCGTCGACCCATGGCCGAGCTCTGGATGGGCGCCCATCCCTCGGCCCCCTCGCTGGTCGGAACGGGGGCGTCGTGGACCCCCCTGGATCGAGTCGTCGAAGAGGATCCGGAAGGGATCCTGGGGCCGGCTGCAGCCCGCGACTTTCGAGGAAAGCTCCCTTTCCTCTTCAAAATCCTCGCGGCCCGCGAGCCCCTGTCCATCCAGGTCCATCCCGGCGCTGAACAGGCCCGGGCCGGATATCAACGGGAGAACGAGAAGGGCCTGGCCCTGGACGACCCGGCGCGTTCCTACCGGGATGCGTGCCACAAGCCGGAGCTCCTGTGCGCCCTGACCCGATTTCACGCCCTCGAGGGATTCCGACCGATCGACGAGATCCTGACGCTCCTCGGGGAGATCGTCCCGGACGGCCTCGCCGGGGAGATCCGTGCCCTCCGGGACCGGCCCGACGAGGAGGGACTCCGGACGTTCGTAGGCAGGGTCCTGGCATTGGAGGGAGAGGGACGGAGCCGCGTGATCCGGGAGGCCCTCCGGAGGACCCGATCCGGGGACGACGGGGAAGGGCCCCGTTCCTGGATCGGACGGCTGACCGCGGCTTTCCCGGAGGATGCCGGGGTCCTCGCCCCGGTTTTCATGAACCTGGTGACCCTGGAGCCGGGTGAGGCGCTGGGCATCGCGCCGGGCGAGCTGCACGCCTACCTCGAGGGCACCGGCATCGAGTTGATGGCGAACTCGGACAACGTGGTCCGCGGCGGTCTCACACCAAAGACCGTGGATCGGGAGGAGCTCCTTCGGGTCGCATCCTTCCATCCGGGAACGGTTCAACCGCTGCGCCCCGAAGAGGACACGCCCGGACTTTCCGTCTATCCCACGGATGCGGCCGAGTTTCAGCTCGAGCGCATCCAGGTGCGACCCGAACGCGGTTTCGAGGGGGGCGGAGAGCGGAGTGTGGAGATCCATCTCTGCCTCCGAGGTGACGGGGCGTTTCTGCTTGGGGATGGGGAAGGCACGGTTCGGTTTTCCCGGGGGGATTCCCTGCTCGTTCCGGCCGGGGTGTCCGGTTACCGGATCCGGGGGGACGCGGTGCTGTACCGGGCCGCGATCCCGCGCAGAATTCGTGCTTGAAAAATCGGGAGGGTTCTGTTATGTTCCCGAAAATATGTAGATTTCCAAGGAGTCTGGCGCGTTGACCCCTTCCGCGCCGAAGGCGAGGCCGCATCCTTTCGTGACGGGCGTGGCGTCCATCGAGCTGGGGACCCACACGGCCCGGATGCTCATCGGGAGACCCACGGGGGACAGTCGCCTGTTCGTCCCCACGGCGCGGGAGCGCAGGACGATCAGGCTCTCAGAGGGGTTCGGGGCCGGCCCGTCGACGACCATTTCGGAACCGTCCCTCCGCCGGGCGGTCGAAGCGGTCGAGGCGTTCGAGCGACGCGCCCGGGAGGAGGGCGCCGTGATCGTGCGTGCGGTCTCCACCGGCGTGACGCGAACCGCAGAGAACCGGGACCGGTTGCTTCGAACCCTCTCCGACCGGACCGGGGTGCGGATCCGGACCGTCTCCGGCGAGGAGGAGGCCCGGCTGACCGCCCGGGGTGTCCTGCACGCGCTGGAGCGCCCCGAGGGGCCGTTCGTGATCTTCGACCTGGGCGGCGGGACCACGGAGCTCGTCCTGGGGAACGCAACCGCGGGAGAGGAGGCGGAGATCCTGAGCCTGCCGCTGGGCGCGTCGCTGCTCAAAGAGGCGTTCCTTCCCGACGACCCTCCCGTCGAAGGGTCGATGCGGGCCCTCGCCGTGCAGGCGGACCGCATCCTCGAGGAGGGGCTCGCCGGGGTCACGGGATTCGACGCGGCTCCCTGGATCATCGGGACCGGCGGCACCGCCACCACACTCGCGGCCATGATCCACGGAATCGACGTCGCAAGGATCGACCCGGACGGCATGAACGGCCTGGCCCTGGAGCGGACGGCGCTCGAAGGGCTCCTGGGCCGTCTGGTACGCCTGCCCCTCGAGGAACGGATGCGCCTTCCCGGGCTGGACCCGGGCAGGGCGGACGTGATCCCGGCCGGCGCCCTGGCCGTGCTGCGCATACTGGACCATTTCAGGGCCTCTCGAATGGCGGTCTGTCTATCGGACATCCTGGAGGGCCTGCTCATCGACCATCTGGAGGGAGAAGACCATGAGTGAAGACAGCAGGATACGCACCGGGTACACCTTCGACGACCTGGTCCTCGTTCCGGACCGTTCGGACCTCGTTCCGAACGAGACCGACGTCCGGACGCGCCTGTCCAGGAACGTGACCCTGAACATCCCCATCGTCAGCGCGGCCATGGACACCGTGACCGAATCGGAGACGGCCATCACCATCGCCAGGCAGGGCGGGATGGGGTTCATCCACAAGAACATGAGCGTCGAGCACCAGGCCCTGGAAGTGGAGAAGGTGAAGAAGTCGGAGAGCGGCATGATCGTGGATCCCATCACCATCGAGCCCGACCGGAGGATCTCCGACGTGCTCCACATCATGGAGAAGTACCGCATCTCCGGGGTGCCCGTGGTGGAGGAAGGAAACCTCGTGGGCATCATCACCAACCGGGACCTCCGCTTCGAGACCAACCTGGACCAGCGCGTGGACGCGGTCATGACCAAGGACCATCTGGCCACGGCCCAAATGGGGATCACCCTGGAGGAGTCCAAGGCCATCCTGCACGAGCGCCGCATCGAAAAGCTCCTGGTGGTGGACGAGGCGGGCAAGCTGCGGGGGCTCATCACCATCAAGGACATCGAGAAGATCCGCAAGTTCCCGGACTCGTGCAAGGACGACCTGGGCCGGCTCCGGGTGGGGGCGGCCGTCGGCGTGGGCCAGGACGCGCTTGACCGCATCGAGCGGCTGACTGCGGCCAACGTGGACGTGGTGGTGATCGACACGGCGCACGGCCACTCCGAGGGCGTGCTCCGGACCGTGCGGGCGGTGAAGCGCCGCTACCCGGACCTGGAGCTCGTGGCGGGCAACGTGGCCACGGCCGAAGGGACGCGGGCCTTGATCGAGGCGGGCGCCGACGCCGTGAAGGTGGGCGTGGGCCCCGGCTCCATCTGCACCACCCGGGTGGTGGCGGGCATCGGCGTGCCGCAGATCACCGCCGTCATGGACTGCTCGGACGAGGCCCGCAAGCACGGCGTGCCCATCATCGCGGACGGCGGCATCAAGTTCTCCGGCGAGATCACCAAGGCCATCGCGGCGGGCGCCGACTCGGTGATGATCGGCAGCCTCTTCGCGGGAACCGAGGAAAGTCCGGGCGAGACCATCCTCTACCAGGGCCGCACCTACAAGGCGTACCGCGGCATGGGCTCCATCGAAGCTATGAAGGAGGGAAGCAAGGACCGTTACTTCCAGGGGGACGTGGAGGCGGAGAAAAAGCTGGTCCCCGAGGGGATCGTCGGACGGGTTCCCTACCGCGGGTCGCTGGCTGACACCGTGTACCAGCTCACCGGGGGGCTTCGCGCCGGCATGGGCTACCTGGGCTGCCGGACCCTCGACGAGCTCAGGAGCAAGCCCCGGTTCATTCAGGTCACCCCGGCCGGGCTCAAGGAGGGTCACGTGCACGACGTGATCATCCTCAAGGAGGCCCCGAACTACAGCGTGGAGTAACGGCGCCCCGGCGCCCGAAACCGGCCGGCGGCCGAGCGCCGAGCGGCCCGGAAGGCGGGACCCATCCCATGTCGAATCCGCTCTATGCGCACTGCATCCTGATCCTGGACTTCGGATCCCAGTACACCCAGCTCATCGCCCGCCGGGTGCGGGAGGCCCAGGTCTACTGCGAGATTCACCCGTTCAACATGACGCCGGAGGAGGTGCGCACGTTCGGGCCGAGCGGCCTGATCCTGTCCGGGGGGCCCTCGAGCATCTACGACGACGGCGCCCCCATGGCCGACGGGGCGATCCTGGAGATGGGCGTGCCCGTGCTCGGGATCTGCTACGGCATGCAGTACCTCACCCACGCCCTGGGGGGCGGGGTGGCCGGGGCGGCGGACCGGGAGTACGGAAACGCGGAGGTGACCGTGGAGGACGACATCGACCTCTTCCATGGCTTTTCCGTGGGGGAGGCCGAGCTGGTCTGGATGAGCCACGGGGACCGGATCGACCGGATGCCGGACGGGTTCCGGGCCCTGGCCGCAAGCGAGAACAGCCCCGTGGCCGCCATGGCCGACCGCGGGCGCGGCCTCTTCGGGGTTCAGTTCCATCCGGAGGTGGCCCACACCCCCAGCGGGAACCGCATGCTCAAGAACTTCCTCTTCCGGATCTGCGGCTGCGAGCCCTCCTGGACCATGGCCTCCTTTGTCCGGGCCACGGTGGGCGAGCTCCGGGGCCGGATCGGGGACGATCGCGTGATCTGCGGTCTCTCGGGGGGCGTGGACTCCACGGTGACGGCGGTGCTCCTCCACGAGGCGATCGGCAGGAACCTCTCCTGCATCTTCGTGGACAACGGGCTCCTCCGGCGAGGGGAGGCCCAGGAGGTGTCCGATCTCTTCCAGGAGCACTACCACACGGACTTCCACCGGGTGGACGCGGCCGATCACTTTCTCTCGCGACTCCGGGGGGTGACCGACCCGGAGGAGAAGCGGAAGATCATCGGGCGCGAGTTCATCCACGTGTTCGAGGCCAAGGCCCGGGAGATCGGGGAGGTCAACTATCTGGCCCAGGGGACCCTCTACCCGGACGTGATCGAGAGCGTCTCCTTCAAGGGGCCGTCCGCCACCATCAAGAGCCACCACAACGTGGGCGGCCTGCCCGAGGTGATGAACCTGGAGCTCGTCGAGCCCCTGCGCGAGCTGTTCAAGGACGAGGTGCGGCAGGTGGGCGTGGAGCTCGGGGTTCCCCGGGAGATGGTGACCCGCCAGCCATTCCCCGGTCCGGGGCTGGCCGTGCGCATCCTGGGGGAGGTGACCCCGGAGCGGCTGAAGACCCTGCGCCACGCCGACGCCGTCGTTCAGGAGGAGATCATCGCCGCGGGCTACTATGAAAAGGCCTGGCAGTCGTTCGCCGTGCTCCTGCCGGTGCAGTCCGTTGGCGTGATGGGGGACGAGCGGACCTACGAGCACGTGGTCGCCGTGCGCTCGGTGGACAGCCTCGACGCCATGACCGCCGACTGGACCCGTCTTCCCTACGAGGTGCTCAGCCGCATCTCCAACCGGATCATCAACAGCGTGCGGGGCGTGAACCGCGTGGTGTACGACATCTCGTCCAAGCCACCCAGCACCATCGAGTGGGAGTAAGGGGTCTTCACGGCTCCAGCTTCTCGAGGATCGTGCCCCGGCCGTCCAGCAGGAACAACCGGAACCCGTTCCGGCCGGCATGCTCCGCCAGGTTGCGGTATCGAATGGCCTGGACCTCGTGCTTGAGCTCCTCGTCCCGGGCCAGCCCGGAGAGGGCGGCCTGGCCCTCCTCCTTCTCCCGGAAAAAGGGGATGAATGAGACGTCCCGCTCCTGGTCGTGCTGCCCGAGGAACTGCTCGTTTTGTTCCGGGCCCTGGACGACCACCCAGATCCAGGGGTCCTCTTCGGTCCATCGACTCATGAATCAACTCCTCCTCTTCGGATCTGTTGGGGAACCTGCGGCGGACCTTCCCGCGAGCCACCCCGTGGAAAAAGCGGCCTGGAGATTGAACCCGCCCGTGCCCGCGTCCATGTCGATCACCTCCCCGGCGAAGTAGAGCCCTTCCACCAGGCGGGAGGCCAGGGTGCGCGGGTCGATCTCCGACCGGTCCACGCCGCCGGCCGTGACAATGGCCTCCTCGAAGGGCCGATGGCCGGTGATCTCCAGCCGCACGTCCTTGAGCCACGCTCCCAGCCGCCTTCGCTCCTCCGAGGTGAGCTGGTGGCCCACCCGGTCCCCGGGGATACCTGCGGAAGCCAGGCAGGGCGCGACCAGCGGTTTCGGGAGCAGGTCCCGGAGGAGGTTTCGAACCCGCTTCTTCCCTCCGGCATCCAGGTCCCGGAGGATGCGGGCGTCCAGCCTGGCCGGGTCCAGGGCCGGCTTGAGGTCGATGGAGAGCGCCACCCTGCGGTTTTCGCGGAGGGCGTCCACGATTTCCCGGCTCAGGGAGAGCGGAACGGGACCCGACACCCCGAACCGGGTGAACTCCAGCTCGCCGAAGCCCTCCAGGGCCGGGGCCCCGTCCACGAGAACGCGCACCGCCACGTTCCTGAGGGTGAGCCCGGGGAGGCCGGGGATCGGCGCCCCGGTGGTCTCCAGCGGGACCAGGGCCGGCCGCAAGGGCACGATCCGGTGCCCGGCGGCCTCGGCCATCCGGTACCCGTCGCCGGTGGAGCCGGTGGCCGGGTAGGAGGCGCCCCCGGCGGCGAGGATCACGGCCGGGGCCAGGGCGCGTTCCCTCTCGGTCCCGCGCCCTCCGGCTGGAGAAGACCGCCGGAGCTCCACACCGGCCACCTTCCGTCCTTCCAGGACGAGCCTCCCGGCGGTCCGGCCGGTCAGGACGCGCGCCCCTTGTCCGAGGACCCATCCGTGGAGCGCATCCACCACGTCCCGGGCCCGGCCCGAGGCCGGAAAGACCCGGCGTCCCCGCTCCGTGACGGTGGCGAGACCGAGCTCCTCGAAAAAGGAGACCAGGTCGGGGACGAAGAACCGGTGAAACGCCTGGCGCAGGAAGGGGCCGGCGTCGCCGAAGGCCTCGACGAACTCCGGAACGCCGGAACGGTTCGTGAGGTTGCAGCGACCCTTGCCCGTGATCCCCAGCTTGCGCGCGGGCCGGGGCATCTTCTCGACCACCAGGGTCCTGATCCCGAAGGCGGCCGCCTGGCCCGCCGCCATCAGGCCGGAGGCGCCTCCCCCCACCACGACGACGTCGGCTTCGTGCTCTCTGTTTCCAACCAAGGACGGTCCTTCGAGCCCACAGGCGGACTTTTCCCTTGTCCCGGGGATCCTGGAGGCGGTATCAAGACCTGAAAACCGGTCCGCACCATCGCTCATTCTATCGAAGCCCGGGAGGATTGCAAGGGAGAGAGGCGGCTCCGCGGCGGGTTCGGTGCGAACCGCCTCGGCAGGATCAAGAGCGTGAACGACGACTCGGAAAGAACATACCGGACGCAGGTGCAGGCCCGGGGACTCGTGACCTTCGAGGTGAAGGTCCGGGAGACGGATCTCTGGATCGCGGCGGGGCGCAGGCTCGAGTCCGAGGCCCGGGACCTGGTGTTCGCCGCGAGGCAGTCCCTGGAGTCCTACCTGAACGACCGCCGGGAGATCCTTTCCGCGCTCTCCCCGGCGGCGGACGATCCCCTGGCCCCGCCGATCGTCCAGGAGATGATCCGGGCCTCCAGGAGCGCGGGGGTAGGGCCCATGGCCTCGGTGGCGGGAGCGATCGCGGAGCGGGTGGGCCGGGGGCTGCTCCGCTACACGGATCAGGTGGTGGTGGAGAACGGGGGCGACGTGTTCCTGTCCCTGGGGCGGTCCGTCACGGTGGGGGTGTTCGCCGGGCGATCTCCCCTGAGCCGGCGGATCGGGCTGAGCATCCCGCAGGGCGAGATGCCGGTCGGGGTCTGCTCCTCCTCCGGCTCCATCGGCCACTCCCTCAGCCTGGGCCGGGCCGACGCGGCGTGCGTGGTCGGCGCCTCCACCGCTCTGGCGGACGCTGCGGCCACTGCGCTCGGCAACCGGGTCCACGTTCGGTCCGACCTGGACAAGGCGGCCTCCTGGGCCGCCGGCATCGCGGGGCTCCGCGGCGGGGTGGTGATCCTGGGGAAGGCCATGGCCGCCTGGGGAAACGTCGAGCTGGTGGAGCTGTGAGCGGGCCGCCGGCGGTCGCGTCGGGCGGCCGCCTTCACATCGACGACGGGAAGCCGGTTCAGAGGTCGTAGAGCTCGTCGTCCACCTTGGGCGGGAGCATGCGACGGAAGATCTGAGAAGGCTTTTTCTTGACCTCGAAGGGGTTCTCCGCCTCCAGGAGATCGCCCATCTCCGCCTCCACCTGCTCGGGGTCCTCACCGGCCTCCATGCGGCCCAGGGCCTCCTGGAATCCGGCCCCGAGCTCCATGCCGGTCATGTCCGTGAGCTTCCGCATCAGCTGTGCAGCCTGCCGGGGATCCTCCTCGTCCATCTGCTCGGCCTCCCGGGCCAGCACACTCATGGCCTGCTCCAGCCTGGTCTCGTCCAGGTCGGGCATCTCCATCCCCTCGTCCTCCTCGTCCTCCCGGCGCTTCAAGGTGGAAAAGACCGACATGCGGCGATCGAGGATCGTCTCGCGGCATTTGGGACACCGGGGCCTCTTCTCCGTGTTCACGGAGCCGGAGTAGAAGTTGAACACCATGTGGCAGCTCTCGCAGTAGAACTCGTAGATGGGCATCTTCTTCCACCTCCTCGGGATGCAGGGTCTCCGGGCGCGGGGCGCCTTCCGGAGCCGCCCCCGAACATAGCAGAGTCCGATGAGGGGTTCAACTCGGGCGTCGCGCCCTTTTTGCAGGAGGTCTTCTCGTCACGTTCCCGGGGGTGAACGCCCGGCGCGGAGGAGGCCGTAGCGGGAGGGGAGAACCCCGCCCCGCCGGGATTATGGGTTGTCTTTTTCCGTGAGGTTGCTATACTCCCTGAAACACGATGACAGGCGGATCGGAAGGAGAGCCGACTCGAAATGACCATAAAAGTCGGGGTGTTGTCGGACACCCATCTGCACGGGGTGACGCCCGCCCTGCGCAGGATCTACGACCGCCACCTCTCGGGACTGAACGCCTTGCTGCACGCAGGCGACGTGGTCTCGATCGATGTGGTGCGGTACCTCGAGCAGGGAGCCTTCTTCGGCGTGCATGGCAACATGGACCCGCCGGATCTGCGGAAACAGCTCCCCTCGGAGCGTGTCGTGGAGTTGAACGGCTTCCGGATCGGCCTGACGCACGGGCGGGGAAGCCCCTCCAGTTGCGAGGCGGACGCGGCCCGGCGCTTCTCCGGGGTGGACGTCGTGGTGTACGGCCACTCCCACATCCCCGCCAGTCGAGTCAAGGACGGCGTCCTGCTCTTCAACCCCGGGACCCTCACCGGAAACAGCCGTGGCGGTGTGCACTCGTTCGGAGTCCTGGAGTTGGGCGAGACCGTGCAGGCACGCATCGTGGAGATCGGCGAACCCTGACGAGGCGCGGCGCGCTCGAGAGGAGCGTGCGAAAGGTTCTGCAAGGAGCACCGGCATGAAAGTCCTCTGGGCACCCTGGAGAATGGAGTATATCCTGTCGAACGAAAAAACGGAGGAGTGCATCCTCTGTCCGGGATCCGACCGGAGCACGGACGCCGAGCGGCTGATGCTGTACGTGGGGGCGAAGAGCCTGGTCATCATGAACAAGTACCCCTACATCAACGGGCATCTGCTCGTGGCGCCGAACCGGCACGTCGGGGCGATGGAGGAGCTCACGGACGAGGAGATGCTGGACGTGATGAACCTGGTCCGAACGTCCGTCGGCATTCTCAGAGAGCACATGGCGCCGGACGGTTTCAACGTGGGCCTGAATCTTGGCAAGGTAGCCGGGGCGGGCATGGAGGATCATCTCCATTTCCACATCGTGCCGCGCTGGCACGGAGACACGAACTTCATGACGGTGTTCGGGGACGTGCGGGTGATTCCGCAGCACATCCGGGAGACGTACGGCGAACTGCGCCCCTTTTTCGACCGGCTTTGAGCCGGTTGCTTCAGAGCCGGGAGGTCTTGCATGAAACACGTGAAATTCATCGTCGGCATCTTGATCATGCTCGTGGTCGTCATCCTCGTGGTGCAGAACCACAGCGCCTTTTCCACGGCCCTGGCCTTTCGGGTGGATCTCCCGGGATTCCACTGGGAGCTCGCCAACGTGTCGGTTTACCATGTCGTGACCGTCGCTTTCCTGTTCGGCATCCTCATTGCCGGGCTCTACGGCATGGTGGAAAGGTTCCGGTTCAAAAAGGACATCCGCCTGCTTCGCAAGGCCTCGAGCGAAAAGGACGCCGAGTTGAACTCGCTCCGGAATTTTCCCATCACCACGGATGAGGTCTCCTCCTCGCCGGCCAACGAAAAGAACGACACCGCCTAGGAGGCGCAGGGGATCCCTCGATGTGGCAAGCAATCCAGCAGTGGTTTCTGGATCCCGCTCACCAGGCGGCCGTCGCCGTTGCGCTTTCATTCGCCGCGGGCCTGGTCCTCGGGCGCGTCACGAACCGCAGAAAAGCGGAAAGGAGAGGCTATTTCTCCGATGAAGGCGGACGGGCCTTCTTCAAGGGCGTGGAGCACATCCTCTCCAACGACCACGATCAGGCCATAGAGCAGTTCACCCGGGCGGTCCAGCTGGACTCGGACACCATCGAGACCTACGTCGCCCTGGGAAACCTCTACCGGTCCAAGGGGGACATCGATCGCGCCATCCGTATCCGGCAGAACATCATCCTCAGGCCCAACATCAACGAAGGACAGAGGAGCCGCGCCCTCTTCGACCTGGGCCTGGACTATCGAAAGGGCGGGTTTCTGGATCGGGCCGTGAAGACCTTCGGGGAGCTTCTCCAGAAGGAGCCGTCCAACGCGGCCGCGCTCGAGGAGGTGGAAAAGATCTACGAGGATCTTCGCGACTGGGAGAACGCCTTCCAGACGAGGCAGCGAATCGCCAAACTGGTCAAGGGGGACCACGCCCACATCCTCGCCCATCACAAGACGGAAGAGGGCAAGGCCTGGTTCGAAAAAGAGGATGTGTCGAAGGCGAAAAGCGCTTTCAAGAAAGCGATCTCCATGGATCCCGCCTGCGTCGACGCCTATCTTCACCTGGGTGACCTGTACCGGGCGAAGGGGGACTTCAAGAAGGCCGTGGCCACATGGAAGCGAATCGCGGACGTTTCGCCCGCCCTCACCTTCCTGGCCTACAAGCGGCTCGAGGGAGCCTACTCCGGGCTGCGGGATCCCGGGCCTGTCGAGGAGTTCCTCAGGACGTGCTCGGAAAAGAGCCCGGACGCCTTCACCCACCTGGCCCTCGGCCGGTTCCTGTACAGCCGGAATGACGTCGAGGGAGCGGTTCGCGAGCTGACCCGTGCGCTCGAGCTGAACCCGTCGTTCTGGGAGGCCCGGACCCTTTTGGGGGCCGTCTACCTGGGCCAGGGGTGGAGAACGGAGGCCCTGGACGCCTACCGCGACCTCATCGAGCATTTGGACGTGCCCTCCCTGGAGTTCCAGTGCAGCCGCTGCGGGTACCGGCCCGCGGATCTGCACTGGCAGTGCCCGCAGTGCAGGCGCTGGGACACCATCGGCAGAACGGACGCGGCCGAGGTGAACGAAGCCGCGGGACCGCCGAGCGAACCGGTTCGGGTCCTGCCGGAGGGGGCTGGAGAGGCGGTGGAATGACCCAGGCCACACCCATGCTGAGGCAGTACCTGAGGATCAAGGACCGGCACCCGGACGCGATCCTCTTTTTTCGCATGGGCGATTTTTACGAGATGTTTTTCGAGGATGCGGAGATCGCCGCCAGGCTCCTGGGGATCACCCTCACGTCGAGGGGGACCCACGAAGGGAAGAAGGTGCCCATGTGCGGTGTCCCCTACCACTCGGCCCGGGCGTACGTGGTCCGCCTCGTGGAGCAGGGGCGGAAGGTGGCGATCTGCGAGCAGGTGGAGGACCCGAGGGCGGCCAAGGGGATCGTTCAGCGGGAGGTGACCCGTGTGGTGACCCCGGGGTCCCTGATGGAGGGGGACGAGCAGGCCCGTGCGCGGAACGTCTTCATGGCCGCGGTGGCCTCCGAACCGGGCTGCTGGGGGATCGCCCATCTCGATCTTTCCACCGGGGAGTTCCGCGTGACCGAGCTGACCACGCGCGAGGAGCTGTTCGGCGAGCTGGGACGCATCGACCCGGCCGAGCTGCTGGTCCCCGAGGGGGACCCGGTGGCAAGGGAGCCCGACCTGAAAGCTTACCGGGTGGAGCTTTTGGAGGAGACGGGCTTCGACAGGAGCGGCGCCGGAAAGCTTCTCGAGGAGCAGCTCGGCGTGCGGTCGCTGGAGGGGTTCGGATGCCGGGACATGAGGCAGGGGATCACGGCGGCCGGCGCCGTCGTCTACTACTTGCGCCGGACTCAGAAGGCGAGCCCGGAGCACGTACGCGACCTGGTCACCTACCACCTCGGCGGCTTCATGTTCCTCGACGAAACCACCACACGCAACCTGGAGCTCTACCGGACCATCCGGCGCGACTCGAGCAAGGGAACGCTGCTGCACGTGCTCGATCGCACCGTCACGCCCATGGGGGCCCGGCTGCTGAAGCGGTGGGTCGGCTACCCCTTGCTCGATCTCGAGGAGATCCAAAGACGGCTGGCCGCCGTGGGAAGCCTCCGGGAGGACCGGATGACCCGGGAGGGGGTCCGGGAGGAGCTCGGGGAGATGTACGACCTGGAGCGCCTCAACGGCCGGATCTCGCTGGGTCGAGCCAACGCGAGGGATCTCGTCGCCCTGAAGCGCTCCGTCCGGCGGATCCCCGGGATCAAGAAGGCCCTGGAGGGCACTGCCAGCGAGCTCCTCGAGGAGGTCGGGATCGAGATGGACCCGCTGGAGGACATGGCGGCGTTCATCGAGGAGGCCGTCCGGGACGAGCCTCCGGTCAGTCTCAAGGAAGGGGGCATCGTCCGGGAGGGGTACAACGAGGAGCTGGACGAGCTCATTCGAATCACCCGGGACGGAAAGGGGTGGATCGCCGATCTGGCCGCCAAGGAGCAGGAGCGGACCGGGATCAACAGCCTCAAGGTGGGATACAACAAGGTCTTCGGTTACTACATCGAGGTGTCCAAGGCGAACGCGGCCCGCGTCCCGGACCACTACGTCCGGAAGCAGACCCTGGTCAACGGCGAGCGCTACATCACGGAGGAGCTCAAGGAGTACGAGGAAAAGGTCCTCGGGGCCGAGGAGAAGCGGGCGGCCCTGGAGATGGAGATCTTCGAGACCTTGCGGGGGCGGGTTGCCGCGGAAAGCCGCAGGATACGAAGGAGCGCGGAGCTGGTGGGCGTGCTCGACGCCCTGGCCGGCCTGGCCGAGACGGCGGAGCTGAACAACTACGTCCGTCCCGATGTAAACGACGACGGAATCGTGGACATCGTGGACGGCCGCCACCCGGTGATCGAGCAGAGCGTGAAGGAGGAAGCTTTCGTCCCGAACGACATCCTGCTGGACGACCGCCAGCAGCAGCTCCTGATCATCACGGGCCCCAACATGGCCGGCAAGTCGACCATCCTGCGGCAGGCGGCCCTCACGGTCCTCATGGCCCAGATGGGGTCCTTCGTCCCGGCCTCCAGGGCGGTCATCGGCCTGGTGGACCGGATCTTTACCCGCATCGGCGCCTCCGACGATCTCGCCAGGGGACAGAGCACCTTCATGGTGGAGATGAACGAGACGGCGAACATCCTCCGGCACGCCACCCCGAGAAGCCTCGTGGTCCTGGACGAGATCGGGCGGGGGACCAGCACCTACGACGGGTTGAGCATCGCGTGGGCGGTGTCCGAGGCCCTGCACGATCGAGGAGGACGGGGCGTCCGGACGCTGTTTGCCACGCACTACCACGAGCTGACCGAGCTGGCGGCCACGCGGGCCCGGGCGAAGAACTTCAACATCGCGGTCAAGGAGTGGAACGACCGGATCATTTTCCTGAGAAAGCTCGTTCCGGGCGGAACGAACCGCAGCTACGGTATCCAGGTGGCGCGAATCGCCGGTCTCCCGGAGGAGGTCATCGAACGGGCCAAGGAGATCCTGGAGAGGCTCGAGAGCGGGGAGGTGGACGAGACCGGGAGGCCCAGGATGGCCGGGGGCGGGAAGAAGGGCTCCCGGAACGGGACGACCCAGCTCAGTCTGTTCGGGGGCGGGGACGAGCGGCTCCGGGAATGGATCCGAAAGCTCGACATCCCGTCCATGACGCCCATCGACGCCATGAACGAGCTGCACCGGCTCCAGGAGTCCCTGTCCGGGAATGCGGGGCGGATCGGAGGATCGGGGGTCGCGTCGGAGAGCGTCCGTGCCGTGGGTAAGGGTTGACGGCGCCGGGAGGGCCTGGTTTTTTTCCTCTTTGTCTTTGCGCTCCCTGTGCCTTCGAGGTAAAAGTGGAGATCCACGCGCCCGAAGGCAGGAACAACAGCGGGAAACGGTTTTGATGACAACTGACGTCAAATGGAATCGCAGCATCGCCGTCGCGATGTCCACCATTCTGCTGGTCGCACTCTGGATCGGGGCCGGCTCGACGAGCCTCGCTTCCACGGTGGCGTCGCTCCTCGAGAGCGCCAACGCGTGCAGGGAGTCCCTCTACCGGTCGAACAAGAAGATGCGGTACCGGCACAACTGGGCCAACTGCCTCGAACGGTACAAGAAGGTGTACGACGGGTACCCGAAGAGCGGGGAGGCGGCGTGGGCCCTCTACTTCTCCGGGCGCATGTACACGAAGCTCTACCGCTACTCGGGCCGGGAAGGCGATCTCGACCAGGCGATCGCCACCTTCAAGAAGGTCGTGGACTCCTATCCCGAGCACCGGCTGGCGGACGACGCCCAGTACCGGATCGGGGAGGTGTACTACCAGGAGAAGCAGAACCCGACCCAGGCCTACGTGGAGTTTCTCAAGGTGGACATCAAGTTTCCCACGGGGGACATGCGGGAGCGGGCCCGGGGCATGATGGACAAGCTGGCCGCGGTGCTGAGCCGGGAGAAGCAGGAGACGAAGAGCGCCTCCGGCGGAGAGAAGCTGGGCGGGCTGGCGCGCGTTCAGAACATCCGGCACTGGTCCACGCCCAGCTACACCCGGGTCGTGGTGGACATGGAGCGGCCGGTGAAGTACGAGTCCCACCTGCTCAAGAAGGACTCCAAGCTCAACAAGCCGCGGCGTCTCTACGTGGACCTCGAGGACGCGGTGGTATCGGACATCGAGAGCTCGATTCCCATTCGCGACGGCCTCCTCCGGCGCGCCAGGGCCGGCCAGAACAGCAGGGACATCGTGCGGGTGGTGCTCGACATCGACAACATCGAGGGGTACAAGATCTTCCATCTCCACGATCCGTTCCGGATCGTCGTCGACGTCCGGGGGACCAAGACGGACGACGAGGAGGAGAAAAGGAAGATCGAGAACCTGAAGAAGAGGACGCGGAAGGGGATTCGCAGGGTCAAGGAGCCGGACAGCGAGATGACGCTGGCCCGACAGCTCGGATTGAGCGTGAGGCGGGTGGTGATCGATCCCGGCCACGGCGGAAAGGATCCCGGCTGCGTGTACAAGGGGGGAATCGAGGAAAAGGACGTCGTGCTGAAGCTGGCCAAGGTCCTGGCCCTGAAGGTCGAGAAGGAGCTCGGGTGCGAAGCCGTGCTCACCCGGATCGACGACACCTTTCTCCCGCTGGAGCGGCGGACCGCCTTCGCCAACATGAAGAAGGGGGACCTGTTCATCTCCCTCCACATCAACGCGCACCGGCAGGCGGGCATCGCCGGTCTGGAGACCTACTTCCTGAACATGGCCACGGACGAGCGGGCCGTGCTCGTGGCCGCCCGGGAGAACTCCACTTCGGAGAAGAACCTCAGCGACCTCCAGACCATCCTGAACGATCTCATGCTCAACACGAAGATCAGCGAGTCGAGCAAGCTGGCCCACGAGGTCCACCAGGGAATGCTCAACCGGCTCAGGAGGTCGTACAAAGGGGTCAAGACCCTCGGCGTGAAGCAGGCGCCCTTTTACGTGCTGATCGGGGCGGAGATGCCGGCCATCCTCGTGGAGACCGGGTTCATTACCAACCCCACGGAGCGGAAGCGCCTCCTGAGTCCGTCCTACCTCGAATCCCTCGCGGACGGGATCGTCGAAGGGATGTCCGGCTACATCGAGAGCATCGACCTGGCCTTCCAGGGCCGGTGAGGGAAAGGCGCACCGCGCCGGCTTCGTCTAGGCGGTTTGCGCCGCGGCCCCGTTTCCCCTTCTGCCTCTCAGGTACCCGTCGATGAACGGCTCCAGGTCCCCGTCCATCACCCGCTCCAGGTTGCCCACCTCCACCCCGGTCCGGTGGTCCTTCACGATCCGGTAGGGGTTGAACACGTAAGAGCGGATCTGACTGCCCCAGGCGATCTCCATCTGGGTGTCGTGCATCTCCTGCTTCTTTTCCTCCTGGCGCCGTTTTTCGATCTCGTAGAGCCTCGCCTTGAGCACCTTCATGGCCATGTCGCGGTTCCGGTGCTGGCTCTTTTCGTTCTGGCACTGCACCACCACGCCCGTGGGGATGTGGGTGATCCGAATGGCCGAGCTGGTCTTGTTCACGTGCTGGCCGCCGGGACCGCTGGCCCGGAAGCTGTCCACGCGGAGGTCGTTCTCGTCGATCTCGATGTTGATGTCCGTGTCCACCTCCGGAACCACGGAGACCGAGGCGAAGCTGGTGTGTCGTCTGCCGGTGGCGTCGAAAGGGGAGATCCGGACCATCCGGTGGATTCCGTGCTCGGACTTGAGGTATCCGTACGCGTAGGGTCCGCTCACGGTGATCGTGGCGCTCTTGAGGCCGGCCTCGTCGCCCGGCTGGTGGTCCAGGGTGCGCACGTCGTACCCCTTGGACTCGCACCATCGCAGGTACATACGAAGGAGCATCTCGGCCCAGTCCTGGGCCTCGGTCCCCCCGGCGCCGGCGTTGATGGAGAGGATGGCGTTCCGGCGGTCGTCCGGCTCCCCCAGAAGGGTCTGGAGGTCCAGCCGGTCGATCTCCTTCTCCAGGCGGGACACGTCGCCCTGCACCTCTTTGAGGGTCGTCTCGTCGTGCTCCTCCTCGGCCATTTCGGCGAGAAGGCGGGCGTCCTCGACCCGCTGCAGGTACTGCGACCACTGATCCACGTTGTCGCGGAGCACGGCCCGCTGCTGGCTCAGCCGGGACATTTCGTCCTGGTCCTTCTGCCAGAAACCCGGCTGGGCCATGAGGGCCTCGATTCTTTCCAGATCCTTCTCCTGGGTGTCCAGGTCAAAGATGACCTCGAATGCTCTGGAGCCGTTCCTCGAGGGTTTCGATTCGGTGTTCGATGTCGCTGTACATGGTCTCCTCCTTGGTGGTGCAGATCGCCCGAGCGGACGATGTTCGTTTCTCAGGGGCGGGTCCACTGTTTGCGACTCCGCCTGCGATTTCCAAAAATAACCAGTTTAACAAAAACCAGGGCCAAAAGGAAGAGGGGAAAAACATCGCCCCAGCGGGCGTAGAGAGGCGGGGGGATGCGGGAGGGGCGGACCTCCGACAGGAGGACGGCCTCCTGGAACAGCCCGCTCTTCGTTGTCACCCGGCCCCGGGTGTCGACGAAGGCGCTGATCCCCGTGTTGGCCGCCCTCACCAGGGGACGGCGCGTCTCCACGGTGCGGAAAACGCTCATGGCGAGGTGCTGGAACGGCGCGCTGGTGGGCCCGAACCAGGCGTCGTTGGTCAGGTTGACCAGGAGGTCCGCTCCTTCCATAACCTGTCGGCGGGCGAGCTCCGGGAAGATCGCCTCGTAGCAGATCAGCACCCCAGCGCTGTAGCCCGGGGCGTCCAGGGGCTCGACGCGGTCCCCCGGGCTGAAGTCCCCGGCCGCGGGCACCAGCCGGTGGACGAAGGGCAGAAACCGTTGGAGCGGGACGTACTCGCCGAAAGGAACCAGGTGGACCTTGTCGTAGCGCTCCACCCGGCGGTCCTCCGCGGAGAGCAGGTAGGCTCGGTTTGCATACTGCGTGCGGCGCCCGGACCCCTCGTAGGCCGGACTGCCGAACAGGAGGTCCGCCTCCGTGGCCTCGGGCACGGCGAGCACGCCCGCGGACAGGTGGGAAGGGTCCTGGAAGAAAAAGGGAACGGCGGTCTCGGGCCAGACGATCAGGCCGGGCTCCTGCCCCGCCGCCTGGAGGCTCAGCCGCCGGTACGTGTCCAGCGTCTTTTCCTGGTGCTCCGGCAGCCACTTCCGGGACTGATCGATGTTGCCCTGGATGACCGCGGTGCGAACCGGCGCGGAAAAGGCGGTCCCTGGGGCCGGCTCTCGGGTCGCAAGGTGACCGTACCCGAGCGTCAGGGCGATGAGTGCCGCCACGACGCCCCCCTGGACCGCGAAGGCCCGCCTTCCGCCCGTGCGGCGTTCGAAGACGATGTGGAAGACCAGGAGGTTTACGGCCGCCACCAGGTAGCCGACCCCGTAAACGCCCACCAGGTCGCAGATCTGGATCAGCTGGATATGGGCGGCCTGGGAGTGGCCCAGGAAGCACCACGGGAGCCCGGTCAGGAGCCGGCCTCGAAGGTACTCCAGCCCGACCCACGCGGCGGCCGAGAGCAGCAGGCGCAGCCGCGCTCCCCGGAGAAAGGAATGGAGGAGCCCGAACACGCCCGGGTAGAGGGCGAGATAGCTGCAAAGGGCGATCAGGACGATCAGGCTCAGAAAGATGTTCAGCCCGCCGTAGCTTCCAAGGACCACGACGATCCAGTACATCAAAGAGAGAAAATGGGTCAGGCCGGCGACGAAGCCGAGCCGGAAGCAGTGGGAAGGGGGCCGTGCCTGCATGGCCGCCAGCAGGGGGACGAGGGCGATCCAGGCGAGCCAGTCCGTCGAACCCGGCGGAAAGGACGCGGTGAGCATGAGCCCGGAGAGGACCGCGGCCAGGAGATTGACTCGTGGAATACGTTCAGGGTTCGTCATCGAGATCCCGGGGCTGAGAGCGGACGGCCGCGCCCCCGTTTCAGGCATTGACGGGTTCGCAAAAACCCGCTCACCCGCCGCTGGAAACGCCATAACCTA
>CAYVVQ010000050.1:11812-27246 GCA_964454455.1 uncultured Desulfobacterales bacterium | reverse complement strand
CCCGCCGCTGGAAACGTCATAACCTGTTGATATTTCCAGGGCAGATCTCAAGGCTTCCGGCTTTCTACGACGCCATCGTATTTCTCTTTGCAATGTCTTGCGATGCGGCAGAGCGGGTGCGCTGAAGGAGCCGCAGGGCCGCACCGAATACAGGATCGGCCCCATTGCCGGTCCTCCTGCGGGCACGTAACATGACCTGTCATTCATGAAAGGAGGATTCGTGATGAAGAACGCAAGGCTCTCGGCGAGGTCCCCTGTGCTCATCGGTCTTTTGCTGATCATTCTGGGGCTCGTGCTGTTTCTCCTCAACTTTTCGGTCATCCCGGTCGTCGGCGTGATTCTCGGCATACCGGCGATCGGGGCGGGAATCTACTTGCTCGTCAAGGGGAGCCGGGAGAAGGCCGGAAGACCCGGGCCGTCCCGATGATCCGATGATCCGACGTACCGCATGACGCGACCCTCAACAGAACGGAAGGTGGATGAAGGGCAGAGATTCCGCCTCGGGTGACAAGCAGAACGGCGCGCGACCGTGGGCCCTCGACGTGGAGGAAACGCTCCGGAACCTGTCCGTGTCGAGGGACCGAGGCCTGGACGCCTCGGAAGCCGCGTCGCGGCTGGAGCGTTACGGATCGAACAGCCTCCAGGCCTCCCGCGAGAGGTCCGTCTGGGCCATTCTCCTCGATCAGTTCAAGAACCTGATCATCCTGCTTCTGGGAACGGCGGCCGCTCTGTCCTTCGCTTTCGGGCGTTGGCTGGAGGGCGTGTCCATCCTGATCGCCGTGGTCCTGAACGCGGGAATCGGCTTCTTCACCGAGTGGCGGGCGGTCCGCTCCATGGAGGCCCTGGAAAAGCTGGGGCACACCCGGGTCCGGACCCTCCGGGACGGCCGGACGCGGAAGCTCGACTCCGAGAATCTGGTCCCGGGCGATATCGTCTTCGTGGAGGCCGGGGACATGGTCCCGGCCGACCTTCGCCTCCTGGACGCCTCCGGCCTCAAGGCGGACGAGTCCTCCATGACCGGGGAGTCCGAAGGCGTGTCCAAGCAGATCGAACCGATCGAGCCGGAAGCGGCCCTCTCCGAGCGGTTCAACATGCTGTTCCGCGGGACCGCGGTGACCGGCGGCTCGGGCACGGGGGTCGTCACGGCCACGGGCATGGGAACCGAGCTCGGCCGGATCGCGGCCATGGCCGAGGGGGCCGAGGAAGAGGAGACCCCCCTCGAGAAGCGTCTCGACCGTCTCGGCCGGCGGTTGGTGTGGGTGACCCTGGCGGTCACGGCGGTGGTGGCCCTGAGCGGGATCCTGGCGGGCAAGGACCTCCTCCTGATCATCGAGACGGCCATCGCCCTGGCCGTGGCCGCCATCCCGGAGGGGCTCCCCATCGTGGCCACCATCGCCCTGGCGCGCGGCATGTGGCGCATGGCCGGAAGAAACGCCTTGATCAACCGCCTCTCGGCGGTGGAGACCCTGGGCTCCACCACGGTCATCTGCACGGACAAGACGGGCACACTCACGGAGAACCGCCTGAGCCTGCGGCGGGTCGCCCTCCCGGGAAGCGGCTCCGAGCCGGTGCGTGAGCTGGGCCTCGGGGAAGGAGAGACGGATCAGGCCTCCGAGGAGGGCGGGGAGCTCCTGCGCGGCCTCCTGGAAACGGGCGCCCTCTGCATCGAGGCCTCCGAGCATGCGGGTTCGCGCAAGGGGGACCCCTTGGAATCGGCCCTGGTGTCGGCGGCCGAGGAGGCGGGCGCGGCGCGGGATGACCTGCTGGAGTCCATGCCCCTGGAGCGGGAGGTGCCCTTCGATCGATCGGTCCGCATGATGGCCGTCTACAACGCCCTCGGGGACGGCCGCTACCGGGTGTCGGTCAAGGGGGCGCCCGAGGCGGTCCTCGAGGCATGCTCGAGGATTCGCACGCCCGAGGGCACGGTGGAGATGGACGAGGCTTCGCTTCGGCGCTGGGAGGAGGAAAACCGGGACCTGGCGGGGGAGGACGGCCTTCGCGTCCTCGCGGGGGCGATGAAGGATGTGGAGGACCCGGAGACGGATCCTTACGAGGAGTTGATCTTCCAGGGGTTGTACGGGCTCATGGATCCGCCCCGGGAAGGAGCCCGCGAGTCGGTGATCGCCTGCCACCGGGCGGGCATGCGGGTGATCATGGTCACGGGGGACCAGCCCTTGACGGCCAGGAGCATCGCCCTCGCCCTGGGGATGGTCGATGAGGAGGAGCTGGAGGTCGTGCACGGCGATGAGATCGGGGAGGAGGGCGAAGGAACCGCGAACCGGGAGCGGGTGCTGCGGGGCCCCGTGTTCGCGCGAGTGAGCCCGCGGCAGAAGCTGGATCTCGTCACCATCCACCAGGAGGCCGGCGAGGTGGTGGCCATGACCGGGGACGGGGTCAACGACGCCCCGGCCCTGAAGAAGGCGGACATCGGAATCGCCATGGGAAAGCGGGGGACCCAGGTGGCCCGACAGGCCGCGGACATGGTGCTGAAGGACGACGCCTTCTACTCCATCGTGGCGGCGGTCGAGCAGGGAAGGGCGATCTTTTACAACATCCGCAAGTTCATCCTCTACCTGCTGAGCGGAAACGTGAGCGAGGTCATGATCGTGACCGCGGCCCTCCTGGCCGGAGCGCCCCTGCCGCTGCTCCCGCTTCAGATCCTCTACCTCAACCTGATCGGAGACGTCTTCCCGGCCCTGGCGCTCGGCATGGGCACGGGGGACCCGTCCCTGATGGAGCGTCCCCCGAGGGATCCAAAGGAGGCCGTTCTGGCCCGCAGGCACTGGATCTACATCGTGGCCTCGTCCGTCGTGCTGGCCGCGGCCGTCCTGGGAGGGTTCGCCCTCTCCTTTCACTGGCTCGAGGCGGACCGATCCGGGGCGGTCACCGTCTCCTTTCTGACCCTGGCCTTCGCCCGGCTGTGGCACGTCTTCAACATGCGGGAGAAAGGGACCCGCATGGTGCGAAACGACGTGGTGCGGAACCCGTTCGTCTGGGGCGCGCTGGGGCTCTGTTCCATCCTGCTGCTGGCGGGCGCCTACCTGCCCGGGCTCTCCCTGGTGCTCGGACTGGAGGCGCCGGATGCGGCGTCCTGGGGCCTGATCCTCGGGATGAGCCTGGCGCCTCTGGCGATCCTTCAGCTCCAGAAAGGTCGGGCGTCCCGGTAGCCCGCGTTCCCGGCCCCGGTGAACGCCCTGCTGGTGGGGTCCATCGACAACTTCGTGCGCCCCTGCCTGATGCGGGGGGAAAGAGCCATGCCCCCCGTTCTACCTCGTCCATGACCCCTATCTGGACGATCTCGACCCCTCGGACTACCGCTGGTATCGACCCGAGCCGCTCAGCCCTGGGGCCGGCGACGCGGAGATCCGGGCGGAGATCGAGGACGAGCTCTGGTGGAGCCCGTTCGTGGACGAAGGCGACGTCGACGTGACCGTGATCAATGGCAGGGCGAAGCTGACCGGAGAGGTGGACTCCTGGTCCGAGTACGGCGCGGCGGCCCGAAACGCCTACGAAGGCGGCTAGCGCAAATCCTCCGTGCGGCCGGGGGACCGGCCGCACGGTTTCAGCTGATGGGAAGCATGTAGTCCGCCAGCCTGCTCGAGGTCTTCCGCAGGTTCTGGCTCAGGAGCCGCGCCAGCCCCTTGAGAATCTTGACCCCGGTTCGGGGGTGCTCCTCCAGGATCTTCTCGAAACCATCCCGCGTGAGGATGAGCAGGGTGCTCGCCTTCTGCGCTCGAACCGTGGCGGACCTCGGGAAGTCGTCGATCACCGCCATCTCGCCGATGGAACGGTTTTTTCCGAGGGTGGCGATGGCGACCTGGTGACCCGTGTCCACGCCCTTGATCACCTCGAGGACCCCGTCCACGACGAAGCAGACGTAGTTCCCCTTGTCCCCTTCCTTGAAGATGATCTCCTGGGGCTTCACGTCCATGAGGTTCATGTAGCGGGTCGCCAGGCGAAGCTCGTCCGACTTGAGCGTGTCGAAGATCGGGATGCTGATCAGGAGATCGATGATCGCCTTGGATGTCTTCCGGACCGATGTCTCTTTCTGGGCGGCCATGAGCGGCCTCCTTGACAAGGAGATAGGATGAGGAGACCTCCGAACGCGCTTCCCCGGGCGCCGTGGGAGGAATCCCTTTGCAAATGCGCTCAAACCTAATTATTATAGACGAAACCACTCAGAAACGCACGGAAAAACATGTCTCGAGCCTGGAGGAGACGCATGTCGCGAAAGCCAGCCATTCCTTTGGAGGAACTGCTCGAAAACCCCGAGGTCCGGGAGGTCACCTCGAGCGTCAGCCGGGAGCTCGTCGAGCGAAAGGCCTTCGAGCCCCCGCGGTGCAGGTCGTTTCAAGGCCGGTACACGCGGCTGGAGGAGACCGGGAGGTACGTCTTCGAGGTGGACGCCTACGCCGCGGCCCAGCTCCCGTCCATCATCGAGAACCGGGTCCAGGAGATCCACCCCGTGGACGACCTGGAGGAGGAGGCCGAGGGGGCCTACACCCGGCGCCGGAACATCGGGATCGTCTTCTCCGGGGGGCCGGCGCCCGGCGGGCACAACGTGATCGCGGGTCTTTTCGAGGCCGCCAAGGCCGCCAACCCGGAGTCCCGGATCTTCGGCTTTCTCATGGGGCCGGAAGGCATCATCGAGAACGAGACCGTGGAGATCACGAGGGAGATGGTGGAGGCCTACCGCAACCTGGGCGGCTTCACCATGATCAAGACCGGCCGGACCAAGATCGACACCCGGGAGAAGATGACCCTCTGCCGCGATACCTGCAATGCGCTCGGTCTGAACGCCCTGGTCATTGTCGGCGGGGACGACTCCAACACGAACGCCGCGTTTCTGGCGCAGGATCTCTACGAGGAGGGCATCCAGGTGATCGGCGTGCCCAAGACCATCGACGGGGACATCCAGGTCCGGGATGCACAGGGAAGCGTTCTGTGCGCCATGTCCTTCGGCTTTCACACGGCCGCGCGGGCGTTCAGCAACAACATCGCCAACCTCTGCACGGACAGCAGCTCCGACGTGAAGTACTGGCACATCTGCAAGGTGATGGGTCGTGTGGCCAGCCACCTGGCCCTGGAGACGGCCCTCCAGACCCACGCCAACATCACCCTGATCGGGGAGGATCTCTGCAACTACGTGGACGAGGAGCGCCTGGAGAACTCCCTGAAGGAAGGCTGGACCGACTACAAGGCCTTCGGTCTCACCCTGCGGCACCTCTCGAGGGTGGTGTGCGAGGCCATCGTGCGGCGGGCCGCCGCAGGCAAGAACTACGGCCTGATCGTCATCCCAGAGGGCGTGCTGGAGTTCGTCAACGAGATCCAGGCCTTCATCATCAAGCTGAGCAAGGTCATCGCGGAGTACAACCAGACCCACGACAGGGACTTCCACACCCGCCACCCCAGGTTGGAGGACAAGCTGGAGTACCTGAAGAACCTGGCCAGGCGGCTCCGCGAGGAGGGCCGCATCCCCATCTGGAGCGACCACGACGACGAGCTGTTCAACGACCTGCCGGATTTTTTCCAGGAGGGACTGCTGTCCGAGCGGGACAGCCACGGGAACTTCCCCTTCTCCCTGGTGGAGACGGACAAGGTGGTCATGGGCTTGGTGCGGGACTATCTCGGGTGGCTGAGGGAGCGCGGTGAGTACAGCATCGGCATCGATCCGGCCTACTACAGGAAGGTGCTGGACAAGGACGGCCTGGACCCGCTGGTCTTCGGCCCGGCCCTGTTCCGCAACTGGGGCCAGGAGGCCCCGCTCCTGGTGAGGCGCGAGATCATCTCCCGGAAGACCCTCCGCCAGGAGCTCGCCCGCGCCGGCGTGATCGGGGAGGACGAGCCCGTGCCACCGGCCGTGGAGAAGATCTTCACCAAGTCCGTTCCCAAGTTCAGCACCCAGGCCCACTTCTACGGGTACGACGGCCGGGGGAACGATCCCACGAGGTTCGACTGCACCTACACCTACAACCTGGGGCTCTGTGTCTTCAGCCTGATCGCGCACGGGGCCACGGGACAGATGGCCGCCATCCGGAACCTGGAGCTCGACTTCTCCCGGTGGGAGCCCGTCGGGATCCCCATCGCGCCCCTCATGCGCCTGGAGGAGCGCAAGGGAAAGCTGACCCTGGTCCTGGAGAAGAGCGTGGTGGACGTGGAGTCGCCGGCCTTCCGGGTGGTCGAGGCGATGCGGGACAAGTGGCTGGCTGCTCACCCGGGAGAGGACGAGTTCCGGCGCCCCGGCCCGATCCGGTTCTCGGGGAGGGCGGAGGAGGACCGGCCCATCACCCTGGTCCTCAATGCCATGGGGCGGGAGGACGGTTAGGGTGTCTCAGGGCCGGAGGCCGTCGACCCCGGCGCTTTCCGTCGCCGTCATCGCCCGGGACGAGGAGGATCGCCTCCCCGGGTGCCTGGAGAGCGCGTCGTTCGCGGACGAGATCGTGGTGGTGGACTCGGGGAGCGCGGACCGGACCGTCGAGATCGCCAGGGCCGCAGGCGCTCGGGTGTTCGAGGAGCCCTGGAAGGGGTTCTCGGGTCAGAAGCAGTCCGCCGTGGACCATTGCCGGAACGACTGGGTTCTGATCCTGGATGCGGACGAGCGGGTGCCCGAGGCGACCGCCGAGCACATCCGCGGGGCGCTGTCCGGCCGGGACGACGCCGTGACCGCCTTCAGCTTCCCCCGCAGGAACATCTTCCACGGACGGTGGATCCGCCACTGCGGGTGGTGGCCGGACCGCATCGTTCGACTGGTGGACCGCCGCGCGGGGGCGTTCGACGGGCGGGCGGTCCATGAGCGCTGGCTGACCCGGGGGCGGGAGCACCCGCTGGAATCGCCTCTCGAGCACCACAGCTTCCGGCGCTACGCCGACCTCACCCACAAGATGGAACGATACTCCGACCTCGCGGCCGAGTCCATGCACGCCGAGGGTCGAACCGCGGGCCCGCTGAGCCCTCCGCTCCACGCCCTCTGGATGTTCTCCAGGACCTATGTCCTGGAGCTCGGGTTCCTGGACGGGTTCGACGGGTTCGTCATCTCCCTCATGAACGGAGGCGGTTCCTTTTTCAAGTACGCCAAGCTCCGGGAGCTGGTTCGGGAACGAGGGCGGGTCGAGCCGGCGGCGTCGGAGTAGCGTCCGGTTGCGTCAAAGGGTTGCCGTGGATCTCAACGGAAAACGCATCCTGATCGTCAAGCTCCGCTACATCGGAGACACCCTGAGCATCGTACCGGTGGTGGAAAACCTCAAGCGGATCGCACCCGGATCCCGCGTGGACGTGCTGGTGAACCGGGGGACCGAGCCCGTGGTGATCCATCACCCCTCCATCGACCGCACCTGGGTGTACGACTACGACCTGTCCAAGAAGATCGGCTGCTCATCCATACGGTATCAGGCCGGCCTCATCAAAAGGTTGAGGGATGCCCGGTACGACGTGGTGATCGATTTCACCCACGGCGACCGCGCCGCCCTGATCTGTTTCCTCACGGGCGCGCCGGTCCGCGTCACCCACTCCCACGCGGGCGCCCTCTCCCGGCGGCTCATGAACCGGTTCGCGGAGTCCGACCCGGCCTCCAACCACATCGTTCACCACCAGCTCGCATCCCTGAAGGTGCTTGGGCTCGACGGGTTCGAGCCGACCCTCTCCTTCCACGTGCCCGAGTCGGTGCGGCGGGCCGTGGACCGCCGGGTGGAGCGTGCCGGGCTTCCGGACGACCGCCCCTGGGCGGCCGTTCACCCGGGCGCCCGGGGGCAGCTCCGGCGGTGGCGGAGCCGCCGTTTCGCCGAGCTCATCGGAAGGCTCCGCGGGGAACTCTCCGCGGCGGTTCTCCTGCTGGGCGGTCCCGGGGAGGAGGCCGTCCTGGAGGCCGTACAGTCGCGGATGGAGAGACCTGCGGAGCTGCGCTCGTGCGACATGAGCCTCCTCGAGCTGGGGGAGCTCCTCGGGCGGTGCGCCCTGTTCGTCGGGAACGACTCGGCCCCGGGTCACCTGGCGGCGGCCGCCGGCTGTCCCACGGTGAGCCTCTTCGGCCCCACCTTTCCCCACATGTGGAAACCCCTCGCGCCGCGGTGCGAGGTGCTGTTCAAGGACCCGCCCTGCTGCGGATGCCGCCAGGAGGCGTGCATCCGGCCCGATGCGTGGTGCATGGATCTGATCGAGGTGGACGAGGTGTGGGACGCCGTGCAGCGCGTCCTGGAACCGGGGGCCGTCCCCGCAGAGCGGGCGGAGGCGAAATGATCCCCTTCAACGCCCTTTTGGGCGCCTTCCTGGCGCTCTTTCTCCTCAGCACCGGGTTCCGGCTCGCGCTGGAGCTCCTGAACGCCTCCAGCGTGAAGCGGCACCAGGGCAGGGCGCCGGCGCCCCTTCGAGGGGTGGTGGACGAGGACGCGCTGGCCCGCATGGACCGGTATACCCTGGACCGGACGCGCCTCTCCCTCGTGGAGTCCATCACGTCCCGGGCCGTGTTTCTCGGCCTGCTCATCTCCGGCCTGCTCCCCTGGCTCGAGCAGTCGGTCCGTGGGGTCGGGTTCGTGTGGGCCGGGCTGGTCTTTTTCGCCGCGCCCGCAGCGCTCTGCTTCCTGTTTGATCTCCCTTTCGACTACCACGGGAACTTCGTCATCGAGGCCCGCCACGGCTTCAACACCCGGACGCGCAGGCTCTGGGCCCTGGACACCCTCAAGTCGCTTCTCCTCGGCGCCCTCCTGGGCGGCGTCCTCCTGGGCCTCTTCCTCCTCATGGTGGACAAGGCGGGGGAGGCCTGGTGGGTCTGGGCCTGGGCGATCCTCCTGGCCTTTCAGGTGCTCATGCTGATCCTCTATCCCACGGTGATCGCGCCGCTCTTCAACACCTTCACCCCCGTGGAGGACGAGGATCTGGCCGCGCGGATCCGTTCCATGGCCTCGGAGCAGGGGGTGAACGTCAGGGAGATCGTTCAGATGGACGCGGGCAAGCGGAGCCGACACACCAACGCCTACTTCACCGGCCTCGGGAGGGTCAAGCGGATCGTCCTCTACGACACCCTGCTCGAGGCGCACAACCGGGAGGAGGTGCTGGCGGTGCTCGCCCACGAGATGGGCCACCTCAAGATGGGTCACGTGTGGAAGCAGCTTCTTCTGTTCGGCGCGGCCTCCCTGATCCTCCTGTTCGCCGCGTCCCTGCTCATCCGCTGGGAGCCGATCTATCGGGCGTTCGGATTCAGCGGCACCCCCCTGTTTGCGGGGCTCTTTCTCGCCGGGGTGATCTGGGAGCCTGTGGGTTTCTTTCTCTCCCCCCTGCCCATGGCGCTCTCCAGACGATTCGAGCGCCGGGCGGACCGGTTCGTGGTCGACAGGACAGGAGGAGGGGAGGCCCTGATCCGCGCGTTCGGGCGCATGGCCAGGGACAATCTGGCCAACCTGCATCCTCACCCCCTCTACGTATGGTTCCACTACTCCCACCCGCCCCTGGCAGAGCGGATCCGCGCCCTGCCGCATTTCGCTTGAAGAATTCGGGAACGTTCTTATAATCAGACATGCTCGTACCGGCGCGCATTTGGTGAGCGCGTTCGAAAAACCCACTCGGATCAACGCTTTCAGGAGGAACCGCTCATGGCAGACTACTCGTCCACGGCGAAGGCGCGCAGCGAGGTCTTCGTCAACGATTACGTTCGAAGTGTGTACAACTGGATGTGCATCGGGCTGGCCCTCACGGGCTTCGTCTCCTACTACGCCTCCAACTCCCCGGCCATTCAGAACCTGGTCTTCGGAAATCGAATCATCTTCTTCGGCCTGATCATCGCCGAGCTGGCCCTGGTCTTCTCCATCAGCGGCATGGTGAACCGGATGAGCGCGGGCACCGCCACGGGCCTCTTCGTGCTCTACGCCGGCCTGAACGGGGTGACCATCTCGTTCATCTTCAAGCTTTACGCCGGGGCGTCGATCGTGAGCACCTTCTTCATCTGCGCGGGCACCTTCCTGGCGTGCAGCGTCTACGGCTGGACCACCAAACGGGATCTGACCTCCTGGGGCGGCTTTCTCATGATGGGGCTGATCGGCATCATCATTGCATCCCTGGTGAACATGATCATCCAGAGCAGCGCGGTGAGCATGGTGGTCAGCTACATCGGCGTGCTCGTGTTCGTGGGGCTCACGGCTTACGACACCCAGAAAATCAAGAACATGGCCCTCACCCAGCCGGCGGACGCCGAGGCGGGGGTGATCCGGAAAGGGGCCATCCTGGGGGCCCTGGCGCTCTACCTGGACTTCATCAACCTCTTCCTCATGCTGCTTTACATCTTCGGGGGGAGCCGCGAGTAAGGGCCGCCCCCGGCGGGGATCGATGGGGCGGGAAAGGAACCATCATCGGCGGGTCCATGGAACCGGGCTATGTCGCTCTCGCGCGAAGCGGCGAGCTGAAAAAGCGGGCCGATACGGCGGTAGCGCGAATGGCCCACTGCGAGCTCTGCCCGAGGCGGTGCGGGGTCGACCGACTCAACGGGGAGCTCGGGTACTGCCGGACCGGCCGCAGGGCCCGGGTCGCGAGCTACAGCCCCCACTTCGGGGAGGAGTCGCCGCTCGTGGGGGCCCACGGCTCCGGCACCGTCTTCATGAGCTCCTGCAACCTCCTGTGCAGCTTCTGCCAGAACCGCGAGATCAGCCACGGGAACGAGGGACAGGACGCGGAGCCGGACCAGATCGCCCGGGTCATGCTGCTGCTGGCGGAGCAGGGCTGCCACAACGTGAACATGGTCACCCCCTCCCACGTGGTGCCCCAGATCCTGGAGGCCCTGGTGATCGCCGCCGAGCGGGGGTTGCGCATTCCGCTGGTCTACAACTCGGGCGGCTACGACGAGGTGGAGACCCTCCGGCTTCTGGACGGGGTGGTGGACATCTACATGCCGGACTTCAAGTTCTGGGACGGGGTCCGGTCGGCGCGTTACTGCGACGCTCCCGACTATCCGGAGAAGGCCCGCGCCGCCCTTCGCGAGATGCACAGGCAGGTGGGAAACCTCGATTTCGACGAGAACGGCCTCGCCCGAAGGGGCCTGCTGGTCCGACATCTGGTGATGCCCGGAGGGATCGCCGGGACCCGGCGGATCGCGGAGTTCATCGCCGAGGAGATCTCGCCGGACACCTACGTGAACGTGATGGATCAGTACCGGCCGTGCGGGGACGCCTGCCGGGACGAGACCATCGACCGGAGGCTGACGGCTCGAGAGTTCCGGGATGCCGCGGCCGCGGCCAGGGAGGCGGGGCTCCGCCGGCTCGACCCCCGGGACCGCGTGCGGCTGGCCCTGTTCTGATGCCTTGGGAGACACGCGCGATCGAGGAGATGGTTTGGGTGTAGAGAAGACATTCATCATCGGGGACGTTCACGGGTGCCGCGGGCTCCTGGAGAAGCTCATGGAGCGGATCGACTGGGACCCCGAGCACGACCGGCTGGTGTTCCTCGGGGACTACATCGACCGCGGTGAGGACCCCAGGGGCGTGGTGGACCTGATCGTGGAGATGCGTGAGCGCTCCTCGGCGGTGGAATGCCTCATGGGAAACCACGAGAGCCTCTTCATCCACTACCTGAACACCGGGGACCCGAGGCTGTTCCTGGCCAACGGCGGCAAGACCACCCTCGTCAGCTACGGGATCGAGGGGTACGTGCCGGCCGCGCCCCTTCTCCCCGGCGGGCACCTCGATTTTCTCCGCTCCCTGAAGCTCTACGTCGAGCTGGAGGACTGCCTGATGGTGCATGCGGGACTGCGTCCGGGGGTGGCGCTCGAGAATCAGAGCCCGGAGGATCTCCTCTGGATTCGGGAGCCCTTCATCCAGTCGGACCACGACTTCGGAAAGACCGTCGTGTTCGGACACACGCCCTTCCGGGACCCCCTGCTGATGCCCAACAAGATCGGCCTGGACACCGGTGCCGTTTACGGAAACAAGCTGTCCTGCCTGGAGCTGCCCAGCCGGGAAATCGTCTTCGTGAGGCCGTGAGCCTTGTCCGGTTCCGCGACAGCGCCCCCCCGGATCGGCATCACCACCACCGTGCCCGTGGAGATCGTCTTTGCCGCGGGGTTTCGGCCCGTGGACCTGAACAACGCCTTCATCACCTCCCCCCGGCCGGAGTACCTCCTCGGAAGCGCCGAGACCGCGGGATTTCCACGGACCGTGTGCGCCTGGATCAAGGGGATCTACGGCGTGGTCCTGGAGATCGGCTTGGACCGCGTCATCGCCGTGACGGGCGGGGACTGCAGTAACACCGTGGCCCTGGCCGAGGTCCTGGAAAGGCGGGGTGTTCGCGTACACCGGTTCGACTACCCCCTGTCCCGGGACCGGGGGCTTCTGGAGCGCGCCATGGACGGCCTGATGAGAGAGCTCTCCGCCCACGCCGAGGGGGTCGCGGCCGCCGGACGGCGCCTGGACCGCATTCGGGAGAAGCTGTGGCGGCTGGACCGGATGACCTGGCTGGACAACCGGGTCGACGGGCGGGAGAACCACGAGTTCCTGGTGAGCTGCTCGGACTTCGGAGGCGACCCTGACGCGTACGAGGACCGCCTGGACCGGTTCCTTTTGGAGGCCCGGGAAAGGACAGACAGGACCTCCCCCGTGCGGGTCGGCTGCGTGGGCGTGCCCCCGATCTTCGAGGACCTCTGGGAGAACGTGGAACGATTCGGCGGCCGGGTGGTGTTCAACGAGGTGCAGCGGCAGTTCAGCCTTCCCGCTGGGGGAGGGGATCTCACGGCCCGCTACCTGGCCTACACCTATCCCTACGGCATGGAGGGGAGGATCCGGGACATCCGGCAGGCCGTGGAGGAGCGGGGGCTCCAGGGGCTCATCCACTACACCCAGACCTTCTGCCACCGGCAGATCCACGACATCCTGCTGCGAGAGAGCCTGGATCTGCCCGTTCTCACCCTGGAAGGGGACCGTCCGGGACCTCTGGACGGGCGGACCCTCACGCGCCTGGAGACCTTTTTCGAGATGCTGCGAGGAGGGTAGGGCGCAGGAGGCGGCTTCAGTTGAAGAAGAAGCGATCCAGATGAACGGATCGCACCGGGGTGTCTGTGGTCTCGTTGATGATCTCGGTCCAGTAGCTGCGCAAAGGCTCGAGGTCCCGGCTCTCCAGGGACGCCACGAGCTTGGGGTGGCGGGTGCATTCGATGAGCCCGCCGACGATGCGCGGCTCCTTCTGCTGCACCTCCCGCTTCTGTCTCCGGTTCCTGCAACGCACGGTCAGGTTCACCCGAAGGGTCTTCGTGTCCACGCTGGACAAGAAGAAGAGTTCGACGTCGTTGCTGGCGTCCCCGCCGGACTGGAACTCGAGGAGCCAGTCCAGCACGGCCTCCTTGTGATAGCGGTGGACCCCCAGGCTTCCCGCGATCAAGATTCCGGCCAGCAGGATGCATCCGGTCTTCTTCACTGAGGTCATGTTGCTCCGCTCTCCGCTTCGGGATTCTCGATCCGCAAAAAAAAGGTCTGTCCCGGGAACGAGACAGACCGATTGCACGTCGCCGTGATCGTCGCACGGCTCAAAGGGCAACCCGGCTGTCTCTTTGGAGACCCGTGGCTTTCCGTCCCCGCCTCACGACGGGTTTGGCGTTTTTCCTACATGTTCCTATCGGCACGGGCTCGGGGAACTTGAAGAAAAAAGCCGGAGCCCCCGCCGCCTCAGTACTTGATCAGGTGATCCCAGAAGGTCGGGTCCATGTCGCGCCAGTTGGGCCCGAACCGGCGATCGTAGAAACCGCTGAGCCGCTCGTACCACTTGGCCCAGACGTTGCGATTCTTCTCCTTGGCCTCGATCACGTCCGCCACGAACACGTCGATTCGGTTGATCTCGTCCTTGGGAGCGTAAAAGGAGGCGCCCTTTTCTGCGGACTTCTTGAGGTCCTGTTCTGTCAGCGCGTGAGCGGTGAGCATCAGGGCGGGGATCTTCCTCTGGTTGGCGATTTCGAGAAGCTCGTAGCCCTTGACGCCCATGATGTCCAGCACGGCCACGTCGTAAGGATTCGTTTCCAGGAGCTCCTTGCCTTCTTCGAAAGTCCCGGCGGTATCGATCCGACACATGTCCAGCATCTCGGTCAGCAGGTCGAGGATGTCCTGCTCGTCGTCCACGATCAGGATCCACTTTCCTTGAAGAACTTTTTCCGTATCCATGGCGTCAGACTCCTTGAGATGATCGGCGGCTGCCCGCATTGGCGTTCATCGGTTTGATCCGCTGAGGTCGAGGTCCCGTTCAGGCTACAGCATGGCCTCCTTATATTCAAGCCGATAAATTTCTGCAAGGGTCAGGAAAATGGTGATGATCAGGGGCCCGTACACCACGCCCAGGATGCCGAAGAGCTTGAGCCCGCCGATCACGCCGATGAAGACGAGCAGGGGGTTCATGCGCATGCCCTTACCGATGAGGCGCGGCTTGGCCACGTACTCGATGAGGGCGCTGTAGCAGACGTTGTAGGCGAGGAAGATCAGGGCGACACCGGTTTTCCCCTGGATCAGGAGGATGGCGAAAGCGGGCAGAAAGACGATGGAGGCGCCCACGATGGGCAGGAAGGCCATGAAGGCCGCCACCGTTCCCCAGAGGAACGGTCCGCCCAGTCCGGAGAGGGCGAACCCGATTCCGGCCAGGACCCCCTGGATAATCCCGCACACCCCGTTTCCCAGGATCACCGCCCGGCCCATCTCTCGAAACTTGTTTACCACCAGCTCCTGCTGTGAGAGGGGGAAGGGCAACAGCTCGGAGATGTAGTTCTTGAGCCGGTCTCCATCCCGGAAGATGTAGAAGATCACCACGATCATCAGGAAGAAGTGGATCAGAAGGCTGAGGAGGTTCGATGCCACGGAGCGGATCTGGCGGGAGAGAAAGAGCCCGACGTTGGTGCCCACGGCCGCAGCCACCCGGTTCAGGGCCTCCACGGTGAGCTCCACGCCGACCGCGGATGCAGCCCTTCGAAGGCGCTTCGCCCAGACGCTGTCACTGTGGATGGCCTGGTCGATCCGGTCGATGGAGACCATGGTCCGGCTGCGCTTGTAGAAGTCGAAGGCCTCGTTCGACAAGGTGCCGACGAACCCCCCCACGGGGATGATCAGCACCACGGCAATGAAGATGCACATGAGGAGGGCCGCGGGCTGGGCCTGATCCTTGAGCAGTCTCCGGAGCCGGGTGTAGAGCGGGAAGAAGGCGCTTGCGATCAGCAAAGCCAGCACGATGGCCGAGATGTAGGTCCAGAACAGGCGGAGCAGGAGGATCGCGGCTCCCAGGAGAACGACGAGAAAGACCTTGGAGATGGTTCGCTTGTCCATGTGAGGCGGTTCGTACCCCCCGCCGGGAATGGTGCGCAGGCTTCCCCGGCCGTGTCAGCGCATCCGCTTCCCGAGCTCGGAGATCAGGCGAAGGACGGTTTCGACGGAGTCGACGGGCATGCCGCCCATGCCGCAGGCCGACGTGATCATGCCCCGGGCGCGAAGGAG
>CAYVVQ010000050.1:0-11712 GCA_964454455.1 uncultured Desulfobacterales bacterium | reverse complement strand
CGGGCATGCCGCCCATGCCGCAGGCCGACGTGATCATGCCCCGGGCGCGAAGGAGCTCCCGGCTCACCCTCCGGTCCGACAGCCGCTCGAGCCCCTGCTCCAGCCGGACCTGGAGGTCGTCGGCGGTGACCTCCTCGTGAAAGTCCAGCGTGGGAACGATGCCCCATGCGATCGTTCCGCCTCCCTCGACGAAGCGGACCACCTCGTCGGGATAGAGCAGGAACGCGTCCATGTAGGCGTAGGCGTCGAAGTTGAGAATGTCGGGGCCGGCTGCGAGCACCATGGACCAGTCCGTGTTGGCGCAGCAGTGGATGCCCATGACCGCGTTCGACCTCTCGCGGCAGTAGTCCATCATCTCCCGGAGCGCCTCCGTCACCAGGTCCCGGTTCATGGCGGAGAAGGCCGAGCCGATGCCGGAGAGGGCGGGCTCGTCGATGAACAGGATCGGCCGTCTCCCGGTGCGCCCCAAGGCCTCGGCCTGCCAGAGGAGCTTGATGGACAGCCCCTTGACCACGGCGTCCAAAAGGCCGGGGTCGTGGAGGAGGTAGCGGCCGTCCTCCAGGGTCACGGACGAGGCAAAGGTGATCGGGCCCACACTCTGCCCCTTGATCAGGCCGTTCCCGGTCTGCGGGGTCTCCCCGATCATCTCCAGCATGGTGTAGAGCCCGCGGGCGTGGTCCGGCGAGACGGCGAAGGCCTCCACCTCCTCGTTCAGGAAGGCTTCATAGAATCGCGTCAGCTCCTCCTCCAGGCGTTCCGTGGTCACCCGGAGGGTCTTTCCGTCCTCCCCGGCCCGGATGCCCGGAAGGCCTTCGCTGAACTGAGGAATCATCTCCTCCTCGGGGGCCAGCTTCACGAACTGGGGCCAGAAGGGGATCTCAGGAAACAGCTCCAGGATGAGACGGCAGGTGGGCTCCACCCGAAGGCTGGGGACGCTCCCCACGCCCGTGGTCGCAAATCTCCATTCCAAGGATGTCACCTCGCATCAGGCGGACGCGTTGGTCCCGGTTTCGTGGATTCGGGTCAGCCACTTTTCGAGCACGGCGATCATCCTGCGGGACGTTTTCCGCTCCGCCGCCAGGAGGGCGCTCTCTTCCACCGAGGCCGGTCCCGATCCGGCTCCGAGCTCCTCCTCCGGTGCAGACTCCGGCACCACTTCTTCGAAGGCGAGCTCCTCAAGCGTGACGGGCTTCACCGCCTCGGCCTCGGGCTCCTCGTCCGGTGCCCGTTCCGGGGCCGCCTCCTCGAAGGCGGGCGCTTCCTCCGGGGCCGCCCTCAGGGCCAGCAACTCCCGAAGACGAGCGTTGGCCCGCGGGTCGTCCGGGGAGCGAGCGAGAATGCGCTCGTACGTCTCCACGGCGGCATCGATCTGCCCCTGGCTGTAGTAGAGCTCGGCCAGCGTGGGGGTGGCGATCTCGGGGATGGGTTCCTCGACCGGGGCCTCTTCCTCGAAAGCCGGCGTTTCCTGGAACGCCTCTTCTCCGGCCCGGGTCCCTTCGGGCGCGGCGGACTCAGCCCCGGTCTCCGGAGCCGGAGGGCGGAGCCGGGCCAGGGTTTGCCTGGCCTCGGCGTCGTCCGGGCGATGCGCCAGGTAGCATTCCAGACAGCCCGCCGCTTCCGCGTCCCTTCCCTGGCGCGCCAGGGCGTCCGCAAGCAGCTTGTAGGCCCCGGCCGCCTCGTCCAGCCTCCGGGTCACCCGCATCAGCTCCTCCGACGCGTGGGTCGCGAGCCCCTGCTCCAGGTAGGCCTCCGCCAGCAGGGTGCGCAGGTCATCACGGTCCGGGTGGAGGATCAGGGCCTTCCGGCACTGCTGGACCACGAGGCCCGCGCGCCCCCGGCCCCTGATCTTGGAGAGGACCAGGTGGAGCGCCCCGGGCGAAGCGTCGGTCTCCAGGAGTTCTTCGAGAAGCCGCTCGAGATCGTACATGTCATCCTCCCCCTGTGATGATGGTCAGTTCGATGGGCCGCCCTGGGCTCCGGCTTCGGCCCCCGAGGCCTCGCTCCGCTCCGATTCCGGACTTCCCGGCGACGGGACCCCGTTGGTGACGCCGCTCCGGAGCTCCTCCGCGAAGTGAAAGTGGGTCTCGTCTTCCTTCAGCAGGTTCAGCTCCTTGCGGGCGACGGATTCGATGTACTCCTCGTCGGTCCTCAGCCGTTCGATCTCGAGGAGCAGCTCGTGGTTCTTCCGTTCGAGCTCCTGGATGCGATCCCGGTAGCGCTCTCTCTGGCCCTCCATCCTGTACAGGTGGATCAGCCCGCGCTCGCCGAAGGCCAGCCACGCCGCGATCAGGGCAAAGAGGACGGGTACCGCAAGCTTTTGGATTCCTTTTCGGTTCAGTTCCATCGAGCGCTTCGGGAGCCGGCAAGGCCGAGGTCCCTTTCCTTCCCCGGCCGGGGTGGGCGGGGTGTTCTCGGCCGGATGCCGCTCAACGGCCTTCGTCCGATCTCCACCGGGCAGCGATGATTACCGATCGCACACCGGCCCCGCGCGCCAGGTCGATGGTCCCGAGGACGGTCCCGTGCAGGGTCTCCTTGTCGGCCTGGAGGATGATGCGCTCGAGGCCCTCCCCCTCGACGCGTTGCCGGAGCCGATCCTCGAGATCGTCCTTCTCGATCCGCTCCCCTTCCAGGTAGGTGTTCCCTTCCCGGTCGATCACGACCGTGGACTCGATCCGGGCCTCCTCGCTCAGGCGGCTGGTCATCTCGGGCAGCTCCAGGCGGACGCCCGAGGCCAGATCGAAGTGGGAGGTGACCATGAAAAAGATCAACAGGAGGAACACGATGTCGATCAGCGGGGCGATCCCGAGCCGGGGCTCTTCCTCTCTTCGACCGCGGATGAACCGCATGAGCCTCTCCCGTTTCGATCAGGGTGCCGAGGAGCGCCGGCGGGCCTCCCGCCTCGGGGGAGCGGCCCGGTCGGCTTCGGCGGGTCCCTTGCCTGGGCCCTCCAGGATCTCGATGACCTCCATGGAGTGCTCCTCCATCTCGAACACCAGGGTCTCGGTCCGGTCCTTGAGGATGCGGTAGCAGACCAGCGTGGGGATGGCCACGCAGAGGCCCGATGCCGTGGTGATGAGGGCCTCGGCGATCCCTCCGGCCAGAGGGGCGGGGTTCCCCACGCCTTGGACGGAGATGACGTTGAAGGTCTTGATCATCCCCGAAACCGTGCCCAGGAGACCGAGGAGCGGGGTGAGGTTCGCGATGGTGGCCAGGGCCCCCACGTGCTTCTCGAGAACCACCGCCTCCCGGCTACCCATCTCTTCGATGCCTTCCTTCACGAGCCACATGCCCCGTCCCGCGTTCTTGAGCCCCCCCATGAAGACCCGGGCGATGGAAGAGCCCTGATCCTGGCAGAGGTAGAGCGCCTCGGCGACCTTCCCCTTCTTCAGCAGCTCCTCGACGTTTCGGATGAGCTCCTCGGGCAGGACCTGGCTTCGCCGCAGCACCCAAAGGCGTTCCAGGAAGATCGCCAGTGCGATCACCGAGCAGAGCAGGATGGGATACATGAAGACGCCGCCTCTGACGAACAGATCGATCACGCCGATGGGCCTCCTTTGTACAAGCAGCGTTTTCGCTCCCTTCCAGGATGGAGCCTGGGAGCGGGTATCGCAGGAACGTCCCGGAAACCGTCAGGCACCGTACCACAGTTGCTGAAAACCGGGCAACCCAAGAAGGAGGCCGGGGCCCGGCGCTCCGGCGCGGCGGAGGTCAGTCCCCGGCATCGTGACGGGAGAGCGTGCTCGCGTCGTACCCGGCCTTTTCGTAGTTGTCGAGGGCGCGGGTCTTGAGCCCGGCGTCCCGGGTCTTCTCCGCCTGCTTGTCCGCGAGCTCGGCGGCGTGGCTCCACATGCCTTGTTTCTCGTACGACCGGATCCGCCCCTCCGTCCTCACGACCTCCTCGGAGGCCTCGAGGACCGCGGCCCGGCACCGGGAGATCAGCTTGCGCACCGGCGCGCCGCAGTCGGGGCAGGCGGCCAGGGGCTCGTCCCTGAGGCCCTGCAGGTACTCGAACGGCCTGCGGCAGGCGCGGCAGCCCGTTTTCGGGTCGGTGGCCTGGTACTCGTAGATGGGCATGGGCTCCCTCCGGGCGGCCAGGCGCCCCCCGGAGGCGCCTGCGGGACGGCTTATGGTTGACGAACCCTTTCGTTGACCTTAACATGGCACAAGGAGTGAAGGGATTCAACATGAACGAAGAAGAATACAACAGAAAATATGTCAGCCTGAGAATCCTCAAGGATATTCAGGACTACTTCAAGCCCGACGCGAGCTCGTCCACGGCCGTCTACCCCATCAAGGTGCCGAACGAGCTGCTGTACCAGACGGTCCAGCTCCAGGGCGCGGAGGATGCGGACCGGCTCATCCACCACATCTTCGAGTTGGGCCTGACCGCCTGGAGCGAGCGGCGGTACAGCGAGGTGTTCGGTTCCGAAAAGGAGCTCGAGGAGTTCATCGAGCTGGTGAAAGAGCGGAACCGGGACTGACCCCGCGGTCCCCTTTCGAAGGGCCTCCCCTGGCATGGTTTGTGCTTCCATTCCCGAGAAGCGACGGTTCACGCGGAAAACGCAGGCCGGAGCGCTGCGGGACGTACAATCCGGTTGACAGCCGGGCGACCAGGCTTGTAAAATCAACAATTTTCCTTGAACTACCGGTCGTCGTGCTTAGCTTTTGTCTCAAGTCCCGCACTCGGAGGTTTCGGAAGGTCCCATGAAGAGCAGCGTCGAAGAAATCAGCCCCGTCAAGAAAAAGCTCACCGTCGAAATCGAGGCCGGCGAGGTCGATCGCAAGATCAACAAGGCCTACCGGGATCTCGGAAAGCAGGCTCGGATCCCGGGCTTCCGTCCGGGCAAGATCCCCATCGGGATCCTGGAGGGACGGTTCGGCCGGGAAGTGATGAGCGATGTGACCCGGGACCTCGTCAATGAGACGCTCCCCCAGGCCCTGGAGGAAAACGAAACCTTCCCCCTGAACATGCCCACCATCGAGAACGACCTCCCGCGCAAGGGGGAGGCGTTCCGGTACACCGCCGTGATGGAGGTGCGCCCCCGGTTCGAGATCGAGGGCTACACGGGTATCGAGGTGGAGAAGGAACGCTTTTCTGTCGACGACGCGGACGTGGACAAGCAGATCGAGGAGATCCGACGCGCCCGGGGGCAGATGAAACCCGTGGAGGAAGATCGCGGCGTACGCGAGGGCGATTACGCCGTTTTCAGTTACAGGGGCCTCGAGAACGGGGAGCCCGTCGAGGGCCTCGAGGCCGAGAACCACATGTTGAGGGTCGGCTCGGGGGACTTCCATCCCGAGTTCGAAAAGCGGCTGGTGGGGACCCGCAAGGGGGAGTCCACGACGATCCGGGTGGATTTCGAGGAGGACTATCGCGACAAGAATTTGGCGGGAAAGAGCGTCGATTTCGAGATCCGCCTCGAGGACATCAAGGAGATGGAGATGCCCGCGCTGGACGACGAGTTCGCCAAGGGCCTCGGCGCGGACGGCGTCGCGACCGTGGAGGACCTGAGGGAAGAGGTCCGCAAGGAGCTCGTCAAGCGGGAGGAAAAGCGGATCGACCAAGACGTGAAGAACCGCCTCGTGGATCGCATCGCCGAGGGCGTGGAGTTCGCCCTCCCGGAGACCCTGGTGGAGCAAGAGCTCCAGAGCGCCGTCGAGAGACTCCAGCAGAACCTCTCCCGTTCGGGCTCCTCTCTGGAGCAGGCCGGGCTGGACGAGAACAAGCTGCGGGAGGAGCTCAGGCCGGCGGCCGAGGCCCGGGTAAAGAAGATGCTCATCCTGGGCGAGGTCGCCAGGCTGAACGATCTCGAGGTCACCGAGGAGGACGTGTCGAAGGGGTTCCAGGAGCTCGCGGCCGGCATCGGCCAGGAGGCGGGCATCATACGCAGGTACTACGAGGCCAACAATCTCCTGGACTCCTACAAGGAGAATCTGCTCGAGGAAAAGACCTTGAATTTCCTCCTGGATCGTGCGAAAGTGAATGAGGTAGAGTCAGATAAATTAAGTCAAAAGAAGTCTTGATCATGACATCATCCCGGGGCCGCAAACCAGGAAACCGATCCTGCCCTCCGGCCTCTATACAGAGAAAGAGAAATCCATGCTGATACCGATCGTTGTGGAGCAGACCAGCCGCGGAGAGCGTGCCTACGACATTTACTCCAGGCTGCTGAAAGACCGGATCGTCTTCATCGGGGAGCAGGTGCACGACAACATGGCCAACACCATCATCGCACAGATGCTCTTCCTGGAGTCCGAGGATCCGGACAAGGACATCAACCTGTACATCAACTCCCCGGGCGGGTCGGTTACGGCCGGCATGGCCATTTACGACACCATGCAGTACATCAAGCCCGACATCACCACCATCTGCATGGGGCAGTGCGCCAGCATGGGAGCGCTCCTGCTGGCTGCGGGCACGAACGGGAAGCGCTACTCGCTTCCCCACGGCCGGGTCCTGATCCATCAACCCCTGGGCGGGACCACGGGGCAGGCAACGGACATCGACATTCACGCACGCGAGATCCTGAAGATCCGGGAGATCATCAACCAGCTGCTCGTGAACCACACGGGGCAGCCCCTCGAACGGATCGAGAAGGACACGGAGCGCGATTTTTTCATGAGCGCCGAAGACGCCAAGAAGTACGGGATTGTCGACAAGGTGATCACCCACAGGGAGATGCAGAGTTCCCAGGGAAGCTGATAACCCGACAGAGGAAAAGATCTATGCCGAGAAAAAACGACTCCAGCGACGATCTGCTCTGCTCCTTTTGCGGCAAGAGCCAGGACGAGGTGAAAAAGCTCATCGCCGGGCCGTCGGTCTACATCTGCGATGAGTGTATCCAGCTCTGCAATGAGATCATTGCCGAGGAGTACGGGCAGGAGGCGGAAGCGGACGAGGACGCCAGGCTTCCCAAGCCGTTCGAGATCAAGGAAATGCTCGACCAGTATGTCATCGAGCAGGAACGGCCCAAGAAGATTCTTTCCGTGGCCGTCCACAACCACTACAAGCGGATCAACACGCGGGCCGACATGGACGGCGTGGAGATCCAGAAGAGCAACATCCTTCTGATCGGCCCCACCGGGTCCGGCAAGACGCTCCTGGCGCAGACCCTCGCGAGGGTGCTCAACGTGCCGTTCACCATCGCGGACGCCACCACCCTCACCGAGGCCGGGTACGTGGGCGAGGACGTGGAGAACATCATCCTGAACCTCGTGCAGATGGCGGACTACGACGTGGAGTCCGCGTGCAAAGGGATCGTCTACATCGATGAGATCGACAAGATCGCACGCAAGTCGGACAGCCCCTCCATCACGCGGGACGTCTCCGGGGAGGGCGTGCAGCAGGCCCTACTGAAGATCATCGAGGGCACCCTGGCGAGCGTGCCGCCCAAGGGCGGGCGCAAGCACCCCCAGCAGGACTTCGTGAAGGTGGACACCGGCAACATCCTGTTCATCTGCGGCGGCACCTTCAACGGGCTGGAGAAGATCATCAGCAACCGCCTCGGCAGCAAGACCATGGGCTTCGAGGCGGAGATCCGGGACAAACTGCACGAGGACGTCAACAAGACCCGCGCCCTGGTCCAGCCCGAGGACATGATCAAGTACGGGCTGATCCCCGAGTTCGTGGGGCGGATTCCGATCATCGCGTCCCTGGACGAGCTGAGCCGGGACGCCCTCGTGCGCATCCTCACCGAGCCCAAGAACGCCCTGGTCAAGCAGTACAAGAAGCTCTTCGAGCTGGAGAGCGTACACCTCCAGTTTACCGAAGAAGCGCTTCTGGCCGTGGCCAACGACGCGCTCCAGCGCAAGTCCGGCGCCAGGGGGCTTCGGGCCATCCTCGAGTCGATCATGCTCGACATCATGTACGACATCCCCAGCACGGCCGGTGTGCGGGAGTGCGTGATCAACGAGGAGGTGATTCAGCGGGGGGACTCTCCCCTCCTGATATACGAAAACCAGGCAGGCTATGCCTAATCGATGGATTATGAAAACAACATGTTCAACTTGACGAAGAAGAACGCATTGGATTTTTTAAAAGAACAAAAAGTGCATTACCCACTCCTCCCCCTGAGGGACGTGGTGGTGTTTCCCAACATGGTGGTCCCGCTGTTCGTGGGTCGGGAGAAATCCATCAAGGCGCTCGAGCACGCCATGAGCCGGGAGAAGCTCATCTTCCTCTCGGCCCAGAAGGACGCCAAGGTGGATGACCCGGGGGAGAAGGACATCTTCTCCCACGGGACCCTCGGATCGGTGCTCCAGCTCCTGCGCCTGCCGGACGGTACGGTCAAGGCTCTCATCGAGGGCAAGGAGCGGGCCCGCGTCCAGGAGTTCGTGGGAAGCCACGAGTTTTTCATGGTGGAGGTCGAGCGGCTCGGCGAGCCCAGCGAGGTCACCGACCAGACCAGCGCCCTGATGCGGACCGTGGTGGAGAGCTTCGAGGAGTACGCCAAGCTCAACGAGAAGCTCAGCAAGGATCACGTGAGCACCGTGGCCGGTCTCGACGACGCGGCGCGCCTTTCCGACACCGTGGCGGCCCATCTCACCCTCAAGGTGGGCGACAAGCAGCTGCTCCTCGAGATCGACAGCACCGACGCACGCCTCGAGAAGCTCTACGAGATGATCCGCTACGAGATCAACATCATCACCCTGGAGAAGCGCCTTAAGAACCGGGTCAAGAAGCAGATGGAGAAGACCCAGAAGGACTACTACCTGAACGAGCAGATGCGCGCGATCCAGAAGGAGATGGGCACCAAGGACGACTTCAAGGCGGAGCTGGATGAGCTCGAGAAGAAGATCAAGAAGAAGCGGCTTCCCAAGGAGGCCAACGCCCGCATCTGGCAGGAGTTCAAGAAGCTCAAGATGATGTCCCCCATGTCCGCGGAGGCCACGGTCGTCCGGAACTACATCGACTGGATCCTGGCGCTGCCCTGGCAGGAGAAGACCAAGGACAAGAACGACATCGGCCAGGCCGAGGCCATCCTGGAAGAGGACCACTACGGTCTCAAGAAGCCCAAGGAGCGGATCCTCGAGTATTTGGCGGTCAAGACCCTGACCAAGAAGATCAAGGGCCCCATCCTCTGCCTGGTGGGTCCCCCGGGCGTGGGCAAGACCTCGCTCGCCAAGTCCGTGGCGCGCGCCACCTCCAGGAACTTCGTCCGTCTCTCCCTGGGCGGCGTCCGGGACGAGGCGGAGATCCGGGGGCACCGCCGGACCTACATCGGGGCGCTTCCCGGAAAGATCCTCCAGTACCTGAAGAAGGCCCGCTCCAACAACCCCGTCTTCTGCCTCGACGAGGTGGACAAGATGAGCACGGACTTCCGGGGAGACCCCTCCGCGGCCCTCCTCGAGGTCCTGGACCCGGAGCAGAACTTCGCCTTCAACGACCACTACCTGGACCTGGACTACGATCTCTCCGAGATCCTGTTCATCACCACGGCGAACAACCTCTACAGCATCCCGCTGCCCCTGCAGGACCGGATGGAGATCATCCGGCTGCCCGGCTACACGGAGCTGGAGAAGCTCAACATCGCCAAGCAGTTCCTGGTCCCGAAGCAGGTCAAGGAGAACGGCCTGACCGACGAGAACATCACCTTCTCGGACAGCGCCATCCTCAGGATCACCCGGGAGTACACCCGCGAGGCGGGTGTGCGGAACCTGGAGCGTGAGATCTCATCGGTCTGCCGCAAGGTGGCCAAGAAGGTGGCCCGCCAGGGCAAGGACACCAAGGTCCGGATCACCCAGAGCTCCGTCCACAAGCACCTCGGCGTGCCCAAGTTCCGCCACGGGCGCACCGAGGAGAAGGACGACATCGGCATGACCACGGGTCTGGCCTGGACCGACGTGGGCGGCGAGCTCCTCCAGACCGAGGCGGCCATCATGCCGGGGAAGGGCAACCTGGTGCTCACCGGCAAGCTCGGAGAGGTGATGCAGGAGTCGGCCCGCGCGGCTCTCAGCTACGTGCGCTCCCGCTCCCGCCAGCTCCGGCTGCCCGAGAAGTTCTACGAGAAGGTGGACATCCACGTGCACGTGCCCGAGGGAGCCATCCCCAAGGACGGACCCTCGGCCGGCATCGCTCTCGCCACCTCCATGGTCTCGGCCCTCACCCGCAAGCCCGTTCGCAGGGACATCGCCATGACCGGCGAGATCACCCTCCGCGGCCGCGTCCTGCCCATCGGCGGGCTCAAGGAGAAGATCCTGGCCGCCCACCGCGGGGACGTGACCAAGGTCCTGATCCCCATGGAGAACAAGAAGGACATCGAGGAGATCCCCAAGCGGGTCCTCAAGAAGGTGGAGCTGGTGCCCGTGGAGCACATGGACCAGGTGCTCAAGGAGGCCCTGGTCTTCGAAGAGGGCGAGGAGCTCTTCAAGCCCTCGGAGGAGTGCGAGCCCTACTGCCTCGAGGCGGACACCGAAGGGGAAAAAGAGATCTCCGAGGTGACCGCTCACTGAAAACGGTTGACAAGGCCCAAAAGGTCCCCCATAATTCATCTCTTCGGGGCGGGTAGCTCAGTTGGGAGAGCATCGGCCTTACAAGCCGGGGGTCGCAGGTTCAAGCCCTGTTCCGCCCACCAGCGATGAAGCCGCGCCACGAAGCGCAGCAGGAGTACAAAGGAAAGCGAAAACGACTGTTCATAGGCCCTCCCTAAGGGAACGGCCACTCCATCCGGGGGCGTAGTTCAGTTCTGGTTAGAACGCCGGCCTGTCACGCCGGAGGTCGCGAGTTCGAGTCTCGTCGTCCCCGCCAGAATGCAAGGGGTTAGCCGTCATGGTTAACCCCTTTTTTTATTGTTCGGCCCCCAACCGACGTCCCCATCGCAGCCATTGCCGTGTCGAGGGATTTTTGACGGATTCGCAGAAAGCGCTCATCCGCCGCTGGAAACGCCATAAGCTACTGATATTTCCAGGGCAGATCTCAAGGTTCCGGGCTTGTTACGACTCCATCATTTTTCGCGATCACCAGAGAACTCGACCCATTGACCTTGGAAGACGGTTTGTTACACAAAACCACTGCAAGAAAGAAGGATCAAAAGTGAGAGGCGAGAACAGCAAGCTTTTCTAAACCGGCGACAAATGGAGGGCTTATGAAGCAGATCACCATGATACTCGGCTCATCGCCTTATGGCGGGCAGGATGTGGACACCGTGCTGGGGATCGCCCGGGCGGCCTTGGAAAAAGGCCACCGGGTGACCGTGGTCGGCTCCGGGGACGGCACCTATGGCTTTTTGAAAGGCCAGAAGGCATCGGGGGCCCCCAGCGCGGAAAAAGGGTTTGCGGAGCTGCTCGCCAAAGGCGCCCGGGTGGACCTCTGAGGGACGTGTTTCACTTTCCGCGGTCTGCGGAAGGAGCAGTTTATCGAAGGCGCTGCGCCCGGTACCCTCAAGAGCCTTTTTGCAGTCATCCACGAGACAGACGTGTTGCTCAGTGTCGGTCCGTAAAGGAGGGTGTGATGAGCAAGGATATCCTGATTGTGATCCGCCGGGGACCGTACGGCGATTTTCAGGCGGCCGAGGGGCTGCGGCATGCCAACGGCGCCATCTCCTTGGGGTTCCGGCCCATCGTGGTGCTGGTCGATGACGGCGTCTATCTGGCCAAGGCGGATCAGGAACCCGGCCGAAGTCCGTGGCTCTCGCTGGGGGACACCCTGGAGGAGGTCGTTGCGCGGGGACTTTACGAGAGAAAAGAATCACCGGCCGAGTTCTACGTTGAAAA
>CAYVVQ010000049.1:24407-27435 GCA_964454455.1 uncultured Desulfobacterales bacterium | reverse complement strand
CCTCCAGATCCTCCTCGTCCAGCGGCTCCCCGGCTTCCTCCGCCGCCTCCTCGGCGGCTGGGCTCCCCTCCCATCGAGCTGCGAGCGCCTGGACCGCTTGACGCAGGGCATCCAGCGTCTCGTCCCGTTCCCCCGGAACGGACGGAGCGCCCTCTTCCGAGTCCCCCAGCCGGCCCTGGAGCTGTTGGAGCAGCTCGCCGATCCGCTGGAGCTCCCCGTCCCCGTTTCCGGGAGTCATGTCCCGAAGCGCCTGCAGGGCCTGATCCTTGGCCTCGTCGCAAATGACGAAGCTGTATTGCGGGCCGATGATCATTCCTTCCGGATTGTCCCCGCTGCGGTACCGCTCCATCAGGTCCGCATTGACGGAGGAGCGGAGGCTGCTGAGATTCCGCCGGCGTGAAACCAGGGCCGAGCGGTCCCCTTCCACGTCCCACAACCGCCGGACGAGATCGTCCACCGGCACGACCGTCAAGGCATCCGGGCCCCCGGCCTCCAGACAAAACGCCCGGACGGCGTCCACGAGTCTGTACTTCGGCGACCGCCGGCTCCGGTAGCCCAGGGACTGGATGGCCTGGTCCATTCCCTCGACGCTCAGGGTGCTGGACCAGCCGGATGGATCCTTCTTCTGCTCGCTCAATGGGAATCGCTCTTCATGGAATGACGACCCGGGTCCGCCTCGAGCCTGCGGTTTTCGACCCGGAAACGCCCGGTGAATGACCCGTTGGATGGACGCCATGCCACCTGGTATGTGTTTTGCATCACTCCTGTACCCACACGGGCCCTATCCGGGTCGGTCTTCATCGTGTGCATCGTCCACATCGTACAAGTTGCAAAGGCCGGGCCAAATCCCGTGGTCCTGGGCCGGAGGTGCCGGGGGAGTCTGTCTGAGAGCATGGGAACGGTGATCGCCATAGCCAGCCGCAAGGGAGGAGTGGGGAAGACCACCACGGCGGTCAACCTTGCCGCCGCGCTGGCCGTTGCGGAAAGGTCCACCCTGCTCGTGGATTGCGATCCCCAGGCGAGCGCCTCGTCCTGGCTGGGATTCCGCGGGGATCGGTCGGACGGGGGACTGTGCGACGCCCTCGCGGGAAGGGGAAGACTGCAGGCCTCGATCCGGGAAACGCCCATTCCCTATCTGCAGGTCGTTCCGAGCCGGGCGGATCTCCAGCAGGCGGAAGCCGCGCCGGACCCTCCGGCCGGCGGGAGACACCCCATGAAGGCCTTGATGGAAGAAGCCCGCAAGGGATGGGACTGCATCGTCCTGGACACCCCCCCCACCCTGGGCCTGCTCACCACCCAGGCGATCGCGGTGGCGGACTTTCTCGTCATCCCGATTCCGAGCGACTACCTGTCCCTGGACGGGTTGGAAGGCTTCCTCCAGGCCGCCCGGGCCGTCAAGGAACGGCTCAATCCCCCGCTTCGGGTGGCGGGGATCCTCCTCTCCATGGTGGACGAGGACGACGCCCTGTCCATGCGCATTGCCCGGGACCTGCGCCGCCATCTGGGGGACCTGGTCTTTCGAACCGCCATTCCCAGGTGCCCCGAGTTGCGCGCCTGCCCCGTCCGGGGAAAGCCGCTGCTGCTTGTCGACGTCTCCGACGGGGCCCGGCGATACCTGGCGCTGGCGGGCGAGATCCTGGACCGCTTCTCCCGGGAAACCGCATCCGATCCGTGGGGATCCCGGCCCGCCGCGGCCGCCGCCTCCACGGAAACAACCAGAAAGGAGTCCTTCAGATGAAGGTCACGAGCGACGACATCATCAAGAGCGGGGAAAGGGAGCTCATCGACGGCATCACGGCCGATCTCGACTGGGAGGCCGTGGAGCGGATCTTCACAGAAGCCCATCGATTGCCCCTTGGAGAAGACGTCTCCTACAAGAGCGGGGACATGGTGGTGCACGAGAACCAGATCGCGTACCTCCTGGAGTTCGAGGTCAAGGTACCGCTCTCCATGCTGCTGGATCGTGAAGGAAACTGCATCGGCATCCAGGCCGCGCCTGCCGCCGGCGAGGGGGAGGCGGGCGACATCCCTTCCCGGGGGAACGAACCGGTCGAGGACGAGCCCGTAGACCTCGAAAGCGTGGCTACCCTCCCGGAAAGCGCCGAAGGCCCGGACGTAGACCCGATCGAGCGCCGGATGTCCGAGGCCCGGGACGCGCTCACCGACATGGGACAGATGAACCGCGCATGATGAGCTGAAGGGGCTCACCCCAAGGCCGTCCCTCAGCGACAGGAAAGGTCAAACCCCATGGACCAACCGAAGCCCGCCCCGGATACCGGGACCCACTCCATGCTGGAGGTCTTCGACCGCGCCTTTGTACGCCACCTCGAGCGCATCACCGGAACAGGCGAGGGGATTCACGGGTTCTCCATGGGACTCGTGCCGGCGGCCTGCATTGTTCTGTTGACGGAACTCGCCGGAGAGGCGGAGGACTCCGCCGAGGCCGGATCGGTGAGTCGTTCCGAGCTTTGGGAGGGGCTTTCCGAAATGGGCCTGGACCACCCGGGGCCTATCGAGTCCGTCATCGGAGAGATGGCGCGCAAGGGATACGTGGAACTCGACGCTCAGGATCGATTGCTCCCTCGCAAGCCGATCTTCTCCATGGCGCGGCTCCTGGATCATGCCTTCCCGGGAATGCCGGGCGTCAACCTGGTGGCCTACCTGGTTCAGACCCTCGACGAGGTGGAAACCGGCCGAAAGCAACCCAAGGCGGCCCTTCTCCAGCTCGACCAGATGCTCAGGCATCACGGCGCCGCTCCCTTTGGAAGGGCGAAAAAGGAGCCCGAAGCCCGACCCGCGCCACCCAGGCGCCCCCGCTTGCGGAGGCCCGACCGTCTCAGGGCTCCCACCCTCAGGGGCATCACGACACCGCCGGCGGAGAAAGCCTCCGACGTGGAGCCGCAGCGGATCGACGGCTCGATCCCGGAGGTCGAGGAACGGCAGGAAACGCCTCTTCCCGATCCGGTCGAACCGCCCGAACCGCCTTCCCCTCGAGACCACGGTCCGGATCCGGACCCTGCTCCTGACC
>CAYVVQ010000049.1:15120-24307 GCA_964454455.1 uncultured Desulfobacterales bacterium | reverse complement strand
CCCGAACCGCCTTCCCCTCGAGACCACGGTCCGGATCCGGACCCTGCTCCTGACCTGGACCCTGCCCCGACCCCTGACCCGGAGCTTGATCCGGACCCGGACCCTGTCCCCAACCCTGCCCCGGACCCTGACCCTGATCCTGATCCGGGCCCTGATCCGGACCCGGACGCTGACCCGGAAGCGCCGGTGGAGGACCGTGTCAGCGCCTTCGAAGAAGAGCTGGCCATGCAGTGCCCGGTCTGTCGGCAGGCCTCCCTCGAAGCCCGGCAGACCGCCAAGGGACGCCTCTATTACAACTGCTCCGACGAGCAATGCATGTTCATCAGCTGGGGCAGACCGCACCACGTCCCCTGCCCCCTCTGCGGCAACCCCTTCCTGGTGGAGCGGGACGTCGACGGGGACCCCAAGCCCCTGAAATGCCCGCGGGCGACCTGCCGCTACCGGGAGCCGTCTCCAGGAGAGGCGTCCGGAGGAAGGGGGCTGGAAAGCGGTGAGGCCGGGGCCCCGGCAAGGGATCGGAAACCCCGGAGGCGGGTCGTTCGGCGGAAGGTTCGAAAGCGGAGACGATGAGGCCCGTTCCGAGGGCGGGTCTGGGGCGTTTTCACGGTAAAGAGCGAAGGTGGGTTCGGATCTGGGGGCCGAGCTCCGGCGACGAGATCAGGAGGTCCTCCCGGATCGTGGGTCCGTCCAGGTACTCGTTCAGGAAAAACTCCGAACCGTCCTGCTTGAAGATCTTACCGCCCGCCGCCTCGACGATCACGCGCACCGCGCCGAGGTCTGCGAATGAGGCGTTGTTGACGAGGGCACCCTCCGCGCTCCCGGTGGCCACGTAGCAGACGTGGGCCCCGGTGCAGCCCAGGCTCCGGATCTTGCCCGGGAAGGTCGTGTCGTAGTGCCGGTGGAACCGGGAGTAGGTGAGGAGAAGGCTTTCGTCGCTCAGGGCGTCCTGGCCGGACACCCCGATCTGCCGCTCGCCCCGACAGGCCTTCTGACCGGCGCGCGCGTGAAACAGGTCCCCTGTCGCCGGCATGTAGAACAGCCCCAGAACGGGCCAGTAGTTCTCCAGGAGCGCCAGGGACATCCCCCAGATGGGAATGCCGGCCTGGAAGTTGGCCACCCCGTCCAGCGCGTCGTACACCCAGAGGTACCGGGTGCCGTCGTGGCTGTATCCGCGGTCCGCCTCCTCGTTGCTGAACACCCGGTGGTCGGGGAAGCGCACCAGAAGCTGATCGCGGAACATCTCGGTGAGCTGCAGGCCCGCTTCGATCACGAGAGCCTCGTCGAACTTCACCCGGCTCGCGCCCTGGCCGTAGAACGAAAGCGAGCGGTCCCCACAGAGCCGGATGGCCTCGTCCGCGAAGCCCGCCAGCTCCTCGATCCTGTCTTCCTCCCCCACGTCTCTCCCCCTCTCGTCGGCTCCAACGGTTGACGGATCGGGGGCCGTCGGTGGCGTCAACGATCGTTCTCCGGCCCCTCCGGTCTTCATATCCCATAACGGCTCGGTTTACAATCCAAACCGGGTTTGATAGGGTGCCTCGTGCCTTGAAGCGAACCGGTCTTTCCTGCAGGGAGCAAGGGGGCATCCAGATGAACGAGACGGAGAACGCCGGCCGAGACCCCGGGGCCTTGCGGGCGCCCATCGCCCCGGAGGCCCGGATCCTGGCCGTGACGGGAAGCCCGCGGAAAAGCGGGAACTCGGAGAAGGTGGCCCTTCGGGCCCTGGCGGCCGCCGAGGAGGCCGGCGTGCCGGGAAGACTCGTTCGCCTCCCCGACTACCAGTTTCAACCCTGCATCGGGTGCGAGCGATGCCGCAGGGACAAGGCCTGCACGGGCCGGCTGGACGGCATGCATCTTCTCTACCCTCAGGTGGAGGGCGCCCTGGGGCTTCTCCTCGTCTCCCCCGTGCACAACTACAACGTCACCGCGTGGATGAAGGCGTTCATCGACCGCCTCTACTGTTACTACGACTTCGGCTCCCCCCGCCCGGGGCCCTGGTCGACCCGCCTCGCCCGACAGGGAAGAAAGGCGGCGATCGTCTCCGTCGGCGAGCAGCACGGCACGGAGGGAATCGGTCTGACCCTGGACGCCATGCGGCTCCCCCTGGAGGCGCTGGGTTACGAGGTGCTGGCCGAGCTTCCCGTGACGGGGGTTTTCGAACGGGGCCGGGTCGCCGCCGAGAACGAGGACATGGACCGGGTGGGGGACCTGGGAGGCCGGCTGGCCGAGGCGGTGAGGTAGCACGGGCTGTCACCGGGAGGGGCCGTCGCTCCCCGGGAGCTGGACCACCGGCTCCCGCAGGATGGCCGAGACCGCCTCCTCGGCGCGGGCCGCGATCTCCGGGTGGCTGTCCGCGAGCCCTCCAACCTGTCGGAGATGGTCCGCCGTCCGCGTCACCAGGGAGACCATGTCGCCCTCGTCCACCGGGACCGAGAACAGGAGGTCCTCCCAGGAGAGGCCTCCGGCCCACAGGTAAAGGGCCACGCCGGGCCAGAACAGGATCTGGGGGTTCGGAAACCCCCGAACGGTCTTTGCGGCCCGGATCTCCGCAACGGCGTCCACCACGTCCCCCCACGCGCGCTCCAACGGATCGATCGCCGTCCCTTCGGGGACCCGGAACGCCACGTCCAGATCCCGATCCCAGACAAACGGCGCGATGATGCCGGCCAGGACCTCCGGCGTCGTCCCGGCGAAGGCCCCCTTTCGGATGCCTTCCGCGATCAGGAGGGGATGGTCGAGCCGCAGCTTGGAGGCCCATTCGCCGTCCGGGGTGAGCCGATTCCTTTCGTCCACGAAGCCCGTCTCACGGAGAAACCGAAGGCGCCGCGTGAAGCTCAGACGGAGCCCCTCGCCCATGCCCTCCACCCGGCTGCCCAGGGCCCGGATCTCCTGGAGGATCCGCTTGAGACGCCGGTTCTTCGGGGTGTGGCAGTCCTTGAACCGGGGGCAGACCTCGCAAGGAAGGCTGTCCATTCGATCCTGAAGCGCCTCGTCCGTCCCGGGCTGAGCGATCGCTGGTTCGACGCGCAGGACCTCCAGCTCCTCCGGCCGCACCCCCTCCAGCAACCGGGACACGGCCCGCGGGGTCGGGGCCTCCGGAAGCTCGAGCCGTCGATCGAACAGCAGCTCGATCCGGTCCACCCGCACCCTTCGAAGCCGGATCCGGTTCCTGCGGGTCCGAACGGGCCTCTCCACGTTCAGGGCCTCGCAGACGAGGCCGCCCTCCTCCTCGAAGCAGTCGAACACCATGTGGATGCCGCCCTTCTTGTGAAGGAAGAGCCTTCCGGGCTCCAGATGCTCCTCGAACGCCCGGCGTGCCGCCCGCCGTCGTTGCTCTCGTTTCTGCCGCCGGAGGGACCTCATCAGCTCCCCACGCCCGGCGATGTACTCCAGGACCTCGAAGGGGTCGTCCGTGTCGCATCGACCGCCCGAGAGCTCGCGGGCCAGATCCCGTTTCAACGACTCCCATCGCCCGAGGGACGCCTCGTCGAGCCGTCCGCGCTGGAAGGCCGCGAAGGAGCGTTCCAGGAGGGCGTGAACCTCGTCCGGCGTGTGGGAGAGAAGCAGGTTCAACGTCATGGAGAAGTTGATGTGAATCCTGCTCTCCAGGGGCTCGGGCGTCGCGTCCTTCAATGTGAGGAGGAGCTGGGGGTCCAGGTAGGGGCCCGGCAGGACCACGGCGAAGCCGATCCGGTCCTTGCCCCTCCGACCCGCGCGGCCGATCATCTGGTGGAGCTCCCTCGCGGTCAGATCCCGGAAGGTCCGCCCGTCGAAACGATCGCTCTGGACCAGGACCACCGTCCGGGCGGGGAAGTTGACGCCCGCGGCCACCGTGGAGGTGGAGAAGATCGCCTCGAGAACCCCCTTGTTCATCATCCGCTCGACCAGAAGCTTCCAGGCCGGAAGCTGGCCCGCGTGGTGGGCGCCCGCCAGCCCCTCCTGGAGGGAGCGGAGCTGCCTGGCGCTCTCCAGGCCGGGGTGCCTCGAGAGGAACGCCGAGACCTCGGCGCGGGCGCGCTCCCTTTTTCCGGGAGGCGGGCCCGAGGCGGAGCAGACGCGGACGGCCCGGTCGCAGTCGGCCCGGGATTTCAGGAAGAAGATGGCGGGCAGGAGATCGAGCTTTCGGAGGCAGCGAACGACCTCGCTGTAGGGAGGAGGGGTCGCCCTCTCCCGCAGGCTCTCGCGCACGCGGCTCGACAGCCCCTTACGCCCGCCCAGGTGGGAGACGTTTCCGTCGGGGGAGAGAAAGAGCATCTCCAGGGGAACCGGACGCTCCTCGTGGCGGACCACGTCTGCGGGCACGCCGCGGTTCTCTCGAAGCCAGGCCGCCAGCTCGTCCGCGTTGGGGATCGTGGCCGAGAGCAGCAGGAGCCTCACCCGCGAGGGCAGGTAGATCAGGACCTCCTCCCAGACGACCCCGCGGTCCGGGTCGCTCAGGTAGTGGGCCTCGTCCAGGATCACGAGATCGGTCCCGATGCTCGCTCCCTGGTGCATGGCATCGTAGAGCTGGTTGCGGAGGATCTCGGTCGTCCCGACGATGACCGGGGCCTGGGGGTTCTCCTTGCGGTCGCCCGTCAGGATCCCGCACAGGTCCGGGCCGAAGTCCCGCTGGAACTCCGTGTAGAGGGCGTTGGAGAGGGCCTTGAGCGGGGAGGCGTACCAGACGCGCATGCCCTCGGCCAGAAGCCGCCGGATCGCCTCGGAGGCGATCCAGGTCTTGCCCGCGCCGGTGGGCGCGCTCACGAGCACGTCGTGCTCGCGAACCCGCTCCAGGGCGTCGAGCTGGAAGGGGTCGGGCACGAAGGGCTCGGGGGTGGGCACGCCGATCCGTTTGAAGACCGGCTTGAGCCTCGGATCGATTCCGGGCCGGTCGCACGGGCGGCTCCCGCCCCTGGATTTCCTCGAAGGCGCTCTGCGGCGGGGCCTGCCTTTCGGCGGCCGCTTCACTCCACCAGTTCCCGGGCAATGAGGTCCATGTCGGACAGGTACCCTTCCACGCCCTCCGCGGGGCTCAGGTCGAACAGGGTCCGGGCCGCCTCTCCCAGCTCCTCGCCGCAGCCCCGGACGATGCGCAGGCCGTTGCGCTGGACGGTCTCGACGGCCTCCAGCGCGAACAGACGGGCGGCCGATCGCAGAAACCCGGCGCTCCGCGGTCCGCCTTCGTCGCCCGACGCCTTCCGGCAGAGCGCATCGGCCACCTCGCACCAGGTCATCATGTCCGCGAGCAGAAACATCACGTGCTGCGAGCGCGTCAGCTTGTGCTTTCTCGCGTCGCCGACCACCTCGTTCAGGACGCGGACGGCCTTGGCCAGGAAAGGTCCGCCGGTCTCGCGATCGAGCCGGGCGAGCCGTTCGGCCATGTCCCCGTAGTAGGCGCCCTTGGTGCGCACGGTGGTCCTCATGCGAAACATGGCGATGATGTTCCGCTGGATCTCGCTGGTCCCCTCGAAGATGGTGGTGATCTTGAGGTCCCGCTTGATCTTCTCGACCTCGTACTCCCGGATGTACCCGTAGCCGCCCAGGGCCTGGATGGCATCGTTGGCCGCGGCGTCCCCCGCCTCGGTGGCGAAGAACTTGGAGATGGATCCCTCCACCTGGAGGTCCTCCGCCCCGCTGTCGAGACGCCGGGCGGTCTCCTCGATGTAGGCCCTGGCCGCCTCGAGCCGCACGGCGTTGGGCACGAGCAGTCGATGGGTGTACCCCTGCTTCCCGGCCAGGGTGGTGCCGAACTGAACCCTCTCCCCGGCGTAGCGGATGGACTTCTCCAGGGCGGCCACGCCCCCGCCCAGGCCGAAGGTGGCCACCATGAGCCGGGTGTAGCCGAACACCTCGTTGGCCTGCTTGAGGCCCTGCCCCTCCACGCCGCCGATCAGATCCTCCACCGGGACGTCGAGGTCCTCCAGGATCAGCGGGCAGGTGTCCGAGGCCCGAATGCCGTGCTTGTCCTCGTGGGGGCCCGCGGTCAGGCCGTCCCGGCCGCCTTCCACGACAAAGAAGCTGGGCCCGTCCGGCGCGTCCGCCAGGATCGTGTAGAGGGCGGCCACGCCCCCGTTGGTGATGAACTGCTTCTGGCCGTTGATCCGGTACCCCGTGATCTCGCCCCCTTCGCCCAGGACCCGCTCGGCCTTGGTCTTGAGCGCCTGCACGTTGGAGCCCGCCTCGGGCTCCGTCACCCCGTAGGCGACGATCAGCCCCTCCTCGGCGATCTTTCCGATGTACTTCTCCTTCTGCTCCGGGGTCGCGCCCACCCGCAGGGGGTCCATGCCGAGGCAGATGGCCAGAAAGGAGGTGGCCACGGCCAGGTCCATGCGGGCCATGCGCTCGGACACCACGGCGATGTCCCGGGCCCCGGCGCCGAGCCCGCCGTACTCCTCCGGGATGAAGATGAGGTGGAGCGCCATGTCCGGACCGAGCATGAACCGGATGAGGTCCATGGGAAAATCGCCTTTTCGGTCCATCTCCATCTTGGTCTCGACGCTCAACCGGTCCCGCTCCAGCTTGGCGATGGTGTCCAGGACCATGTTGAGCGATTCCGGGTCCATCCGGGTGGTGTCGGTCTCCATGCTTGCCTCTCTCGAAAAAATCCCCGCCAATGACACGAAGAAGCGTTCATGCCCTCTGTGTGTGTCGTGGCGGAGGAATGATCACGTGTCCTCTTTCCACACGGGCGGCCTCTTTTCCAGGAATGCCGAGATCCCTTCCCGGGCGTCGGGCGTCACGGCGTTGGCCGAGATCACCTCGCGGCCGTATCGGTAGGCCCGCTCGTCGTCCATGTGGATCTGGTTGTAGAAGGCCTGCTTGCCGATCCCCAGCGTCTCGGCGCTGTACTGGGCCAGCTCCGATGCGAGCGCCGCGGTCTCCTCCTCCAGCCGGTCGTCCGGGACCACCCGGTTCACCAGCCCGAAATCCAGGGCCTCCCGCGCGGAAACGAACCGGCCCGTGAGCAGCATCTCCAGGGCCCGCTTTCTCCCCACGTTCCGGCTCAGCGGGACCATGGGCGTGGTGCAGAAGAGCCCGATGCGAACCCCCGGCGTGGCGAACCGGGCGCCCTCGCCGGCCACGGCGAGGTCGCAGGCCGCCACCACCTGGCACCCCGCGGCCGTGGCGATGCCCCGGATCTCGGCGATGACCGGTTGGGGAAGGGCCTGAATCTCCATCATCAACTCGAGGCAGGTCTCGAAGAGGCGGCGGATGTCCCCGAGCTCCCCGTCGCGGATCTCGTTCAGGTCGTGCCCGGCGCTGAAGTGCTCACCCGCTCCGCCCACGATCAGGACCTTGGCGGAGCGGTCCTCTCTCAGACGCCCCAGGCAGGCGCGCATCTCCTCGATGAGCTCCAGGGAGAGGGCGTTCCGCTTCCCGGGGCGGTTGAGGGTGATGCGGCCGATCCGGTCCCGCTCCTCGTAGCGGATGGTTCGATATGTCATGGTCCCTCTTCCCCTAAAACTCGATCCCCTTCTGTGCCTTCACCCCCTTCTGGAAGGGGTGCTTGACCTCCGCCATCTCGGTCACCAGGTCGGCCGCCTCGATCAGGTCGGGGTGCGCGTTCCGCCCGGTGAGCACGACGTGAAGGGGTTTCGGGCGGCTCCTCAGGGCGCCCAGGACGTCCTCCACGGGCAGGAGCCCGTAGTGGATCACGTAGTTGATCTCGTCCAGGACGATCATGTCGTACTTTCCCGTGGTCATCTGGCGCTTGGCGAGCTCCCAGGCCTCCTGGAGGGCCTTCCGGTCCTCCTCGCCCGGACCTCCCCGGTCGAACCGGATGAACCCTTTTCCCATGGGCAGGATGTCCAGGAACGGGGCCAGCATGTCCGCCCCGCCCAGCTCGCCGTACTGCCGGTCTCCCTTGATGAACTGGATCATCAGGGTCTGGAACCCGTAGCCGGCTCCCCGGAGCGCCAGACCCAGGGCGGCGGTGGTCTTCCCCTTGCCCGTTCCCGTGTGGACCATGATCAGGCCCGTTCGTTCCTCTCGCATCAGCATGAGCGGATCGCCTTTCGTCCGGGGTGCCCCGGAGCTCTCTCGAAACGGAAGTGCGCGCCCGCCGCGTCGGCCGGGCACCCCCGGCTGCGCGTTCCGGCTGCGGCCCGTGGCGGGACGGTTCCATAGGGTTTCGGTCTGGATTGAACGAGGGGGACCGCGACCCTCGCATCCGGGGGCTCCGGCGCGCCGGCCCGGCTACTCCCGGATGCTGCTTTCCCGGTGCTGATAGTAGGCGTCCCGGATCGCCACGTAGGGGTCCAGGGCGGAGCGCTTGAGGTCCTCGTACTCCCCGATGGTGAGAGACGTCTCGTTGACGCGTTCGTAGGTCCTGATCGCGGCGTTGTACCCGCCTTCCGGGACGATGTAGTTCAGCGGGTTCAGGAAACCGTCGCCGATGGTCCCCAGGGTGTCCCGACCGGAGGAGGGCCCCAGGAAGGGCCAGTGAATGTAGATGGAGGGTCCCATCCCGTAGACGCCCAGCGTCTGCCCCAGATCCTCGTCGTACCGCTCGAGCTGCATCGCCTCGTCCCCGGCCACGTCCAGGAACCCGCCCAGGCCCACGGTGGTGTTCATGAAGAGACGCACGAACTCGTACCCGGCTTCCTCGGCCTTGCCCTGGAGCGCGCAGTTCACCATGCGCACGGGGCCTGCGAGATTGTAGAAGAAGTTGCGCACCCCGATGCGGGCCGTCTCGGGGACCACCGTCCGGTACCCCCGGGCCGCGGGCTTCAGGAACCAGAAGTAGAGCTTGTCGTTGAACGTGTAAAACGCGCGGTTCACGGGCTCGAGGGGGTCGTCGATGGAACGGTTCGGGACATCGTCGACCTCGGTCTCCTCCGCCTCCGAGGCCACCTCGCTCTCGGTTCGGGCGGCCAGCAGGGTCCCGCCCTGCGTGGAGCCGGCCGGGGTCTCGAACCTCCCTCCCTCTCTCCGGGCCTCGTACTCGCTGTAGAATGCGTCCATCCTCGCGGAGGCCAGACGGACAGAGGGAACCGGGCGGTAGGACGGGTCCGGAGCGCAGTCCTCGCCGACAAGGCACGCCTCACCGGAAAAAAGGGAAACCTCCGCGGCCCCTTCCCCGTCGAGGGCCCCGCTTCGCAGCGTCTCGGCAGACGCCTGGCCTGCGGATGCTGCGATCCAGAGCATCATGCAGACGCATATTCCCAGTCTCCAGTCCCTCTTCATCGTCGGGACGCTCCTTTCTTCCATC
>CAYVVQ010000049.1:1407-15020 GCA_964454455.1 uncultured Desulfobacterales bacterium | reverse complement strand
GCATATTCCCAGTCTCCAGTCCCTCTTCATCGTCGGGACGCTCCTTTCTTCCATCGGTGGATTTCCCCCCTTTTGCGCTTGCGCCCTGCCCCGGGGCCCGCGACGTGAATCGAACCCTGCGTCCTGAACCGCAGGACCGATGGCTATCCGAACCCTCTGCCCAGCCGCCGCTGGCCCTACGGGTTCCCGGCCTGATGCGACCCTGTCAGGACTCCTCCTGCACCTTGGCCCTCAACCGCTCCAGCAGCTCCGCATAGGAGGATTTCGCCAGGATGTCATTGAACTGCACGCGGTAGTTCTTCACCAGGCTCACCCCTTCGATCAGGATGTCATACACCAACCAGCCCCCGTCCCCTCTCCTGAGCCGGTACTCCACGGGGATCTCCTGGTTCTTGCGGGTGACGATCTTCACCCGGACGCTGGCCCGCGTGCCGGAGGTTTCCTCGTCCAGGTAGAGCACTTCCTCCCCGGAGTAGTCCTCCAGACGGTCCATGTAGGTCCTTTCGACCAGGCGCCTGAACAGCCTGGTGAACTCTTTCCTCTCCTCTGTACCCAGGTTCCTCCACTGGATGGAGAGGGCGCTGCGGGAGATGGCCTCCCAGTCGAACCGCTTGTCCACGACCTCGCGGATCCTGCGCCTCCGCTCCGCTCGATGCCCGCTCCCCTCGAGATCCGGATCGCTCAGGATCTCGAGGATCCGCTCGGTGGTCGTTCGAATGCCCTCCATGGGCCCGCCGGCCCAAACCAGCGAATTCACGCCAAACAGACCGGACAGGATCAGACAGATCGAAATGCGCATCCAGCCGCGTGCGAACCCCATCCCCACGCCCCTCCGACGCCTAAATCTTTCCGAAAGCGAACTGCGAGATCAACTGCTCCAAATCCACGGCCGGTTCCGTCTCCCAGATCTTCCCTCCCGGCGGGATGATCTCCTCGGCCCCGCCGGGCGTGATCTGGATGTACTTCTCCCCGATCAACCCCTTGGTCTTGATCGAGGCGATGGCGTCCTCCTGGACCTCCAGGTCCTCCCGGATTCTGAGAACGACGTCCGCCCTGTAGTTCTCCAGACTGATGCTCCGGACACGCCCCACGTCCACGCCGGCGATCACCACGGTGGCGCCTTCCTTCAACCCTCCCACGTTCGTGAACAGGGCGTGCAGCTCGTATCCCCCCCCGCCCAGGACCTCCATCTTGGCCAGCCGGACGCTGAGATACCCGAGACAGAGTATCCCTACAAGTATAAATAAGCCCACGGATAGTTCAAGGTCGAATTTTCTCATCCTGCTTCCCCCTGCTCTGTCGCCCCCGGCTCTTCCCCCGGGCGCGTCTACTCAACGGAGATGGGACCTTCGATCTCGCCCCGCACGAACTGGCGGACCAGCGGGTCCTCGGAGGCGAGGATCTCGTCGGGCCGGCCCCGGGCCTGAATGCGACCCTCGTGGAGGAACGCCACCCGGTCGACGACCTCGAAGACCTTGTGGATCTCGTGGGTCACCAGGATCCCGGTGAACCCCAACCTCCGGTGAAGGTCGTCGATGAGCTTGAGAATGGCGTGGCCGAAGATCGGGTCGAGCCCGGTGGTCGGCTCGTCGAAGAGCATGATCTCCGGCTCGCTGATCAGCTCCCGCGCCAGGGCGGCCCGCTTCTGCATGCCCCCGCTGATCTGGGAAGGGTACTTCTCCTCCGCTCCGCCGAGCCCCACCCGGGAGAGCTCCTCCAGGACCCGCTCCCGGACGGCGTCCTCCCCCATGCGGGTCTTCTCCCGCAGGGGAAACGCCACGTTCTCGAACACGGTCATGGAGTCGAAGAGGGCCCCCCCCTGGAACAGGACACCGAGCCGCTCCCGGAGCCTGGACAGGCGCCGGCCCCTGAGGCCTGCCATGTCCTCGCCGCCGATCAGCACGCGCCCCGAGTCCGGTCGGAGCAGCCCGGCGATGTGCTTGAGGAGCACGCTCTTCCCGTACCCGCTCCTCCCGATCAAGGCCAGGAGCTCTCCCCGATCCAGCTCCAGGGAGACTCCCTTGAGCACCGGGAAGCCGTCGAAGGACCGGTGGAGGTCTTCGATGCGGATCATGCCGCCGGAGCCCTCGGCGCCGGATCGAGCACTGGTCGCCTCTTGGTTCACGCCGTCTCCAACCGTCAAAACATGATGGACGTCATGAAGTAGTCCCACACGAGAATCAACACCGAGGAAAACACCACCGCCTGGGTGGTGGCCCGGCTGACGCCTTCCGCGCCGAACCCCGTGTGGATCCCCGTGTAGTAGCCCTTGTAGCAGCAGACCCAGGCGATGATCACGCCGAAGCTCAGGGACTTGTAGAACCCCTCGAAGACGTCCGAGAGGTCCACGTAGTTGGTCATCTCGCCGAAGTAGGTTCCCGCCCCGACGCCCAGGAGCTTCACGCCCACCATGTACCCGCCCAGGATGCCCACCACGTCGAACACGGCGGTCAGCAGCGGAAGCGCGATCAGGGCTGCGAGCAGGTTCGGCACGATCAGGTAGCGAAAGGGGTTCAGCCCCATCAGGGTCAGGGCGTCGATCTGATCGCTGATCCGCATGATCCCGATCTCCGCCGCCACGGCGGAGCCGGCCCTCCCGGTCACCATCAGCCCGGTGATCACCGGCCCCATCTCCTTGATCAGGGAGAGGGCCACCATGGGACCCAGGAACGCCTCGGAGCCGAACCGGTTCAGGGTGTAGAACCCCTGGAGGCTCAAGACCATCCCGGTGAAGGCGCCCGTGAGGACAATGACCAGCAGGGACTGGAACCCGATGAAATGGATCTGCTTGGCCAGGCGGGAGAGCTTGACGGGGGGGATGAAGCAGGTGATCACGGCCTGGGCGAGAAAGAGGCCCATGAGGCCGGTCCTTCGAACGATCATCAACGCGGCGGCACCCAGCCGTCTGATCAGGTTCAAGACGCCATTCACGATCCGACCCCGTGTTGCGACGTGTTCCGGTTCCGTCAGGGCAGCCCGGCACGCCGCCGGCCTGCGGACCCCGCGCGCCCCTCCCGACCAGCCTGCGCAGGGGGCCCGAGGTTCGTGATTGGATTACCATTCCTGGACGCGGCTTGACAACATCAAAATGGACCGATCTGCGGCCATGCCGCGCACCCGTGCCGGAGCCCGCACGATCCGTGCGTCTTCGTCTCTACCCGGGGCGGAGGGACACACATGCTTTATCGTCACCCGGGTGAACGATCTTGAGCGTTTTCCCCTGATCGTGCGGCGAAGCAGGGCTCCAGCCAGGTGATGCGCATGTCGTCGGTGTCCAGGACGGCCGGAAGGCCGATGGGAAGGGGCAGGTTCCGGCCCCCGTGCCCCACCGGAAGACCGGCGACCACGGGAATGCCCAGGGGGGAGAGGTGCTCCATCAGGAGGGAGAGGACGTCCTCCTCGGAATGGTCTCCGTCGAACGCCCCCAGCAGAAAACCGGACAGGCGGTCGAAGACCCCGGCCAGGGCCAGGTGGGTCAGCATGCGGTCGATGCGGTAGAGCGGCTCGCGGGTGTCCTCGAGGAGCAGGATGGCGCCGTTCAGGTCGGGCATGAAGGGCGTCCCCACCAGGCGGCTCACCAGGCTGAGGTTCCCTCCGAACACGGGCCCGGTCGCCCTGCCGCCCCGGATCACGCGGGTCCCGGCTCCGAGGTCGATCCGGGGAGGGTCCCCCGTTTCGCGGATCCAGTGGATGAGACGCTCCAGGTCCTGCATCGTGTCGCCGTGGAGCCCCTTCACGACCGGGCCGTGGAAGGAGACCAGTCCCGCGGCGGCATGGAGGCCCCACAGGAGCGCGGTCACGTCGCTGTAGCCCACGACGGCCTTGGGGTGGGCCCGGACCAGGGAGAGGTCGATGCGGGGAAGGAGCCGGAGGCAGCCGTACCCGCCGCGCGCGCAGAAGACCGCCCCCACGTCGGGGCGGACGAGCATGGCGTGGAAATCCTCCAGGCGGGCGTCGTCGTCCCCCGCCGTGTAGCCCCGGACGTCGTAGAGGTGGGCGCCCTCGATCACCCGAAGACCGTAATCGGCCAGGGTTCGAAGGCCCGGTTTCAGATCCTCCGGCGCGACCGGGCCGGCCGGGGCGATCACCCCGATCCGGTCCCCGGGCTTCAGCCTGGAGGGTTTCAGCATCACCGGTTTCTCTTGAAGATGATCATCAGGCCTTCCAGGGTCAGGAACTCCTCCACCCACTGGATGGTTTCCGACTCCCGGGCGATGAGAGGGGCCAGCCCCCCGGTGGCGATCACGACCAGGTCCTCGCCGCTCTCCTTCTTCATGCCGCGAACGATGCCGTCCACCAGGCCGGCGTAGCCGTGGACGATCCCCGCGTTCATGGCGCTGATGGTGTCCCTGGCGATGACCTGCTTGGGCCTCGCGAACAGCTCCACGCGGGGGAGCTTGGAGGCCTTCTGAAAGAGCGCCTCGCACGAGATGGTGATTCCGGGCGCAATGGCCCCCCCGATGTAGGCCCCCTCCCCGGAGACGAAGTCGAAGGTGGTCGCCGTGCCGAAGTCCACGATCACCATGGCCTTGCGGTGCTTCTCGTAAGCGGCCACGGCGTTCACGATCCGGTCCGCGCCCACCTCGCGCGGGTTGTCGTACCGGATGGGCATCCCGGTCTTGAGGCCGGGGCCCACGATCAGGGGCCGCACGTCGAAGTAGCGGCGGGCGAACTCCTCCATGGTGTTGAGAAGGGGAGGCACCACGCAGGAGATGATGATGTGCCGGATGTCCCCGGCGCGGACGTCCGCGTGGTCGAAGAGGTTGGCGATCAGGATGCCCAGTTCGTCGTCCGTGATGTCCTTTTCGGTCCGCAGCCGCCAGTAGTGCAGGATGCGTTCCTGGTCCGTCACGCCGATCACGATGTTCGTGTTGCCGATATCGATGCAGAGCAGCATGGAGGTCGTCCGCCTCACGGAATCAACTGGAAGCCCCGATCTCACCCAGGGTCGCCGGCGCCGCACGTCCCCGTTTCACCGCGTCCACGATCCGGACCGCGTCCACGGCCATGGCCACGTTGTGGACCCGTACGACGTGGGCTCCGTTCATCACGGCGGCCGCCGCCGCGGCCATGGTGCCCGGATCCCGGTCGTCCGCTTCCTTTCCCAGGATGTGCCCGATGAAGGCCTTGCGGGAGCAGCCGATGACCAGGGGCCGCCCCACCGCCGAGAGTCGGTCCAGATCCCGGATGAGCTGGAGATTGTGGTCGAAGGTCTTCCCGAACCCGATGCCGGGGTCGATCAGGATCTGCTCCCGCCGGACGCCCGCCTGGACGGCCTCCTGAACGACCTTCTCCAGAAACGCCAGGATCTCCCCGATCAGGTCGTCGTAATGCGGATCCTTCTGCATGTCCCCGGGCGTCCCCTTCATGTGCATGACGACCAGGGGCGCGCCGCTTTCCGCGGCCACCGCCGCCATCTCCCGGTCGAAACGGAGGGCGCTCACGTCGTTCAGCATCCCCGCGCCGGCGGCCAGGGCCGCCCGGGCCACCTCCGCCTTGGTGGTGTCGATGCTGACGGGGACGTCGACCTCCCCGGCGAGGGACTCGATCACCGGGAGCACCCGCTCCATCTCCTCGTCCGCCGGGACGGGCTCGGAGAAGGGGCGCGTGGACTCCCCTCCCACGTCGATGATGTCCGCTCCCTCCCGGGCCATGGTGAGGCCGTGCTCGATCGCCCGGTCCCGGTCGAAGAACCGGCCGCCGTCCGCGAAGGAGTCGGGGGTCACGTTCAGGACGCCCATCACGAGGGTGCGCCGGCCGAGCTCGAGCCGGCGGCTCCCGCACTGAAGGGTGTAGACCGGCCCCGCGCTCACGCCTCGGGCTCCTCCTGCGCCTCGCCGGTCCCCTCGGACCCTTCGAGATTCTCGCCCGAAACGATGGCGTCCAGCTGCTTGCTGTCCAGGGTCTCGTGCTCCAGGAGGGCGTTGGCCAGCCGGTGAAGCGTCTCCTGGTTCTCCCGGATCAGGGTGGAGGTCCTGTCATAGGCGCCCGTCACGATGGAACGGACCTCCTCGTCGATCTTCTGGGCGGTCTCCTCGCTGTAGTCCCGGTGCTGAGAGATCTCCCGGCCGAGGAAGATCTGCTCGTCCTTCTTGCCGAAGGTGAGCGGCCCCAGGTTCTCGCTCATGCCGTACTCGCACACCATCTTGCGGGCCAACTCCGAGGCCCGCTCGATGTCGTTTCCCGCACCGGTGGTCTGGATGCCGAGCACCAGCATCTCCGCGGCCCGCCCCCCCATGAGGATGCGGATGTTGTTCAGGAGATAGTCCTTGGAGTAGGTGTGCTTTTCGTCCATGGGCAGCTGCTGGGTGAGGCCCAGGGCGCGGCCCCGCGGAATGATGGTCACCTTGTGGATCGGGTCCGCGCCGGGGAGGAGCTTGGCCGCCAGGGCGTGCCCGCCCTCGTGGTAGGCCGTGGTCCGCTTCTCCTCTTCGCTGATGATCATGGTCTTCCTCTCGGTGCCCATCATCACCTTGTCCTTGGAGTCCTCGAAGTCGATCATCTCCACGTGTTCCTTGCCCCGCCTCGCGGCCATCAGGGCGGCCTCGTTGACCATGTTCTCGAGGTCCGCCCCGGTGAACCCCGGGGTCCCGCGGGCCAGGACGTGCATGTCCACGGTTTCCCCGACGATGGTCTTGCGGGAGTGCACCTTCAGGATCCCCTCGCGCCCCTTGATGTCCGGGACCGGCACGACCACCTGCCGGTCGAACCGGCCGGGCCGCATGAGGGCGGGATCCAGCACGTCGGGCCGGTTGGTCGCGGAGATGAGGATGACGCCCTCGTTCGACTCGAACCCGTCCATCTCCACCAGGAGCTGGTTGAGGGTCTGCTCCCGCTCGTCGTGGCCCCCGCCCAGACCGGCTCCCCGGTGTCTTCCCACGGCGTCGATCTCGTCGATGAAGATGATGCAGGGGGCGTTCTTCTTGCCCTGGACGAAGAGGTCCCTCACCCGGGAGGCGCCCACGCCCACGAACATCTCCACGAAGTCCGACCCGCTGATGCTGAAGAACGGCACGCCCGCCTCCCCGGCGATGGCCCGGGCCAGCAGGGTCTTCCCGGTGCCGGGGGACCCCACGAGCAGCACCCCCTTGGGAATCCGCCCCCCGAGGCGGGTGAAACGCTTGGGATCACGGAGAAACTCGATGATCTCCTGGAGCTCGTCCTTGGCCTCGTCGATGCCGGCCACGTCCTCGAAGGTCACCTTCTCCTGGGTCTCGGTCATGAGCCGGGCCTTGCTCTTGCCGAAGGACATGGCCTTGCCCCCTCCCACCTGCATCTGGCGCATGAAGAAGATCCAGACGCCGATCAGCAGGAGCATGGGCACCCAGGAGAGAAGGACCTGGAACCAGGACGAATCCTCCGCCGGCTTGGCCACGATCTGCACGCCCTTCTGCCGCAGGAGCTTGATCAGCTCCGGGTCCTTGGGGGCGTAGGTCTTGAACGGCCCCTGGGCGGACTCGCCGGTGATGTGGTCGCCCTGGATGGTGACCTGCACCACGTTCTCGTTCTCCACCATGCTCAGGAACTCGCTGTAGCTGATGGAGAGGCGGCCCCGTTCGGGCTGGTTGAAGATCTGGAACAGCATGACCATCATCAAGCTGATGACCAGCCACAGGGCGAGGTTCTTGTAAAACGGATTCAATGCAGACAATCCTTTCTGAATCGGACGCTTGCCCGTGCCCTCGGAATCTGTTCGAGGCGGGCAGGATCCGGTCTTGGCGGATCGAACAGGCCGAGCCCGTGCCGTTGGTGCGGGCCGGCGCCTCTGCGAAAAACTCAATCCTCTATTATAATCACGATCATGGAGATTTCACCATCTTTTTCCGGGGCGGCACCCGCCTCGGGGACCAGTGCGCATTTCCCATACCATTTCTCATCCGCCCCCGCAACCGCGGAGCCGAAGACGGTCCAACAAACACCGCAGGGCCTCCACAAAGAGGTTTACACCCCCAAGGCCTTCGTCCTATGATGCGGCCTCTGAAGCGCGGTAACGCGTCGAACCCTGCACTGATTCTGCGATCGCGTATCCCATGCCCCACGAGATGAGCATCTCCCCGTCCGGAAGGCTGTCCCTCCGGGCCGCGGAACCCACGGAGCAGGATGCTCCGGACGCCTGGACCCGGCGGGTCGTCCGGTCCTTCGAGACCTGTCCCGCCGCCGGGCTCTTCGCCATGGCCGCCCACAACCCGGAGACCCCGCCCTCCCCGTCCCTCGGGTTCTGGCGCGACCTGGCCCGCCGCTACATGACCGAGCTCTGCCGCCTGCCCGAGCCCGCCGGGGAACGAATCGACCCCCTGAAGCCGCCCGCTCCCGAGGAGGCGGCGAGGATCCTCGAGAGCGCCCCCCCCATGGAGGGCGGGGAGTACCTCAGCGCGGAGGTCCTCGTCAAGCTCTGGGAGGACCTCGATGACTGGGTGCGGGGGCGGATCGCTTCATCGGACCGCAGTCTCGCGGAATGGCTCGAGAAGCACGCCCCCCAGTGGCGCCGCGTGGGGCGGGTCTGCTTCCACCTGGCGGAGAACAAGCGCGACCCGGAGCTCCCGTTCGCGTTCCTGGCCACCTATGCCCCGCATCTCTCCCGGGACGGCCGCGTGCAGTACCGCCCCCTGGGAAAGGCCCTGCAGGAGTACGCCGGCGCGCGGAACAAGCAGGCGCTCATCGCTCTCCTGGCCCCCGTCCAACGCGCCGCCGAGAAGAGCGACTTCGTGAAGGGGCTCGTCGACTCGGGCGATGTTTTCCGACCCCTGGCCTGGACCCCGGAGATCGCGTACCGCTTTCTCAAGGAGTCGCCCCTGCTCGAGGAGAGCGGCCTGCTGGTCCGCCTTCCGGACTGGTGGAGCAAACGATCCCGTCCCCGCGTCTCCGTCACCATCGGGGACCGGAACCAGAGCCGGTTCGGGGCGGACGCCATGCTGGACTTCAAGGTCGAGCTCGTGCTGGATGACGGCGGGCTCTCGGACGAGGACCGGCAGCGGATCATGGCCAGCCGGGAAGGGCTCGTCTTCCTGAAGGGACGGTGGGTGGAGGTCGACCGGGAAAAGCTCTCCCAGGCGCTCTCCTTCTGGAAGGAGGTGGAAGCCCGGGCGGGCGACGACGGGATCTCCTTCATCGAAGGCATGCGCCTTCTGGCCGGAGCGCCCGCCGACCTGAAGGAGGAGGACGACGCACGCGACGGGGTGCGGGACTGGTCCTTCGTGGACGCCGGGTCCTGGCTCACCGGGGTCCTGGCCGGCCTGCGGGAGCCGCACCGCCTGGCCGCGGCGGGACCGGGCAGCCGCTTCGAGGGGGTCCTGCGCCCCTACCAGGAGGCCGGGCACAGCTGGCTCTGGTTCCTGACCCGCCTGGGCCTCGGTGCCTGCCTGGCCGACGACATGGGGCTCGGCAAGACCGTGCAGGTCCTCTCGCTCCTCTCCCGCCTGAAGGAGGAGGACCACACGGCGCCGTCCCTCCTGGTCCTGCCCGCCTCGCTCCTCGGCAACTGGAAGGCGGAGATCGAGCGTTTCACACCCGCCCTCGCCACCTGCTTCGTCCATCCCTCCGAGACCCCCAGGGCCGACCTCGAGGCCATGGCAACGGACCCGGACCGTGCGATCTCCGGCATCGACCTGGTGGTGACCACCTACGGCATGCTCCTGCGGCAGGACTGGATGCGCGAGGTGGCCTGGCGCCTCGCGATCCTCGACGAGGCCCAGGCCATCAAGAACCCGTCCGCCCGACAGACCCGGGCGGTCAAGCGTCTTCGGGCCGGCGCCCGGATCGCCCTCACCGGCACGCCCGTGGAGAACCGGCTCTCGGACCTCTGGTCCCTGTTCGACTTTCTCTGCCCGGGCCTGCTGGGCTCCGCCACCCGGTTCAAGGCCTTCGTCAAGGACCTGGAAGCCAGGGAAGAGGACCGGTACGCGCCCTTGCGGAACCTGGTTCGGCCCTACGTCCTCAGGCGGCTCAAGACCGACAGGAGCATCATCTCCGACCTGCCGGAAAAGACCGAGATGAAGGCCTTCTGCGGCCTCTCCAGGGGGCAGGCCGCGCTCTATGCCGACGCCGTGCGGGATCTGTCCCGGGCCCTCACGGGACTCGACGGCATCCAACGGCGGGGGCTGGTGCTCTCCTGCCTCCTGCGGTTCAAGCAGATCTGCAACCACCCCAGCCAGCTCCTGGGGGACGGCGCGTACGATCCGGCCGAGAGCGGCAAGTTCGACCGGCTGCGCGCCCTGGCCGAGGAGATCGCCTCCCGGCAGGAAAAGGTCCTCGTGTTCACCCAGTTCCGGGAGATGACCGGCCCCCTGGCCGGGTTCCTGGAGGAGATCTTCGGCCGGGAGGGCGCCGTGCTCCACGGAGGCACCCCCGTAAAGAGGCGCCGGGCCCTGATCGACGCCTTTCAGCGGGAGGACGGCCCGCCCTTCTTCGTGCTCTCCCTCAAGGCCGGGGGGACCGGGGTCAACCTCACCGCCGCATCCCACGTGATCCATTTCGACCGCTGGTGGAACCCGGCCGTTGAAAACCAGGCCACCGACCGGGCCTTTCGCATCGGCCAGCGCCGCAACGTGCTGGTGCACAAGTTCGTCTGCCGGGGGACCATCGAGGAGAAGATCGACGCGCTCGTGGAGGAGAAGGCCCGGCTCGCCGGCGACCTCCTGGAGTCCGGCCCCGAGGCCATGCTGACCGAGATGAGCGATCAGGAGCTGATCGACGTGGTGACCCTGGACGTCGACCGCGCCGAGGTCGCCTGAGAGAGGGTCCCGGGAGACCCGACAGGGAGGAGCAAGCGTGAGCCGATTCCGATGGAGCCCTTACGTCCCGGTGGCGGTCCGCCGGGCCCGGGCCATGAAGAAGATGCAGGCCCTCCGGAAAAAGGGCGTCGACGTCCAGCCCGTCGAGGTCGAGGGCCGGAAGATCGCCCGGAGCTTCTGGGGAGAGGCCTGGTGCAGCCATCTCGAGCGGTTCAGCGACTTCGAGAACCGCCTCCCCAGGGGACGCACCTACGTCCGGAACGGCTCGGTCTGCCACCTCGAGATCCGGGAAGGCGAGGTCCGGGCCAAGGTGAGCGGCTCCGAGCTCTACGACGTGACCATCCGCATCGACCGCCTTCCATCCAGGAAATGGAACGAGGTCAAGAGGGGCTGCGCCGGCCGCATCGGCTCCCTCCTGGAGCTGCTCCAGGGCCGCCTTTCCAAGGGCGTCATGGAGGTGGTCACCGACCCTCGATCGGGCCTCTTCCCCCTCCCGGGAGAGATCAAGCTGGCCTGCTCCTGCCCCGACTGGGCCGTGATGTGCAAGCACGTGGCCGCCGCGCTCTACGGGGTGGGCGCCCGCCTGGACCGGGAACCCGCCCTCCTCTTCCGGCTTCGAGCCGTGAACGAGGAGGAGCTCATCAGCGCGGGCACCGAGGCGGCCGCCACCGCCGTGGAGGTCGGGGAGCCCGGCCGCATCGCCGAGGAGGACCTCTCGGAGCTCTTCGGGATCGACATGGCCGAGGAGGCGGGCCCACCCGAGCCCCCGAAGGACCCGGCACCTCCCGAGACGGGCCCGAAGACCCGCCGGGCCGCCACGAACTCCCCCGCCCGCGAGAAGACCCTCGGCGAGCGCCTCGCGGAGGCCCGCCGGCGACAGTCCAAGCCCGCGACCGGGCGAGACCCGGGCCGGCCGAAACGACAGACCCCGAGCCGCCCCCGGAAAGAAACCGCCCCCCCGGACCGGCCCGTCACCGGCAAGGAGGTGGCCCGCCTGAGGAAGCGGTTCGCCATGACCCAGGGCCAGTTCGCACGGCTCCTGGGGGTGAGCCCGCCCAGCGTGGGGAACTGGGAAGGGAAAAAGGGCCCCCTCAACCTGCAGGCACGGACCAGACAAGCCTGGGAGCAGGCACAGGCCCTCACCAAGAAGGCGGCCTGGGCCCGACTGGAGAAGAAGGGCTGAGCGTCACCACAACCGGTCCGCATACACCTGCGGAATGCCGGCCGCCACAATGCCTTCCGCGGTCCGGCGGATGTCGTAGGGCACGAACCGGACCTCGAGCGCCCGGGCCTCCGGATCCCAGATCAGGTACTTCGCCCGGTTGTCCCCGTCCCTGGGCTGTCCCACGCTCCCGGCGTTGACGAGCCGGCGGCCCTCCCGGAGCTCGTGCAGCCCCTCTCCCAGGCGCCCCACCTCCAGCCCCCCTTCCCCCGCCTCCACCAGAAGGAGCTCGTGGGTGTGCCCCACGAAGCAGGTCTCCTCTTCCAGGGCCGTCAGAGTGCGCTCCAGCTCCATCGCATCCGCCTGAAAGAGATAGGTGAGCAGGTCGTCGGGGGGAAGGCCGTGGACGAAGCGGCAGCCCTCCAGGGTGAGGGAGACGGGCAGGGAACGGCAGCAGCCGAGGGCCTCCTCGCTCAGGAGCGCCTCGGTCCGCACCAAAGCCTCCCGCGCCATGGGGTTGAACCACCCCAGGTTCTCGGGCCGGCCCAGGGCCCACTCGTGGTTCCCCATGACCGACGGGATGCCCCGCTCCCGAAGGGTCCGCACCACGGCCTCCGGCTCCGGCCCGTACCCCACGTTGTCCCCCAGGGAGACGGTCCGGTCCACCTCTCTCCGGTCGAGGTCGGCCAGCACCTCCTTCAGGGCCTCCAGGTTTCCGTGAATGTCCGAGAGAACGGCAATCCGCATGGTCGTCTTCCGGGACCTCGATCCACAAATGGATAAGGCGTCTCGATGAGACCAGCCTATTTGGTTGTCACCGGGAATGCAAGGAGTGGAACTGGAGTGGAACTGGATCGAGCATGCATGCTTTTCTGTGCGTGAGAGAAGAATTGACAGGGGAGGTGGAAGTCGGTAGTCTTACTGGTAGGAATCAAAATGGAGGACAGTCATGCGTGTCAGCCAAAAGGGACAGGTCACCATTCCCCAGAATATTCGAGAGAAGGCCGGGATTCTCCCGGAGATGGAAGTGGAATTCGTGTTCGATGGAGAACGGATCTATCTCGAAAAGCGGGAAGGAACCTCCGTGCGGGGAAGAACGCTCCTGAACCGTATGCGGGGCAAGGCCACGGTCCGCATGAGCACGGACGAGATCATGGCGCTCACCCGCGGAGAAGAGTGACGTGACGACCATGCTCGTGGACAGCAACGTCCTCCTGGACATCTTCACGGAGGATCCCCGCTGGTTTCAATGGTCCGCAAAGGCCTTGACGCGAGCAGCCAACAGGGCGGTGCTGGCTGTCAACCCCATCATTTATGCAGAGGTCTCCGTCGGCTTCGAACAGATCGAGGACCTGGAGGAGGCGCTTCCATCCGCCTACTTTCACCGCCTGGCCCTCCCCTGGGAGGCAGGCTTCCTCGCGGGCAAGTGCTATGTTCGCTACCGAAGGGCCGGGGGCAGAAAACGATCCCCCATGCCGGACTTCTACGTGGGGGCGCACGCCGCCGTCATGGGGTTTGAGCTGCTCACTCGCGACTCGGCCCGGTACAGGACCTACTTCCCACGTCTCCAGCTCCTTTCCCCATGAATCAGTGCGCTTGCCGAGTGAGAAGTGGACAACCGATTCTCACTTGAAGTAAGAGGAAAGCAAATCGGCCTCGAAGGACATGATCCCATGAGGGAACAGCCCACACTCCTCGTCACCGGAGGCGCGGGGTTCATC
>CAYVVQ010000049.1:0-1307 GCA_964454455.1 uncultured Desulfobacterales bacterium | reverse complement strand
TGATCCCATGAGGGAACAGCCCACACTCCTCGTCACCGGAGGCGCGGGGTTCATCGGAACCAACTTTGTCCGCCGGGCGCTGGAGACCCGGAGCGCCTGGCGCGTGGTGAACCTGGATCTCCTCACCTACGCCGGCAACCCCGCCAACTTCGACGACCTGGCACCCGAGACCGCCGGCCGGCACCTCCTGGTGCGCGGGGACATCCGCGACCCGGACCTCCTCACGCGCCTCCTCCGGGAGCACCGCCCGGACGCCGTGGTCCACTTCGCCGCGGAGTCCCACGTGGACCGCTCCATCCTGGGACCCGAGGCCTTTGTGGAGACCAACGTGACCGGCACCTTCCGGCTGCTCCAGGCCGCCCTGGACCACTGGAAGGCAAGCGATCGCCCTCAAGGGTTCCGCTTCCTCCACGTCTCCACGGACGAGGTCTACGGCAGCCTGGAGCCGGCCTCCCCGGCCTTCACCGAGGCGCACCCCTACGACCCGTCGAGCCCCTACTCCGCCTCCAAGGCCGCCTCCGACCACTTCGCCCGGGCCTTCTTCCGCACCTACGGCCTCCCCGTCTTGGTCACCAACTGCTCCAACAACTACGGCCCCTACCAGTTCCCGGAGAAGCTCGTCCCCCTGGCCCTCTGCCGGCTCCTGGAGGGAGAGCCCGTCCCGGTCTACGGGGACGGGCAAAACGTGCGGGACTGGCTCTACGTGACCGACCACTGCGATGCGCTCCTGCGGGTGCTGGAGGCCGGCAGGCCGGGGGAGACCTACAACATCGGCGGCCGGGCCGAGCGGACCAACCTGGAGGTGGTCCGCCTCCTCGTGGACCTGGTGGACCGCCGCCTCGGCAGGACCGGCCAGCCGCCCGAGGACCGCATCCGCTTCGTCAAGGACCGCCCCGGGCACGACCTGCGCTACGCCATCGACTCCGCCAAGATCGAGCGGGAGCTGGAATGGCGCCCGGTCCACACCTTCGAGGAGGGCATGGAGCGCACCGTGGGCTGGTACCTGTCCCACCCCGACTGGGTGCGAAGCATCCAGACCGGGGACTACCGCGAGTGGATTCGAAGGAACTACGGAGAGCGGGACTCCAATTTTGTACGGTAAATTTGGAGCGAGGTCATTCTCCGTACGCGCCCCCGAACCTGGACCCCTCTGGACCCCTGCTTGACAAAACGGCCTGCCACAATGACCATGAACCAGACCGTCTAAACACCAAGGAGTGGCCCATGTCAGCACGGCGAGTTTCGATCACCGTCCCCTTTCCCTGCCTCGAGAAGCTGGATGCATGGGTCAAAAGACTGGGCATCTC
>CAYVVQ010000048.1:0-27524 GCA_964454455.1 uncultured Desulfobacterales bacterium | reverse complement strand
AATCGGGCCCGATTGCGGGAACGCTCGTCCGCCCTCCCGTTCCGGCTCAGGGTCGGCGAGGCTGCATCTGCTCCCGGGCGCGAAGCTTGGCCTCGATCATCTGCCGGTGGTCCAACCGGAGCAGCTCCGTGAGCTTGCGGGCCAGGTAGTCCTCGTGCTTGTCGATGCGGAGGTCGGACAGGACGACCTGCCAGACCAGCTCCAGGATGCGTTCCTTCTCCGCAATCGTTGAGTTCTGATTGACGAGGTGGGTGAACTGCCAGAGATCGATGCTTCCCTCGATCTCTTCGCGGGCCGTGTCGAGGATGGCTTTCGTCTCCGCCTCCGGGACGCCGAGGCCGTCCCGTACCGCGGCGAGGACGGCCTCGCGCTCGTCCCGGGAAAAGTCGCCGTCGACGGTGGCGGCCTCGATGAGGAGGGCGCACGCGGCCACCCGGACATCGTCCGGACCGGCGTCCTCGGTTTTCGAGCCGCCCTTCGCCGGGCTGAACAGCTGTCGGATCGTGTTCAACATGGGGTTCTCCGGTGTGAAAAACGAAACGTGATGGCGTCGTAAAAAGCCCGAAGCCTTGAGATCTGCCCTCGAAATATCAATAGCTTACGGCGTTTCCAGCGGCGGGTGAGCGGGTTTTTGCGAACCCGTCAAACGTCCATGGGCGCATGACGGGTCAGTCGTCCCCGGTTTCCTTCGCCTGGGTGTGCTTGACGGCCGCGTCGATTCTCCGCACCACCTCGTCCCGTCCCAGAACGCCCATCACCTCGAAGAGACCGGGGCTGGCCGTCTTCCCGGTCAGGGCGACCCGGAGAGGCTGGGCGATCTTCCCGAGCTTGATCCCCTTCTCCTCGAGGTAGCTCGAGAAGAGCGCTTCCAGGCCCTCCTCGCTGAAATCGGAGCCGGCCGAAAGCCGCTCCCTGAGCTCCGTCAGGTGCTCGAGCACGTTCGGCTTGAGGAACTTCCGGTCCCCTTTTTCCTCGTAGGACAGGGTTTTCCGGAAATAGAACTCGGCCCCATCCGCCATCTCCTGGAGCGTGCGGCTGCGTGCCTTCAGGGTGTCCACGGCCCTCGCCACCTTGCCCCGATCGAGCCCTTCCAGGCCGCGATCCTCCAGGAACGGCAGGAGCAGGCCGGCCAGCTCCCCGGCGTCGGTCTCGCGAATGTACCAGGCGTTCAGGTCCAGGAGCTTCTCCGCGTTGAAGACGCCGGCGGACCTGCCCACCCGGTCCAGGCTGAACTTCTCGATGAGCTCGTCGCGGGAGAACTTCTCCTGGTCCCCGTAAGACCAGCCGAGGCGGGCCAGGGCGTTCAGCAGGGCCTGGGGGAGGAATCCCATCTCCCGGTACGCCAGCACGGACGTGGCGCCGTGACGCTTGCTGAGACGCGTCCGATCCGGGCCCAGGATCATGGGAACATGTGCGTACCGGGGAAGCGGCTCCCCCAGGGCCTGGTAGATCATGATCTGGCGAGGCGTGTTGTTCACGTGGTCGTCGCCGCGAATCACGGTGTTCACCCCCAGCAGGATGTCGTCCGCCACCACGGCCAGGTGGTAGGTGGGGCTTCCGTCGGAGCGTTTCAAGATCAGGTCGTCCAGCTCCTCGTTGTCCACCGCGATCGACCCCTTGACGGCGTCCTGAAACACGGTCCTGCCGGTTTCGGGCGATCTCAGCCGGACCACGGAGCCCGGGGCCGGGCCCAAGCCCCGATCCCGGCAGGAGCCGTCGTACTTGGGCTTGGCCCCGCGGGATCGGGCCTCCTCCCGCTTCCTCTCCAGATCCTCCGGGCTGCAGTGGCAGTGGTAGGCCTCGCCCGTCTCGAGGAGGCGCTGGATGAACTCCTCGTAAAGCCCGGTTCTCCGGCTCTGGAAGAAGGGACCCTGGTCCCAGTCCAGGCCGAGCCACTCCATGGACTCGAGAATGGCCCGGGTGGCCTCCCCGCTGGACCTCCGGGTGTCCGTGTCCTCGATCCGAAGGATGAATGTCCCCCGGTTCTGCCTGGCGTAAAGCCAGTTGAACAGTGCGGTTCTGGCCCCCCCGATGTGCAGGTACCCCGTGGGGCTGGGTGGAAAACGGGTCACGACGGGCTTGGATGACATGAGGCAAGCTCCTGATGGATATATTGAGACGCAACATGCGCTCGGCGGCTTTGCGAAAACCCGTTCTGCCGCGCCGGGCGGGTTTTCGCCGGAGAACCGGAACGGGGTGGGGCTTTCGGGCTTTCCTCACCGGTGGGGCGAATCTAGCACAGCACCGGATCGATCACAAGGTGATCCTGGCGGGGCTCCTCGAGGGTGGGGCCGGCGGGAGGCGCTCGGGGCTCGGCAGATCTAGAGACCTCGGGCTTTTTGCGACGCCATCATGCTTCGGTCGCGGCGAATTGAAGCCGCTCTTCCCGTTCAATGGCCTCGGGATCCTCGCTGTTGTACATCACAAGGTTCCGGAGGTGCAAGTAGCTGTCCGGGTCGAAGGACTCGAACTCGATGCCCAGCCCCCTTGCGTCGCTGCGGGCGACGCGTCCTTCCGCATGGATGGCGAGCCGGACGGAGGCCCCGGTCAGGTGGATCTCCACCCGGCAGGGGGTCCCTTCCGGCAAGCGCTCGTCCGTGGCGACGTAAAGGCCTTGCAGGCTCACGTCCCTGGAACCGGCTCGAGCCGTGATCTCGGCGTCGTCCGTTCGGACGACCACTTGGGTTTCGAACTGCACCCGGGTTTTGCTTCTTCGTTCGCTGTCCATTGGAAAGATACCTCTCAAAAGGTGTTTTGATTCCGCCGGGACCGGGTTTCCTTCAGGAAGGCGCTGGAAGTCCCCTTCCGGACGGAAGCCTCTTCAGGGCCGGACCCGATAGCAGAGGCATCCGGCCTCCTCGACGACCTCGAACGCTTCCGTGTAGCCGCTGATGGTCTCGCCCGTGCCGAGAAACAGCACCCCCCTGGGGCTCATGAGACCGGCCACCTTTTCGAAGAGGGCCCGTTTGAACTCGTCCGAGAAGTAGATGATCACGTTTCGAAGAAAGACCACGTCAAAGGATCCAAACGTCCTCGGCGGGGCGGCCTTCAAGTTGTACCGGGTGAAGGAGATCATGTCCCGCACGCGGTCGTCGATCTCCCAATGGTTGTCGCCCTTGCGGAAAAACCTGCGGAGATACTCAGGAGGCAGACCCCGGCGGATGGCCGCTTCGGAGTAACGCCCCGCCCTTGCCGCCGCGATGGACTTATTGGACACGTCGGAGGCCGTGATGCGGACCCTGCGCTCCCATTCCTTTTCACCCCCGTTCCCGCAGGAGAGATCCAGGACGGTCATCGCGATGGAGTAGGGCTCCTGGCCCGTGGAGCAGGCAGCCGACCAGATGGCGATCCGCTTCCGCCGTTCCGACCCGATCTCTCCTTTGAGGCGGGGAAGAACCGACTCCTTGAGGGCCCGAAACGGGTGCCGGTCACGAAACCAGAGCGTCTCGTTCGTCGCGATGGCATCGAGGATGGCGTCCTTGAGAAACCGCGCCTGGGGAGAGTAGCGGAGCTTGTGGTAGAACCCGCTGAAGCTGCTGCAGCCGCAATCCAGGACAAGGTTCGACAATCGGTTCTCGACCAGGTAGGACTTGTCATCCCCCAGGTGGATGCCGCAATGCTCCTCGATGTACCGCCGAAGCAGGGAAAACTCGTTTGGGCTGATGGATAGGGTCACAGGGTTCTCCTTGCGGACGATCCGTTGATCAACGCTTGGATCCGCTCCGCGAGGGCGCCGAGATCGACGCGCTCATCCGACAGACCCGCCTCGTCGACGGCCCGCGGCATGCCGTAGACGACACAGCTGTCGGCCGTCTGTGTGATGCAGTAGCAGCCGCCGGACTTCAGGGCCTGCACGCCCTTCATACCGTCGTTCCCCATTCCGGTCATGATCACGGCGAGAACGTGGCCGTCGAAAGCCTCGGCCACGCTCCGGAACAGGACGTCCGCGGAGGGCCGGACGCTGTTCTCGGGAGGGCCGTCCCCCAGCCTGAGAAAGCACCCGCTCGACGCGCCCCGGTCCGCGGCGCTCCGCTTCACCTGAAGATGCCTTCCTCCCGGGGCCATGTACACCGTGTCGGCCTTCAGGGGTTCGCCCTCCACGGCCTCGTGGACTTGGAGGGCCGATTTGTGGTTCAGGCTCTTGGCGAGGGAGTAGGTGAGAAAGGACGGCATGTGCTGGACGACGAGGATGGGAACGCCCAGTTTTCCCGGGAGCCTGGGGATGACCTCGCTGAGCGCGTTCGGCCCGCCGGTCGAAGCGCCGATGACCACGACGTCGATTCTTCCGGGCTGGACCCGGAAGGGGAACGGCGGGAGAAACGGAGGCGAAACCGCCCTGCCGGCCCGCTTTGCCTGCCCGACCAGTGGCTCCACGCCCGCGTGGAAAGCGTCGGGCGGCAGCGGCCGGCCCGTCCCCCGGGAAGAGATCTGTTTGGCCCGGTTCAGATTCCTCCTTCCCTGAAACTGGTGGAACAGCGCCACCAGATGCTTCCGGAGGGCCAGCACGGTGTTGCCCGCCTCCACGGGGGCCTTGGGAAGGAAGTCGAGGGCCCCCTGCTCCAGGGCCTTGACCACCACGTCCGCATCCGGGGCGAACTCCCCGCTGATGATGATCACCCCGACGTCCGGGTGGTCCTTGCGGATGCGGTGGAGGGTTTCCAGGCCGCTCATCTCCGGCATTTGCAGGTCCAGGAGGACCAGGTCCACCGGGCTGCGCTGCATGCGCTTCAGGGCGATGGGGCCCGTGGACGCGGGGGAGACGACCTCCACTCCCTCGATGTCCTGAATCACACGCGCCAGGAACTTTCGATAGGTGAGATTGTCGTCCACGATCAGGATGCTGAGGTGTTCCGTCACGATCGTCGTCCCGGCCCGTGAGCGGCCTGATTGATGGTCATGCCCCTGAAAGATAGGCGTTGATCTCCGAGAGAATGACGTCCCGTTTCTCCTGGAGATACCGGGCCTCATCGGAAAGCATCTCGATCAGGGACTCCTTGGTCTCGTAGTAGTCGCCGAGGTCGGGCATCTGGATCTGCATCAGGTGATTGTTCACCGCATCAAGAAACCGGCTCCTCAGGTGCTGGACGAACTGTTTCTCCGGCTGCATGCTGGCTCCTCTTGGTGGGCTGTTACTCCCCCTCCGGCTCCCCGCCCGGGTCCCGGGGCGGGGATACCCCCATCCTGGACAGCTTTTCCTGGAGGGTTTCCGATGTGAAGGGCTTGACGACGTACCCGTTCACCTTGAGCTTGATGGCCTCCAGCACGGCGCTCTTGCTGCTTTCCGTCGTCACCATCAGGAACGGAACGCGGCTCAAGGCCTCGATGCTTCTGGCCTGCTTCAAGAACTCCAGGCCGTTCATCTTGGGCATGTGCACGTCGGATATCACCAGGTCGTAAGCTTTCTGTTTCATCTTGTTCAGGGCGACGTCCCCGTCCTCGGCCTCGTCCAGGGAACCGAAGCCCATTTTTCCGAGCATGCCCCGGAGGAGGGCGCGCATGGTGGATTGATCGTCGACAATCAGGATGTTCATGATGCTTCCTTCCTTCCAGGCCGGAGGCAGGGGCCCCCGCCCGTATCGGGTTCCGTCAGACAGGATGCCGCTGCAAAATGCCCGCGGGCGAACGATCTCTCCTGCCCTTCTCATGGGTTACAACATCGCCGGCGGCGGCTGAGCCGGAGCTCGCGATGCCGTCAGACGATGAACTGCTTGACCATGGCGTCCAGCTCCTTGGCCAGCTCGGCGAGGCGGTCCGAGGAGGCGTGCACCTTTCCCGACCGTTCGGCCGTAAACGAGGAGGCGGTGTTCACCCCCGCGACGCTTCGGGTGACGGTGTCCGTCGAGGCCGCCGCTTCTCCGGCGTCCCCGGCGATGGATTGGGCGCTGCCGGAGAGCTCCTCCAGGCTCCTGGTGACCTCGAGCTCGGAGTCGATCACCATCTGGACGTGTTTGGACGTGGCCGAGGCGTGCTCGGCGGCCACGTGGACGTTCTCCGACACGGAGGTGGCCGCCGAGGCCGATTCGGAAAGGCTCTTGGAGATTTCGTTCGTGGTGGCGGTCTGCTCCTCCACGGCGGAGGCGATGGTCCCCATGATGGCGTTGATTTCCGTGATCACCTTGACGATGGATTCGATCGCCTCCACGGCCGACTTCGTGTTCGTCTGGATCCCCTCCACCTTGCCCCGAATGTCTTCGGTGGCCTTCGCGGTCTGTCGTGCGAGCTCCTTGACCTCGTTGGCCACCACGGCGAAACCTTTTCCCGCCTCCCCGGCCCCCGCCGCCTCGATGGTGGCGTTGAGGGCGAGCAGGTTGGTCTGTGCGGCGATCCCCCGGATCAGGTCCACAACGTCTTCGATCTCCTGAGCGGCGCTGCCGAGCCCGTTGACGATGGACGAGGTTCGATCGGCGCTGTCGGACGCGTTTTGGGTCACGGAAGCGCCCCGGCTGGAGTTCTTGGCCACCTCGTTGAGGGAGGCGTACATCTCCTCGATGGCGGCGGCCACGGAGTTCACGGAGGAGGACATCTGCTCCGCCGCAGCGGCTACGGTGGCCAGGTTGTTGGAAACGTGGTTCGTGCCCTCGCCCATCTCCCTCATGCTCGAGGAGACCTGGTTCGAGGAGGAGGCCACGGTCGCGACCTGGACGCTCACCTCGTCGGCGGAAGCCGCCATGCTCTTGATTCTTTTCCCCGTCTGCTCGGCCGCGTCCGCCGCGCTCCGGGACTCCTGGCTCATCTCCCCCGCCTTGGCGTTCATCTCCTCCGAGATGGACGACAGCTCCTCGGAGGATCCGTTGAGCTGCCCGATGTTTCGGACGATCTGCCGGACCATGCCCTGGAGCTTGTCCATGAAGGTGTTGAACGAGGCCGCCAGCTCCCCCATCTCGTCGCCCGAGACGACCTGCAGGCGTCTGGTCAGGTCCCCATCGCCCTCGGCGATGTCCTGGAGCATGGCCACCGTGTTGCGAATGGGCCGCTCGATGACCCTCCTGGTGATGAAAAAGGTCACGAGAATGAGGATCCCGAGGCCCAGCGCGCCGAGCACGATGCTGGTGTTTCTCGCGCCGCGAACGGCATCGGCCGCCTCGGCGGTGGAGGCCTTGAGGAGAAGGCCGCCCAGGATCTCTCTCGACTCACCGTGGCAGTGGAAGCATCGCTTCTCGTTTCGAATCGGTCGAAAGGAGACCAGATGGGGGCCTTCGTCGACCTCCCGGAAGGGGTCCCCGGAGCTGCGACCGGTTCGGAGTGCGCCTTGAAGAGCCTCGCGGGCGGCCACGCTGCGGATCAATCCGTCCATGCCTCTCCCGAGGGTCTCCGGATCGGTGGAGAAGGAGACCTTCCCGGCATGGTTGACCACGTGGGCGTCCACTCCCGGCAGCTTCTCGCTGAGGCGGCGGAACTGCTGTCGCACCACGTCGTTGTTCCCCATGGCCAGGGCGTCCTCCATGCCCCCTTCGATCGATTCGGACAGCCGCTGGAACTCGACGCGCATCTGGTTTCGGATCAGCGCGTTCTGGTGCCGGATGCTCAGGAACAGGATCGTCCCGATCACCAGGACCAGAACGATGGAAAGGGCGCTCATGAGCTTCATCCAGAGGCGCTTTCTGACGTATGAAATCAAGAACAAATCCTCCGATACGGTATGAATGGGGAGAAAAAATCACTTCGCGCTCTCACGGCGCTCACACCTTGAACTCCCTCACCGCGGCCTGCAGCTCACCGGCGAGCTTCGAGAGATTGTCCGCCTGGGTCTTGGCCTCCCCGGATCCATGGGAGGTCACCGTGACCGCCTCGTTGAGGCGGGTGATGTTGCTGTTCACCTCGTCCGTTCCGAGGGAGGCCTCCGCCGCGTCCCGCGCGATGGCCGCGGCGGCGCGGCTCACCTCCTCGATGCTCCGCGATACCTCGAGCTCCAGGACGACGGCCTCTCCCATGGTCTCCGAGGTTTTCGTGGCCTGAAGGGCCGCCCGGTGGACGTTTCCCGACACCGAGGTGGAACGGGTCGCCGTCTCCGAGATGTTCTTCGAGATCTCGTTCGTCGTCGCCGTCTGCTCCTCCACGGCCGAGGCGATGGTCGCCATGATGTCGTTGATCTCCAGGATGACCTCGACGATCACCCCGATGGCTTCGATGGAGGCCTCGGTGTTGGACTGCATCGACTTGACCTTCTCGCGGATCTCTTCCGTGGCCTTGGCGGTCTGCCTGGCCAGCTCCTTCACCTCGTTCGCCACGACGGCGAACCCTTTTCCCGCCTCTCCTGCGCCGGCGGCCTCGATGGTGGCGTTGAGGGCGAGCAGGTTGGTCTGGGACGCGATGCCGTTGATGAGGTCGACGACCTCGCCGATCTCGCTGGCCGCCACGCCCAGGTTGTTCACCAGCTCTGAGGTCCGGGTGGCCTTCGATGACGCTTCGCTCGACACGCCGGCCCCCCTGGAGGAGCTCTTGGCGACCTCGTTCATGGAGGCGTACATCTCCTCGATGGCGGTGGCGATGCTGTTCACCGAATCGGCCATCTGCTCGACGTCCTCCGCCGCGGTGTTCAGGTTGGACGACACGTCCGCGGTGACCCCGGCCCCTTCCGACATGTGCTCCGATACCTCCTTCGACGAGGAGGAAACGGCGTCGATCCGGGTGCTGACCTCCTCGGCCGCAGCGGCCATGCTCTTGATGCTCGCATCCGTCCTCCGGGTGGCTTCGGCCACCTTGCCGAACGCGACGCCCATTTGCGAGGCTTGCAGGGCGAGGTCCTCCGAGGATCCGTTGAGGGCGTCTGAGGCGCCGGAGATGGTGTCGCTCGTCTGGGTGAGTCCTCGAAAGATTCCCTGGAGCCGTTCCGCGGCCCCGTTGAAGCCTCTGGCCAGATCGCCGATCTCGTCCGCGCCCCCCTCGGGCAGCCTCCGGGTGAGGTCCCCCCGGGCGATCTTCTGGAGCCCGTGCACCGTCTCGTGCAGGGGGCGTTCGACAAAACGGGACGTCATGAACAGGGCCAGCGCCAGGACAAGCGCCACGATACCGACGGAAGAGGCGATAACGACAAATATTTGACGACGTAGCGTGGCCCGAAGATCCCGCTGCTCTTCGGCGATTCGGGCGTGCAGACCGCCCAGCTCCGCCGACGTGCCGATGATCCAGCTCCACGGTTCGAAGAGGCGGGCATAGGCGGCCTTTTGCACCCCGTTTCCCTGCCCATCGGTCGCATTTTCATAGGTCATGAACGTACGGCCCTTCTCCGCGACCTGCCTCAGCATCTCCTCGGGGAGAACCCGGCCCCCGGCGGCGCCGCCGCCGGATGCATGCAGGAGAGGGGTTCCCTCCTCGTCCAGGAGAAAGAGACGGTTGTCCCGGCCGTACTGTATCCCACGCACGAAATCCCGGACCTGCGCCCGGGCGTCCTCCTCCACCCGGTCCACGAACATGCCCACGCCGAGGATCCATCCCCACGGCTCGAACAGCTTGACGAAGGAGAGCTTGCGCGCCCAGCGCCCCGTGCTCCCGGGCTCGGGCCAATCGTAGATCACGAACCCCCCTGAATCGGGCCGGTCCAGGGCGATGCGGGTGATCTCCTCGAAGAGGCCTACGCTCGCGCCTTCGGTCGTGACCCGCCGGCCGTTGTGGGAGAAGTTGGACATGTCTCGCCCTTCCAGCTCCGGAAGCACGGGATGCATGATCATGGTCCGGGAGGCGTCGGTGATCCAGAAGTAGCTCAGCGAGCCGAAACGCATGGACCGGATCGATTCCGCGGCCCGGAGCTGGGCCGCCTCGATCAGTGCGTTCCGGACCGTTTCGCGCATGTCGTCCGCAAGCTGGAGGCCGTCCTGCTCCCTCCGAAGCGTGGCGAAGGGGATGTCCACGAGGGAGCGGAGGGTGGGCCCGTAGCGCTCCTTGACGGCTTCCGCCGCCACCGACCGGTTGTATGTCTTTTCCATGGTCTGGTAGGAGGCGTTCACCATGTCCTGCATCTGGGTCCGGAGCCGGGACATCCCGGCCGTCTCCGTGGCCTCGATGTCGGCCGCCCCCCTCCGGAGGGCTCCGTGGAGCGTGAGCCCTCCCACCACGGCTGTCGAAAGGATCACGGCGGTCACGACCACGATCATGATCTTGTTCCTGAGCTTCATGTTCTCGAAGACCTTGCCGTTCATGGGAACTCCCCCTTGTCCGCCGTCGTTTCCAGGATTTTTTCCGGGGAAAGGACCAGGACCAGCTCGTCCTTCAACCGGACCACGCATTCGATGAACGCCGCGCCGATGCCGTTGAGGTTGGCCGGGGGGGGCTCGACGGCCGTCTCTTCGGCCTCCTCCACGTCTCCGATCCTGTCCACCAGGAGACCGACCTCCTCCGGTTTGAGGATCACGTTGTGGCTGCTTTCGGTGACGGACCTGGGCGAGAGACCGAGCCGGACCCCGAGATCGAAGACCGTGACGGTCTGCCCGCGAAGGTTCACGAGCCCCCGGACATAGGCGGGTGCGTGCTGGACCGGCGTGATTTCCAGCGAGCGGTTGATCTCACGCACCTTCAGGATGTCGATCCCCACGAGGTGCTCGTCGATTCGGAATGTCACGAACTGCCTGGAGGTCACGGCGATCCCCCCTGCACGGACGCCTCGTTCGGCGGTTCCCCGCGCTCTTCGAAGAGGGACAGGAGGCCCTCCGCATCCAGAAAGAGCGTCATCCGCCCGTCAAGGAAGGAGCTGCCCAGGAGGCCCTGGGCGGGGGGGTGGTGATCGGGTGCGGGCAGAACCGTTTCCATGGTGTCCAGGATGCGGGAGGCCAGGATGCCGGCGGGGTGCCCGGCCGATTTCGGGACGATGACATACAGCTCTTCCAGCTCCCCGTTGAGGGGGGAGACCGGGAGAACCTGCTCCAGCCGAATCAGCGGGAGACCTTCCCCGTGATAGTCCATGAACTCCTGCTCCCCCACGTGGTGGATGGCCTCCGGGGTCACCTTCTCCAGGCGGGAGATCTGCTCCAGGGGAAGGGCGAAGGATTCTTCCAGCTCGCCGTTGAACAGGAGAACGGAGCGCCGGCGCTCGCCATCGGTTTCCCGCCGGGCGTTTTCCCTGCGTCTTCGTTCCTCCGCGCCGACCTCGTTGAACCGCAGTTGTTGCTGGTCGGCGATTCCCGCAGCGTCCAGGATCATGGCCACCCTGCCGTCCCCCATGATGGTGGCCCCGGCGAAGCACTTGACGTTCTTGAGGTGATCGGACAGGGGCTTGACCACGATCTCCTCGGTGTCGAAGAGCTCGTCGACGCACAGGCCGAAGCGATTCCCGCCGAGCTTGAGCACCACGACGTACAGGTCGCTGTGCCAGCTCCGGCGTCGGTCCGCCTTTTCGTTGCGCTTCTCCGCCTCCCCTGCGGGGGAAGCGACGGTCCCGTCCCCGGGCAGGCTCCTCCGGTCGCGCAGGCGCCGCCGCCGGTCCGGCATGACGTCCCCCGTGAAGGGGTGGGTGAAAGAGCGCGCAAGATCGAGGACGTCCGCCAGGCGGACGACGGGCAGAAGGCTCTCGCGGATGCGCAGCACTTCCGCACCGGCCACCTCCTCGATATCCTGGGCGATCTCTCCGGCCCGAACGCAAACGAGCTCCTTGACATTGGCCTGGGGGACGGCGAAGCGATGCCCCTGCGCCCCGACGATGAGGGATGGGATGATGGCCAGGGTCAAGGGGAGCCTGATCTGTACGGACGAGCCTTTCCCCTCCTCGCTGCTGATCTCGATGTGTCCGCCGAGCTTCTCGATGTTCGTCTTCACCACGTCCATGCCGACCCCGCGTCCGGAGATCTCCGAAACGGCTTCCGCGGTCGAGAAGCCCGGTGTGAAGACCAGGTTGATCTTCTCCTTCCTGCTCATCCCCGCCGCCTCCTCGGGCGTGAGGCGTCCCTGGGCGATCGCCTTTTCGGCCACCTTGCCCGCGTCGATGCCGCGGCCGTCGTCCCGGACGGTGATGTTCACCTGGCCTCCCTCGTGAAACGCGCGAAGGAGAAGGGATCCCTTTCGCGGTTTCCCGGCGGCCTCCCGGGTCTCGGGGGGTTCGATTCCATGGTCCAGCCCGTTCCGGAGCAGGTGGATGATGGGGTCCGACAATCCCTCCAGGATGGTCTTGTCCAGCTCGACCTCCCTTCCCTCGAAGACGACGTCCACCTCCTTCAGAAGCCTCCTGGATGCATCGCGGACGAGGCGGCTGAATTTGTTGAACAGGTTCCCCATCGGCTGCATGCGCATCTTGACGATCCGCTCCTGTACCTCGCTCGTCACCACGTCCACGTTCTGGATCAGGGGGCCGAGCCTCGGGTTGGTGCGCACGGCCTCGTTCAGCTCCATGCGCAGCTGATTTCGCCCCAGGACCAGCTCCCCGGCCAGGTTCATCAGCTTGTCGATGACCTCGACGGGGACCCGGATCGTTTCGTAGTGCCCTTTGTCGGCGCCGTTGGGCGCCGGGGGAGGGGATGGTTCGGGCGGAGCTTCCGGTGCGGCGGACCCGGGGACCGCCGCATCGGCCCCCGGCGGAGCGAAGTCGGCCTCTTCCCCGGCGGTGTCCGAGGGGGCGAGCTCGAGCGGCGTGACCCGATCTTCGCGCACGCCCAGGGCTTCGCAGAGGAGATCGGTTTCCATGACGGTGGAGAACAGGAAGCAGGGCCGGCCGGTCTCCGGATCGGTGCCGCTCAGGCCGAGGCATTCGCCGTACTCGGCCATTCGGTCCTCCAGGGCGGACAGGCTTTCGGGCTTGTCGTCACCGAGTTGCTGGATGGCGTAGACATAGAAGCCTTCCGCGAGGGAATCGCGGACGGCTCGCCCCAGTGCGCCGTCGAGAGCGGCGTCCGTTCTCGCAGGGCTGTCGGACGCCGCGCCCTCCTCGCCGGCGGCCGCCTCGGACGGCTCGGGATCGGGGGGCCCCAGAATGACGTTGAGCCGGTGGAGCTCATCCCGGTAGGCCACCAAGTCGCTCTTCTCGACATCGGCGAACATGATGCGCAGCTTGTCCACCCCGCCGAGGAGGGCGTCGATCCCCGAGGAGTCCGGGGAAAGGCTCCCCTCGCGAAAGCGCATGAGCACGCTTTCCATGACGTGGCTGAGCTCCTTGATCGCGGCGAACCGAAAGAAGCCCGAGGAACCCTTGATGCTGTGAATGGCGCGGAACACCCGGTTGACGGTCTCGGGATCGACGTCTTTTCCTCCCTGCTCCATGGCGAGGAGGTCGGGTTCGATCTCTTCGAGGTGGTCCCGGTTTTCCGCGACGAACTCCTTGATCGTGTTTTCGTCGTACGGCGTGCTCATGGGGCTCCCGTGCGGTCCGTCGTTCCAGAAAAATGATCCCCGGACGATGCCCGGCCGGGGCGCATGACGTCCGTTCCCTCGAAAGATGGAGAGCAAGAAATATGCCACCTTCGGCCGCGCGTTGGGGGCGGGCTCTGGTGGCTGCGGGGGAAGGAAGGGACCGCGCCCGGCCCCGGCGACGAGGTTCCGCGGCAAACCCGAATGTCCCGTGGCCCCGCATCGTCAGAATCGTGACGAGTCGGGAGGGGACCCGGGAGAAAGCCCCGCGGCAGGGGCGGGAAAGAGCGGGGTTGCGCGGCCGCTTCAAAGGAGTAGACTGTTGCTGTGGAAGAGAACAGAACGTCCCACGGCCTTCCGGGTGGGCGGAAAACGGGTGCGGGTTCGTCGAGTCCTCGAGAGGCGCCGCACGCCGGATCTCGACGAGTTTCGAGTCGAGGCCGAGGACGGGGAAGTCTACCGGATTGCGTGGGACCGCGGGCGGGACCTCTGGTCGCTCCGGTGAGAGCGTCCGAGGAAACGACTACTCGCTGGCGTACACCCAGTTGTAGTTGATCGGCCCGGCGTTCGGGGAGTCGGGCCTGGGGTGGAGAAACTCGTCCGCGAGCTTCAGCCAGTTGTAGGCCGGCCTGAGCTTCCTGAGCTTGCCGTCATCGGGAGGGCGGGAGTGGACGGTGTAGTCGTAAACCGCCTCGGAGATGCCCACGCAGGCGCCGTCCGCCGTGTAGAGATAGGTGGCCGTGAAGGCGTCGGGATCCATCCCCTCCTTCTTCGCGAGGGCCTGTATCTCTTTCCCGGTGAGACGGATCAGGAAGAATCTCGACACCCCCCGCTCGGAGTACTTGGTCATGGATCGGCTCTCGGAGCTGGAGACGTACACGGTGCTGAGAAAGTCCGTCTTTCGAAGGAGCTGGGCCGCGATCAGAGCGGCCGTACGGCGCCCGCCCACGCTGTGGTGCGTGCCGTAGTACTCGAAGAGCTTGTTCTGGAGGATATGGGCCGTGTGGTCGCCGCTCTCGTAGAGGTTGGTTTGGATGTAGCGGAGCCACCGCGCCAGATCCTCCGCGGCGTCTGCGATGGGCCAGTCGATCTTCACGTGGAAATGGGTCAGTGCGTAGCGATTTTTTTTCCGAACGGTGGGGTCCTGCTGGACCAGGAGGGCGTAGTCCACGTCGAGGAGCCGCTCCGTGAAGTCGAAGAAGGCCGGTTTTTCGAAGTGACGGAGGTTCAGGTGGAACTTCTTCTGGGTCCGGAAGGTGGCCAGATGCTCCAGGTTTTTCTTGACGACCCGGTTCTCGGGAAAGAACCGGATATGGTTTTTGAGCTCGGAAGGGAGGGTGCCTTCACAGTACAGCACGATGAAGGTGTTGAACAGCTCGGATTCCTGCTCCATGCGCTTGGATTTGGGCTTGAGCTCGCTCTTGTCCGGGAACCGGTACTCCACGCCGTTCCGGACGTGCTTGTAGAAGGAGTCGATCAGCGAGATCTTCATGAGCCTCGCCTCGAGGGCGTCACGAAGCACCTCGTACAACGATCTTCTCAGTTTTTCCGTATAGCTTAACCTTTCCCGGTATCTCCACATGAATCAACGCTCCGAGACTCGACTCCTCGCAGGCAAGACCGGTCCCGATGATGGACCGCGAGGGGCTTTCTGTCAAGAAAAAAGAAAAATCAGGCAGTTGAGAGTACTGGTCGTTGTAACGCAAGATGCGGGCCCGACTGCGGCCGGCGCCGGACCGGAGCCACGGCCCGGCCCCCAGAGCCGGCGGTTCCTCTGCCGGGTTGCGGGCGTCAGCCCGCCTTGGGGCTATTTTCGACTCCATCACCATTCGGTCGGCTCCGGGTTTCTGCCATGGCATTAAATTTCCTTGACAAACAGACCGCGTGCTATATAGTTGTTCATTTACTTTATGCTTGGAAGGGCTTGAATTCGTTGCACTTTGGTGGGCGTACTCATGAAGCGGATCGACCTGAGAACCATCCCCGAAACGGGTGAGCATCATCGATACCGCGTCGAGCTCGAGGACTGGCGGCTCGTCGAGGAAGAGGAGGACCCCGTCACTCCGGTCGGTCCCATGGAGCTCGAGGCCGACATCCAGCGTGCGGACCGCAAGATCCTGCTGGACGGGCGAGTCCAGGGACGGATCCGGGTTCGATGCGATCGCTGCCTGAAGCCGTTCGAGCGGGAGGCGGACTCCCGGTTTCGCGCCTTCCTGATGCTGCCGAGGGAGTTGGGCGCGGAGGCCGAGGTCGAGCTCGGGGACGAGGATCTCGAGGTGGAGTTCACGCCCGGTGAGGAGATCGACGTCCCGGAGCTCGTGCGCGAGCAGCTGCTCCTGGATCAGCCCATGAAGAATCTGTGCAAAGAGGGCTGCAAGGGGCTGTGCGCCGGGTGCGGGGCCGACCTGAACGAGGGAGCGTGTGATTGCGCCTCCGACCGGGGCCACCCGGCCTTTCGAAAGTTGAGGGAGTTGTAAGAAAGCCCGGAACTCGAGATCCGCCCTGAGAGCTTCAACGGGTCATGGCGTTTCCAGCGGCGGATGAGCGGTTTTTGCGAATCCGTCAACCCTTGCGGCGGCATATGAAATGCCGCCCCACGCCCGGCCCGGCGAGGGGCGTTTTCACGCTAAACACGGTAAAGGAGAACAGGACGAACCATGGCTGTACCCAAGAGAAGGAAATCCAAGTCGAAAAGGGACACGAGGCGCTCGCATCATCACGCCGAGCTGCCGGGCGTAACCGAGTGCCCGCAGTGCCACGAACCCGTCATGCCGCACCGGGCCTGTCCCCACTGCGGAGTCTACAAGGGAAAAACGATCGTCCAGGTCGAAGAGTCCTGAGATGAACATCGCGGTGGACGCCATGGGCGGCGATCACGCTCCTGACGTGGTGGTGCAGGGCGCTTTGGTGGCCGCCGGCGAAACCGGCACATCGGTAACCCTTGTGGGGGACGAAGGCGCCATTCGGACGGCCCTCAAAGACTGTGGCCAAGACGCGCCGTATGAGATCGTTCACTGCGACCAGGTCGTGCGCATGGACGAGTCCCCATTGAAGGCGGTCCGCCGCAAACCCAACGCCTCGGTCCGCGTGGCCTTCGACCTGGTCAAGGAAGGAAGGGCCGACGCGGTCGTGAGCGCCGGGAACTCGGGGGCGACCTTCGCCGCGGGCCTGCTGGCCCTGGGCAAGGTCGGGGGGGTGGATCGCCCGGCCCTTGCAAGCATCTTTCCCGGCCGAGCCGGGGAGGTGGTCCTCATCGACGTAGGCGCCAACGTGGACTGCCGGCCCGCGCACCTGGTCCAGTTCGGCGTGATGGCCCAGGCCTTTGCCACGGCATGCCTCGGCATGGAGAACCCGGGGGTGGGGCTCTTGAGCATCGGAGAGGAGGGCGAGAAAGGCAACGAGCAGGTGAGAAAGGCGCACGCCCTGCTCGAACGGAGCCCGCTCAACTTCGTGGGAAACGTGGAAGGCCGCGACCTCTTTTCCGGGAACGTCCAGATCATCGTCTGCGACGGCTTCGTGGGAAACGTGGCGCTCAAGGTGGCGGAAGGCGTGTTCGGAATCATGGCCGAGACGGTCGAGCACGAGATGACGCGTTTCTTTCACGGGGACCCGGCCTTTCGGATGGGCGGGGCCGAGCTCCGAGGTCTCTTCAAGACACTGGATCACGAAGCCTATGGGGGTGCGCCCATCCTGGGCATCGGCGGGGTCGGTATCGTCTGTCACGGAAGCGCGTCCTCCCGGGCCGTCAAGAACGGGGTGAAGCGAGCGGCCGAGTATGTGAGGGACGGTTTCCAGGACAAGCTGGCGTTTCGCATGGCGGAGTTCGAACGGAGGCCGGCCGAATGTCCCGAGGCCGTGGGGCACTGAGGGCCGGACTGCTTGCCGGGACGATCGGGAGACAGGACGGATGGAAAAGGCCGAACGCGTTGCGGTGATCACGGGAGGATCCAAGGGGATCGGAAGGGCGGTGGCCTTGAAGCTCGCCCGCGGGAACGCAAGGCTCGTCCTCGTGCACTACGATGCGGACGATGTTGCGGCCGAGGAGACCGCAGGCCTGGCGGCCGAGCTGGGAGCGGAGGCCGAAGGGCGACGGGTCGATGTATCCTCGAAGGACGACGTAGAGCTGCTTTTCAAGGATGTGATGGATCGTTACGGCCGCGTCGACGTCCTGGTGAACAACGCGGGGATCACCCGGGACACGCTACTCATGCGGATGTCGGAGGAGGACTGGGACGCCGTGCTTTCGGTGAATCTCAAGAGCGTCTTCAACTGCACGCGCGCCGTCATCCAGCCCATGATGAAGCAGAGGCGGGGGAGAATCGTCAGCATCTCGTCCGTCGTGGGGCAGATCGGGAATGCAGGACAGGCGAACTACGCGGCGTCCAAGGCCGGTATCCTCGGTTTCACCAAGTCCGTGGCCCGCGAGGTTGCGCCGCGCGGGATCACGGTGAACGCAGTGGCTCCGGGATTCGTGGCCACGGAGATGACCGACGGGCTTCCACAGAAGGTCAAGGACGCTTTCATGCAGCAGATTCCCCTGGGGAGGATCGGGGAACCGGACGACGTCGCCGAAGCGGTGTACTGGCTCTGTTCGGACGCGGCCTCCTACGTTACGGGCCAGACGATTCACGTGAACGGCGGAATGTTCATGTGAGCCGAGAGGCCGATCGACGGCGGACGCGGGGCTTACTCAAATGATGAGGGAATCGTAAAAAGCCCTAAACCTGGAGATCTGCCCTCGAAATATCAATAGGTTATGGCGTTTCCCGCGGCGGGTGAGCAGGTTTTGGCGAACCCGTCAAACGATGGGAAAAAGGGCACAAGGAGGAAGGGATTCATGGCGGATATCGAGGCGAAGGTCAAGGGCATCATCTGCGAGCAGCTGAACGTGGCCGAGGAGGACGTGGTCTCCGAGGCTTCCTTCGTGGACGATCTGGGCGCGGACTCTCTCGATCAGGTGGAGCTGATCATGGCCATGGAGGAAGAGTTCGACCTCTCCATTCCTGACGAGGATGCAGAGAAGATCGCAACGGTCCAGGACGTCATCGACTACATCAAGAAGGCCAAGGGCTAGCAGGCGGAGGCAAAGGAGATCGACGCGGGAAATTCCAGGCAAATCCCGCCGAGGCGGGTCGACGGAAGGAGCTGCTTGACATGAGAAGGCGTGTCGTCGTGACGGGCCTCGGGATGGTGACGCCTTTGGGTACCGGGGTGGAGAAGAACTGGGAAGCGGTCTGTGCAGGCCGGGGCGGGATCCGGCGCATCGAAAAGTTCGACCCCTCCCCGTTTCCGTGCCAGATCGCCGGAGAGGTCCCGGATTTCCGTTCCGAAGACTACATGGACAAGCAGCAGGTTCGGCGGTTCGACATCTTCGTGCACTACGCCGTGGCCTCGGCGCGCATGGCCATGGAGGACTCCGGCTTCTCGATCACGAAGGAGAACGCCCACCGGGTCGGGTGTCTGACCGGATCGGGGCTGGGGGGGCTGTCCATGCTGGAGCGCTACCATCAGGTGCTCCTCGAAAAGGGCCCCAAGCGGATCAGCCCGTTCTTCATCCCCGGCATCATCGCGAACATGGCCCCCGGGCAGATCGCCATCGAGTACGGGGTGAGAGGCCCGAACCTGTCCATCGAAACCGCCTGTGCGGCCAGCACCCACGCCGTGGGGGAGTCGTTCCGTCTGATTCGCGAAGGAATCGCCGACGCCATGATCACCGGAGGCTCCGAGGCGGTGGTGACCCCCCTGGCCCTGGGGGGGTTCTGCTCCATGAAGGCGCTTTCCGTCCGAAACGACGAGCCCGAGCGTGCGAGCCGCCCGTTCGACCTGGACCGGGACGGGTTCATCATGGGGGAGGGCGCGGGGATTCTCCTCCTGGAAAGCCTGGACTCGGCTCTGGCGCGGGGGGCGAGGATCTACGCAGAGGTGACCGGTTACGGTCTTTCGGGCGACGCGTACCACGTGAGCGCACCGGACCCCGAGGGCGTCGGGGCGATCAACTGCATGAAGATGGCCCTCCGGGACGCCGGCCTGCGGCCCGAGCAGATCGACTACATCAATGCCCACGGAACGTCCACCAAGCTGAACGACGACTCCGAGACCAGGGCCATCAAGGCGGTGTTCGGGGATCACGCCTACCGCCTCCCCGTCAGCTCCACCAAGTCCATGACCGGACACCTGCTGGGAGGGGCGGGCGGGGTGGAGGCGATCTACACCGTTCTGACCATCAAGAACGGCGTCATCCCCCCCACGATCAACTACGAGACCCCCGATCCGGACTGCGACCTGGACTACGTACCCAACACGGCAAGGCATGCGAAGGTCGGAAGCGCGCTGTCCAACTCTTTCGGCTTCGGCGGAACCAACGGGACGCTCCTGCTCCAGGCCTACGAGGCGTAAGGGGGGCCCCGGGGAGGCGATCCCCGTGTCGGCCGGGCAGGGGCTGCAGCCCTTTCCTCAGCCGGCCCCGGTTTTCCCGATGGGACCGGCTCGCAGGTTCCGGTGTCCGCCCGGTCCCATGCCCGCCCCTTCCGCTCGAGAACGCCGGACCCGGCCCGGCCCGAAAGGAGAAACGCTGTGGACCTCGTGATTGGATGCGATCATGCCGGCTTCGACCTGAAGGAGATCTGCAGGGACCACCTCGACCGCTCGGGCCTCCACCGGGTCGTCGACCTCGGGGTGCACAGCACCGAATCCTGCGACTATCCGCTGATCGCGCATCAGGTGGCGGGAGCGGTCTCGGCGGGGAAGTATCCCTTCGGCATCCTGGTCTGCGGGTCGGGCCTGGGTATGTCCATCGCGGCCAACCGGCACCGGGGCGTGCGGGCCGCACTCTGTCACAACCTTTTCTCGGCCCGGATGTGCCGGCGTCACAACGATGCGAACGTCCTGGCGCTCGGGGGCAGGGTCACCGGGGTGGATGTCGCCCTGGAGATCGTGGACACGTTCCTCGACACGGCGTTCGAAGGGGGACGCCACCAGAGGCGCGTGGATCAGATCGAACCCGAAGACGAATCGCCGGAGCTCCGGCCTGGAATGGAGCCGACATGACGCTGGAAACCGAGGACAGAGAGCTGCTCGGGGCGATCGATGAGGAGCTTCGGCGCGAGAGGCGAAACCTCGTGATGATCGCCTCGGAAAACTACGCCTCCCGGGCCGTGATGGAGGCCCAGGCCTCCGTTCTCACGAACAAGTACGCGGAGGGATACCCCGCGGCGAGATACTACGGAGGCTGCGAGCACGTGGACCGGATCGAGACGCTCGCGCTGGACCGGGCCAGGAGCCTGTTCCGCTCCCCCTACGCCAATGTCCAGCCCCACTCCGGTTCCCAGGCGAACATGGCGGCCTACCTCGCCTTTCTCCGGCCCGGCGACACGATCCTGGGCATGGACCTCGCCCACGGAGGGCACTTGACCCACGGCAGCCCGGTCAGCTTTTCCGGACAGGTGTACCGGGCCGTGGCCTACGGCGTGGACCCGGACACCCACCTCATCGACTACGAGCAGGTCCAGTCCCTGGCCCTGAAGCACAGGCCGCGCATGATCATCGCCGGAGCCAGCGCCTACCCCCGGATCATCGATTTTCGGAGATTTCACGAGATCGCCCGCGAAGCCGGTGCACTGCTTCTTGCGGACATGGCCCACATCGCCGGGCTCGTGGCCGCAGACCTCCATCCCTCCCCCGTGGGATGGGCCGACGTGGTCACCTCCACCACCCACAAGACCTTGCGGGGTCCGCGCGGGGGGCTCATCCTGAGCGGGGAGGAGCACGCCCGCCGGCTGGACAAGGGCGTGTTTCCGGGAACACAGGGCGGTCCCCTGATGCACGTGATCGCCGCCAAGGCGGTCTGCTTCCGGGAGGCCCTGGATCCGGCCTTCGAGGCATACCAGCGCCAGGTGGTGGTCAACGCCCGGACCCTGGCCGATGCTTTGATGACCCGCGGGTACCGGCTGGTCAGCGGCGGCACGGACAACCACCTGCTCCTGGTGGACCTGGGTCCGGACGGCATGAGCGGGGCCGAGGCGGAGAGGGCGCTCGGACGGGCCGGCATCTCGGCCAACAAGAACGCGGTTCCTTTCGACAAGAAGGGGCCGCGTGTGACCAGCGGCCTTCGGCTGGGGACGCCGGCCCTCACCACGAGGGGCATGAAAGAGCCGGAGATGGAGGTTATTGCGGGCCTCATCGCGAAAGGGTTGTCGAGCCCGGGGGACGAAGCGGTTCTGAACGGGATCCGGGACGAGGTGGGGCACCTCTGCGGGCGGTTCCCCGTCTACGAAGACTTTGCGGCGGGAGCGGCCTGAGGACCGGCGGCGCCGGGACGTGAAAGAGAGCCGTTCCCTGAATGAAGAGAGGAGGGGTCCTTGCCCAGACCCGGCTGGCCCGAGTACTTTATGTCCATCGCGCGGATGGTGGCCATGCGCTCCACCTGTCTCCGCCGCTCCGTGGGGGCGATCCTGGTCAAGGACAAACGCATCCTCTCGACCGGGTACAACGGGGCTCCCTCCGGGCTGAAGCACTGCGAGGAGGTGGGCTGCGTGCGGCAGGATTCCTCCGTGCCGTCGGGCACCCGCCACGAGCTGTGCCGGGGCCTCCATGCCGAGCAGAACGCCATCATCCAGGCGGCCTACCACGGATTCTCCATCCGCGGAGCCGACCTGTATTGTACCAACATGCCGTGTGTGATATGTACCAAGATGCTCATCAATGCGGGCATTCGGAAGGTCTGCTACGCCGAGGGCTATGACGACGCGCTGTCCGAAGAGCTCTTCGAAGAGGCCGGAATTCAAGTGGAGAGGTTGAACCCGTGAGGTGCCCTTACTGTACAGAGATCGACAACAAGGTGATCGACTCCCGGCTGAGCAAGGACGGCCGCACCATCCGTCGCCGCCGTGAGTGCCTCGGATGCTCGAGACGCTTCACGACCTACGAGAAGCTCGAAGAGGTCCTTCCGATGGTGATCAAGAAGGACGGGCGGCGCGAGCCGTTCAGTCGCGAAAAGATCATCTCCGGCATCCGCAAGGCCTGCCAGAAACGGCCGGTCAGCGTTCCGCGCATGGAGGAGTTCGTGGATCAGCTGGAGGTCTACTTTCAGGAGCAGGGCAGGAAGGAGATCGACAGCAAGGAGATCGGGGAGAAGGTCATCACCAACCTGAAGGATTGGGACGAGGTCGCCTACGTCCGGTTCGCCTCGGTGTACCGGCAGTTCAGGGACATCAACGAGTTCATGTCCGAGCTGGAAGGAATCCTGAAGGCCCGCAAGGACGGCGCGGCGGAGTAGATGGACGAGCTGGAGGACGAGCGGTTCATGCGGGAAGCCCTTCGCCATGCGCGAAAGGGATTGGGGCGCACGTCCCCGAACCCGGCCGTGGGCGCGGTGATCGTGCGGGAGGGACGGATCGTCGCGACCGGGCACCATCAGAAGGCCGGGGGACCCCACGCCGAGGTGGAGGCTATCCGCGCGCTGGGAGGACGGGCCGAGCCCGGCGACACCCTCTACGTGACCCTGGAGCCGTGCAACCATGCCGGACGGACCCCGCCCTGCACGCAGGCGGTGCTGGAATGCGGCCTCCGGCGGGTGGTGGTGGGGATGCCGGATCCCAACCCGAACGTGGGGGGCGGGGGGTGCGCCTACCTCGAAGAGATGGGCGTCGAGGTCCGAACCGGTGTCCTCGAGGAGGCCTGCCGGACCCTGAACGAAGCGTTCCTCAAGCACGCCGTCACGGGGCGTCCCTTCGTGATCGCCAAGACGGCCTCCACCCTGGACGGGTGGACCGCCACGGCCACCGGGCACTCCCGCTGGGTGACCAACGAGCAGTCCAGACGATTCGTTCACCGGCTCAGGGACCGGTGCGACGCCGTCCTGGTGGGCGTGGGGACCGTGCTCGCGGACGATCCGTCGCTGACCGCGCGGCCGGCCGGTCGCCGGGGCCGGGACCCGGTCCGGGTGATCGTGGACACGCATTTCCGGACGCCCGCGGACGCCGGGGTTCTCCACCTGGACTCGCCGGCGGAAACCCTCATCGCGGTGGGCGAGGACGTGGAGGCAACCAGGCTGGCACCCGTTTCCACCCCGGCGGGCGTCTCCGTCCTTCGCTGTCCGGCCGGCGCGGAGGGCCTGGATCTCGGGGCTTTGCTGGACCGTCTGGGCGAGCGGGGGATCCTTTCCGTCCTGGTGGAGGGCGGGGCCGGGATCATGGGATCCATGATCCGGTCCCGGTTGATCGACAAGGCGTACGTGTTCAAGGCCCCGAAGCTGCTTGGAGGGAACGACGGGGTTCCCGTGGCGGCCGGACCGGGCGCGAGGCGGATGGACGACTGCCTGGTTCTCGAGAGGATCCGGGTCAGGAGATTCGGAGACGACGTGCTGATCCGGGGGTACCCGAGCCGCGGGTGATTCGAAGCGAGGGAGACGGCATGTTCACGGGGCTGGTGGAAGGCGTCGGTCGGGTGGAGAAAGCGGTTCGTAGCGGGGGGGACATGCTTCTGGCGGTGTCGCCGCTCTTTGCCGTGGACCGGGTCCGGATCGGCGACAGCCTTTGCGTGAACGGGGCCTGCCTGACCGTGACCCGCGAGAGGGCGGGTGTGTTGGAGATGGACGTTTCGGCGGAGACGGTCTCCCGGAGCACGCTGGGAGCCCTCAAGGCCGGGAGACGGGTCAACCTGGAACGGGCCCTCCGGTTGTCGGACCGTCTGGGGGGGCACCTCGTCTCCGGGCACGTGGACGGGGTGGGGAGGATCGCGAAGAAGGAGCCCCGGCGCGACTCCTGGCTGCTGGGGGTCGAGGTCGATCCCGCACTCTCGCGCTACATCATCGGGAAGGGGTCCATCGCCGTGGACGGCGTCAGCCTGACGGTGAACCATTGCCGGGACGGATACTTCGAGGTCAATGTCATTCCCCAGACCGGGCGCGAAACGACGCTGCTCGAGGCCGGGCCGGACCAACGGGTGAACATCGAGACGGACTTGATCGGGAAATACGTGGAGAAGCTCTTGTCCAGGGAGGACCATCCTCGCGAGGAGCGACGCCCTTCCAGCATATCCATCGACACCCTTCACGAGCACGGTTTCATTCGATCGTAGTCCGTTTCATCGGCACGCGTCGTCCGCTCCGCAGCGATCACGGGGACGGAGTCAACCCAGGAAACAAATAGGGACGCTTTTCAAGCACCCATCGGGACTTCGGGACGGGCCGGTGACGGAACGGTTCCGAGCGATGGTTCCGGGAGGGCGTCACGGAGCAAGAAGACCATGCCGGTTTCAAGAATCGAAGACGTGCTGGAGGATTTGAAGCAGGGGAGGATGATCATCCTGGTGGACGACGAGGATCGCGAGAACGAGGGGGACCTGACCATGGCGGCGGAGATGGCCACCCCGGAGGCGATCAATTTCATGGCCAGGTACGGCCGTGGGCTGATCTGCCTCTCCCTCGACCACACCATCGTCGAGCGCCTCCAGCTTCCCCTCATGGTGAGCGACAACCGTTCCCCTTACAAAACCGCATTCACCGTGTCCATCGAAGCGCGGCAGGGGGTGACCACGGGGATCTCCGCTGCGGACCGGGCCAGGACCATCCTGACCGCCGTAGAGGACGATTCGGGCCCGGATGACCTCGTCCAGCCGGGACACGTGTTTCCGCTCCGCGCGAGGCGCGGCGGCGTGCTGTTCAGAACGGGCCAGACGGAAGGCTCCGTGGACCTGGCCAGGCTGGCGGGCCTCAAGCCGGCGGGCGTCATCTGCGAGGTGATGAACGAGGACGGTACCATGGCGCGCATGCCCGATCTCGAAAGGTTCGCGGAGGAGCACGGGCTCAAGATCGCCACGGTGGCCGATGTCATCGAGTACCGCATGCGCAACGAGTCGTTCGTTCACCAGGCGGCGGAGACGGTCCTGCCGACGGCTTTCGGCGAGTTCCGGGCCGTGGCCTTCGTCAACGACATCGACGACTACGAGCACATGGCGCTGATCAAGGGGGGGATCGACCCCGACAAGGAGGTCCTGGTTCGGGTTCATTCCCAGTGCCTGACCGGGGACGTGTTCGGCTCCTACCGCTGCGACTGCGGATCCCAGCTCGAGAAGGCCATGGAGCGGGTGCAGCAGGAAGGCCTGGGGGTCATCCTGTATCTCCAGCAGGAAGGCCGGGGGATCGGGCTGGCCAACAAGCTCAAGGCCTACGCCCTCCAGGACCAGGGGCGGGACACGGTGGAGGCCAACGAGGAGCTGGGGTTCAAGCCCGACCTGCGGGACTACGGTGTGGGGGCCCAGATCCTGGTGGCCCTGGGGGTCCGAAAGATGCGGCTGATGACGAACAACCCCAAGAAGCTCAAGGGCTTGGAGGGATACGGCCTCGAGGTCACGGGGCGGGAGCCCCTGGAGTGCGAGCCCAGGCCGGAGAACGCCAGGTACCTCATGACCAAGTGTCAGAAGCTCGGGCACATGATGAAAATCGGCGGGGGGCCGGAGTCCTGATGGAATCGCATGAGCCCGAAGCGTCGAGATCAGCCCCTGGAATGTCGATGGGCGATCACGTTTCCAGCGGCGGCCGATCGGGTTTTGTGCGAATCCGTCCATCGTGATTCCCGCAGGAGCGGGAGAAGGTGACTGCTTCCAAAAGGGGGGTGGACATGCCGAAAGTGCTGGAAGGAAAGATTTCCGGGGAGGGGCTGCGTTTCGCCATCGTGGTCAGCCGGTTCAACGACTTCATCTCGTCGAAGCTGGTCGAGGGCGCCCTCGACGCCCTGGTCCGGCACGGCGCGGACGACGACGGCATCTCTCTGGTCAAGGTCCCCGGGGCGTTCGAGATTCCGTTCACGGCGAAAAAGCTCGTCCATAGCGCCCGGTTCGACGCGGTGATCTGCCTCGGGGCGGTGATCCGGGGCGCGACGCCCCACTTCGACTATGTGGCGGCGGAGATGAGCAAGGGGATCGCCCAGGTGGGCCTCGAAGGAAACGTGCCGGTCTCCTTCGGCGTCCTGACGACCGACGACCTGGAGCAGGCCATCGAACGGGCCGGATCCAAAGCGGGCAACAAGGGGTGGGACGCCGCCATGGCGGCCATGGAAATGGTCCACCTGAACAGGGCCATCGACGGGACGGAGTAGGCGTTCAGCGCGGACCGGGCATGGGACGACGGCATCGAGCCAGGGTACTGGCCCTGCAGGTTCTTTTCCAACTCGAGTACTCCCCGGGGGAGCCCGAAGAGGCGTTCGAACGTGTTTGCGCGAACTTCGACGTGCCCCCCAAGGCCCGGGGGTTCGCGAAACGCCTGGTCGCGGGGGTGTGCGAGCACCGGGATGAGCTGGACGACATGATCCGGGAGGCCTCGAGGAACTGGCGCCTGGAGCGCATGTCCAGGGTGGATCGGAACATCCTGAGAATCGGCGCCTTCGAGGTGGCGTTCGGGAACGCCGTTCCGGCCAGGGTCGCCATCGACGAGGCCGTCGAGGTGGGGAAAGCATTCGGCGCCGCGGGCTCCGGGGCCTTCGTCAACGGCGTTCTGGACAACATCTACAACCGGCTGAACCCTAACCCTTCGGCGACGTGAACCCGCCGATGAGTACCGGTTTCTCCCGGAGGCCGGCGGGAAAGTTCCGTGCCGGCCTGCTCGGGTGGCCCGGCGGAACCCGAGGCGTATGAGACTGGATTTTCGGTTCTCGGAACGACCCCTGGAGGACCTCTGGTGCGAGGCGGTCGTGGCGTTCGTCTTCCAGAGGAAGTTCCTGACCCAGGGGCTGCTCTCGGGGCTCGACGCCAAGATGGGGGGCCTCCTGGGCCGGCTGGAAACGGCCGGCTTCTGGACAGCGGAGCGCGGGGAGACGCTGCTGGTGGCCTCCGAAGGCAGGATCAGGGCGGAAAAGCTTCTCCTGTGCGGCCTGGGCGACGGGTCGGGCTGGGGTGGGGCGGTTCTCGCCGATCGGACGGCAGGCGCCGGCAGGGTGTTGCTGGGCCTGCAGATCAGCGATTTCGCCATACACGTTCCCATGCGCGAGGGGGAGGAGACCGATTACCCGGCCCGGCTCGAGGCGTCGGTGCAGAACCTGGCCGCCCCTTACCTGGCGGCCTACGGAGGCTCCACCGACCACGTGCTCAAAATCGTTTTTTCCATCGAACGCTTCTTCTCCGAAGGGCTTCTCCCGGTGGCCGATCGCCTGCGAAGCCGTTTCGGTTCGACCTTCGATCTCTCCGTGGTGATCGAGCGGGAGCGGAGCCGGGCCGTCCCGTCAAATATGATGGCGCCGTAAAAAGCCCTGAACCTTGAGATCTGC
>CAYVVQ010000047.1:7586-27673 GCA_964454455.1 uncultured Desulfobacterales bacterium | reverse complement strand
GAACTGACCATCGTGTTTGAGCTTACGTGAGTGCACTTTCACCAAAAGGTAGGCCGGGTTCAAAACAACCCGCGGATCTCATGGCCTGTTCGAAAGGAGGTCACAATGGAGCAAGTTCTGGCGGTTGATATGAAGGCACGGATCCAAAACTACTGGGACAGGACGGCGAATGGATACGACGATCAGTTCGGCCACGGCATCCATTCGGCCGGTGAAAAAGAATTGTGGCTTACGCTCCTTGCCCAATACCTGCCCGCTAGTCCTGGTGCCAAAATTCTGGATGTCGGTTGCGGCACCGGTTTTCTGTCGCTTTTGGCAGCGGAAATCGGATTGGACGTCACGGGCATTGATTTCTCCGAGGCCATGCGCACCGAAGGCCGATGCAAGGCTGACGCCGCGGGCCTTAAGGTCAACTTTTTGAAAGGGGATGCGGAGGCACCGGATTTTCCTCCGGGGACATTTGAAGCCGTAATCTCGCGCCATGTGGTGTGGACATTGCCGCACCCGGGCCGGGCTCTTCGCGCCTGGAAAGACCTGCTTGCCCCCGGAGGGCGTGTGGTGGTCATCGACGGGGTATGGACACCCAGGGATTTCCCCGGATTTGTTCGCTCCTTTGTGGTGGACTTGATCTACCGCCTGAAAAATTTCAAGCGTCATTCTGCCTGGAAAAAGGAGTACAAGAGCCGAAAATCCGATCTGCCCTTTTTCGGCGGTGCTGAGCCGGAAAAGATCGAGGCCCTCATGGAGGCGGCGGGATTCACGGACATCCGGCGGGATGATATGGCCGCCATCCGAGATCACGAGCGCCGCTTCGGCACCATGGAATACCGCATTGCCTATGCGAAAAACCGGCGCTACCTGATAAGCGGTCGAAAAAGATCATAAACAACCTATAAATATGGAAAAAAAATGAAACAATGCCTTAAGCTTTTTCTTGTGTCCATACTGCTGGGAGCCATGTACGTTCCGCCGGTTGCCGCCGAAACCCTGAAGGTGGGGGAAATGTTCGAGATCGACGAGCTTGATCCGGCCCAGGGCGGCACCTTTGTCAAAGAGAAGGCCCTGATCACCGAAACCCTTGTCAAACCCGAGCCCGATTTTACCCTGGTTCCAGGCCTGGCCGAATCATGGACAATGGTTTCCGACACGGTCTGGGAATTCAGGCTGCGAAAGGGTGTGCTTTTTCACAACGGCGCGGCATTGATCGCCCAGACTGCGGCTGATTCCATAACCCGGGCCCTGGACATCAATCCCTCTATCGCCGGGATCACCCGCATCAAGAACGTTGCCGCGACCGGTGAACAAACCCTGCGCATCGAAACCGACGGGCCTTTCACGGCACTGCCGGCCGCTCTGGTTTACGCAAATCTGGCCATTGTACATCCTGAGTCGGAGACCAACGATCGGGGCATCATCGTCCATCCCATCGGCACCGGACCCTATCAATTGGTGGAGTGGAAGCGGGCCGAACAGAAGGTACTGCTGGCACGTAACGATTCTTATTGGGGTCCAAAGCCAAAGATCGCTCGAATTGAATTCCGCGCCATTCCTGATCCAGCCACCCGGAGCCTGGCAATACAAAAGGGCAATGTGGACCTGGTGCCGGACGCGCCATACGGCGACCTGGAGTTGTTGCGGAAAAAAGGCCTGAACGTGACCGTCGCCAACGCCGCACGGGTCTATCAGATCTCTTTCGGCAGCCTTACGGGCACGCCTTTTTCCGATGTCCGGGTACGCAGGGCCTTGAGTCTTGCAATCAACCGTGAAGATATCGTCCGGTATGTGCTCTTCGGCATGGGCAAGCCTGCTGCCGGTCCATACGACGAGAATATGGTTTTCGCCAATAAGGAGTTAAAAACACTCGCTTTTGATCCGGAAAAAGCCAAACACCTCTTGACGGAAGCCGGATGGTTGGATGCGGACAAGAGCGGCGTTCGAAAGAAAGACGGCCGGCCTCTGGCCCTGACGCTCTACACACATCCCCAGCGCCCCGGGCAGAGGCCCATGGCCATGGCCATCGCCCAGCAGTGGATGGCCGTGGGAGTCAAAGCGGACGTGCGCGTGATGAACTGGTCCGCGATCGACATGGCAATGAAACCCGGCGACGCGCGCTTGGGCGCTTATGCCACGGCCATGATACCGGATCCGGACTATTACCTGAGAAGGCTTTACGCCAAAACCAGCCCGGACAACAAGTGGGGGTATGTCAACCGGGAGGTCGAGGACCTGCTGTCCGCGGGTATCCGGGAGAAGGATCCGGCCAAGCGGCTCGAGATTTATAAAAAAGTCCAGGCCCTGGTCTTTGAGGACCAGCCCCTGATCCATGTCTCCTATTACGGGGTCAATATCGTCGCAAACCCCAAGGTCAAAGGCTTCGTCTTCAATCCCGTGTGCCACGACTACATGCTCAACACCCAGATGACTCTGGAGAAATAACTGCGTCATGCCGATGGAATACCTTGCCAAACGGTTGGGCCTGACGGTGCTCACCGTGGTTTTCGCCACGTTTTTGTGCTTCGTGATGCTGCGTCTTTCCCCTGGTGACCCCGCGGAACTGATCCTGCAAAAGGTCTTTGTGGGTCCGGAGGACTACATTGCGGATGAAGACGCAAGACAGGCTATCGTCAGACGTTTTGAGCTGGATCTGCCCTTGTACCGGCAATACGGGGCATGGCTTACGGCCGCTCTTGGCGGTGATTTGGGATACTCCTTCCGCACCGGCCAACGCGTCTCCGCTGAAATCGGCCTGCGCCTTTGGCCGACGGTTTCATTAAGCCTCTTGGCCATGGGGCTTTCACTCATGCTCACCGTGGCTTGCGCAGCCGCTGCCGGACTGATGAAAGACCCATTGGTCAGGAAGCTGGTTGATATGGTGGTCGCGGCCAGTGTCGCGGCGCCCAATTTCTACTTGGCCATCGTGCTGATCATTGTCTTCAGCGTCAAGCTGGATGTCCTGCCGGTGTCGGGTTACGGCAGCCCGGCCCATTTTGTGCTGCCCGTCCTCACCCTGGGCCTGACTCTGTTCGGTTACACCACCGCCATCTTGAACGACGCCGTTGCCAACGTGCGTCAGCAGGGATTCATCCTCAACGCGAGGGCCAAGGGGCTGCCGGGTCCGACGGTTTTCCGGAGGCACATCCTGCGCAATGCCATGGTGCCCGTGGCGCCCTATGTGGCCCTGCAGTTGGGGTATGTGCTGGGCGGCGTGGTGGTGGTGGAGTCGGTCTTTTCCTGGCCGGGTATCGGTAACTACCTGGTGACCAGCATTCAGACCCGGGACCTGCCCGCCATTCAGGCCTGCGTCGGTTTCATCGCCCTGGCCTTTTCCCTGTCCAACCTCTTGGCCGATGGATGCATCAGGCTGCTGGACCCGAGAGCACGGACGGCGCCATGAAAGCGTTATCGACAAGAAATCTGCCTCTAATCTTTTGCGCAATCATTTTCGGCGCCTTGATCCTCTGGGGCTTGAGGCGCGATCCAGTCACCATGACATTGTCACTGAGCTTGTCTCCCCCGAGCCTAACCCTCCCCTTTGGCGCGGACCATCTGGGGCGGGACATCCTGGCACGTGTGGCCCACGGCTTTTTCTGGGACATCAGCCTGAGTCTGTCAGTGGTGCTCTCGTCGGCCCTGATCGGCATCTCTTTGGGCCTTGTTTGCGCCTTTGCCGGCGGCTGGGCCGATCATTTCCTGACCCTGGTCATGGATGTGATTCTATCACTTCCGCACATCGTTCTGGCCATGGTGCTGATGCTGTACCTCTCCTACAGCCCGACAGGCCTGGTCATCGCCCTGGTGCTGCCGGGCTGGGTGAAATACAGCCGCATCATCCGCGCCCAGGTCATGGCGTTGAAAAACGTGGACTTCATCCTCTGTGAAAAGGTCCTTGGTGCGGGATTCAGCTGGATTTGCTTCCGCCACCTGTTGCCCAACGTGGTCCTGCCCGTGGTGGGACTGGCGGCCTTGCACATGGGGCATACCCTGCTGTCCATAGCAAGCCTTGGTTTTCTCGGGCTCGGTCTTCAGCCGCCCGCGCCGGAATGGGGCGCCATGATCATGGAAGCCCAACCGTACATCATGCGTGCGCCCTGGACGGCGGTTTTTCCGGGGCTATTCATCTTTGCCTACATCCTGGTGTTCACCCTGGCCGGCCGTGCCCTGGAAAAGAGGCTACAGAACGACGGTGAGGTCTTTCGTGCTATTGATTGAGAATCTCAACGTGCAGTTTGCGCTCTCAGACGCCGACGTGATGACCGCGGTGGAAAGCGCCTCTCTGCATATTACGGCCGGCCGAACCGTAGTTGTTATCGGCGAAAGCGGCTCCGGGAAATCCATCATGGGCCTGGCCGTCTGCGGTCTCTTGCCCCGGTCGGCCATGGTTTCGGGCCGGGTCGTGTTTCACGACGTGAGCTTGTTGGATCTACCCGCCGATCGGATGCGCGATCTACGGGGCCGGCGCATCGCCTTCGTGCCTCAAGGTGGGGGGCTTTCCTTGAACCCCACCATGACCTGTGGCGGACAGGTTGCTGAAATCTATGTCTATCGCCAAGACAGCAGCCGGCACGAATCGGCTCGATTAACCCGTGACCTGCTGGGTCGGCTCAGTCTATCGCCATCGGTGGTGGATACGTATCCTCACCTGCTTTCCGGAGGTATGCGCCAGAGAGTCCTGGTTGCCATGGGCCTTGCGGGAACCCCCGATCTCTTGATCGCCGACGAGCCCACCAAGGGCATCGACGCGTACCGCCGACAGGAGGTGATCGACCTGTTCACCCGGATGCGGGAACGCAGCCCGGACATGGCCGTTCTGGTTATCACCCACGATATTCGCCTCGCCGAGAAAATCGGCGACGAAGTGGCGGTGATGTATGCGGGCAAGGTAGTGGAGCATACCCGCGCCAGCCGGTTTTTCGCCGAACCTTTGCATCCTTACAGCCGCGCGTTGCTGCAAGCCATGCCGGAACGGGGTCTACTTCCGATTCCCGGCGCAGCGCCCAGGCCCGGAGTCAGGCCCCAAGGCTGCGTGTTCCATCCCCGCTGCACGCTTTCGACGGCCCGTTGTGGCCAATTGGCCCCCCCGATCAACGGCTGCGACGACAGCCTGGTGAGGTGTTGGCTGCATGCTCGCGCTTGAGTCGATCACCAAGTCTTACCCCGCCGGTTTCCGCCGCAGACACGTGGTGCTGGCCGATGTTTCCCTGGTTTTGACGGAAGGGCGGATTATAGGACTGGTCGGGCCGTCCGGATGCGGTAAGTCCACGCTGGGCCGCATCATCTTGGGTCTTGAACAACCGGACCGAGGCAGGGTCTTGTTTCGCGGTCGGGATGTCCGGCACATGAACCGCTCGTCAAAAATGGGATTTCGGAAAAACGTGCAGTTGGTTCCCCAGCATCCGGATGCCGCCTTCAACCCGCGCCTTTCCATCGGCGCCAGTCTGCGGGAGGTCTTCCGGTTTCATGGCGTTTGCCCTCGCCATAAACAAGCGGACTACCTCGAGGCCGCGCTGCAACATGTGTGCGTACCGCCCGAATTTCTCAAGCGCTACCCGACGCAGCTTTCCGGCGGAGAGATCCAGCGGCTGGCCATCGCCCGCGCCATACTCACCAAACCTTCCCTTTTGGTGCTGGATGAGGTGACCTCTATGGTGGATGTCTCGGTGCAGGCCGCCGTTATTCACACCTTGCGAGACCTGCACAGGGAACAGGGCGCGGCCTTTCTCTTCATCACCCACGACATAGCTTTGGCCAACGTGTTTTGCGACGAGATCCTTAGCATGGAGAGCAATGGAGCTTTTTCATTATGTTCTTTGAATCATACTTGAGTGCTTTAATAGGCGAAGGCATATCCGGAGATAGCTAAGCGGCTTTTTTCGAAGCTGTCAATAATCGATCGGCCATGAAGGCCCCTTCCGTGTCGAATACGCGGAGTGTCCTTTTTGTGCTCTTTACAAGTTGTGGCATTCGGAAGCGCGACACGCCCAGCGCGGTCGTCGGGAGAGGAGGTGATGCGGAGCTAACGGGATTGTCTAATGAACCAACCTTAAGCTAGAAAATCGTGAGCGGCAGGAGACCGCGCCCCCTTAGCCGGTGAGTACGCGGCCTCCTGCCCGGCGCGGCGCGATTGGGATCGGCCACTCCTTTGTAGTTGCCTATCACACGATCCCTTCAGCGTCAATGTGCCATTCATTCAACTGAAAGGAGCGTGATGTAATGCACAGCATATCGAGATTTTTCCAATTCGAAAAGTCAGCAGCGGTGATGCTTCTTGGTTTTGTGCTCATGGCGTGGCCGGTGCCAGGTCTGGCCGACGATCCTGAAGACGCCCAGTCTTCGCAAGGCGAAACCGAGGCACCTGTTTTCAAACTCGATGACGTCGTTATTCGCGGCGATTTGAGTCAAAAAAACCTGGAGGCAACCTCAACGTCCGTGTTGACAAGCGAACAGATCGCCGACCGCGTCTATGAAAACCCATTGGAGATTGTCGGACAGGTGCCTGGGGTATCCTTCAAGCAATACAAGCAGGGCGGAACGGCTTCGAGTTTACAAATGCGCGGTTTCACAAGAATCTCGCATGGCTCCGACGCGGCCATATACCTTGACGGCATTCCACTGAACGAAGGCGACGGCTATGCCGACACCAACGTGGTCAACCCCGAAGAGCTGGAGCGGGTCGAGGTGATCAAGGGGCCGGTTTCGCCGCTTTACGGCAACTATGCCTCGGCGGGCGTGCTTCATTTCTACACCAAGAAAAAGGTTGAGAACCAGCACGTAAAACTGCTTTACGGGGATTACAATACCTATGAGGGCAACTATGTAGGTGGATTTACGAGTAAAGATGGGAAGACCGACCATGTCTACTCTGCGATGGCCTACCACACGGACGGCTACCAGGATAATTCGGACTGGGACAAGCTCAACGCGGCGGCGCGGATCACCCACCGCTTCACGGACGACTTCAAGGCGAGGATCAGCCTGCGCGGGTTCAATTCCGACTGGGATGCGCCCGGTTGGTTGAACAGAGAGCAGTATGAGACCAATCCCAGTCAATCGGCCAACGACACGAATGCGGGCAGTAAAGACTTGTTGTCCGGCAAGGCCGATCTCGAATATATGCTGACAGCCGATTCGAAGATTCTCTTCAGCGCGTTCAATTACAAACAGAATTTCAAACGTTACTACGCAGGTAGCGAAGAAGGCCTGGCGCCGGGGACCGTTGTCGGCAACTTGCGCGATTTCGACCGCCGGGTCTATGGCGCTGGCGGGAGCTATAATTATGTCGGAGATGTCTTCGGCCGCCAGCTCAGCTTCACGGCGGGCAGCGATTATATGTTGGAACAAGAGGGCCGGCAGCGGTGGCGTCTGACAGCGGGCAACGGCCGCAACAAAGGCGCGAAATATGTTGACTATGAATACGATTTTCACTCGCTCGGCTTCTATACCGATATCAACTACCAAATTATTGATCCACTCAAGGTCATTCTGGGGGCGAGATACGACTATTTCACCGGTGAGCTGACCGACCATCTGTTGAACGATGAAAAATCGTCCATGGAAAGTACAACCATTTTCAGCCCCAAAGGGGGACTCCTGTTGAGCCTGTTGGATGACCGCCTCGAGTTTTTGGGCAACTATTCACGCGGATTCGCGATAATGTCCGGTTTTGCCGAACAGGCCCAGTTCACCCAGGACCAGTGGGATCCGCAGATCCGGACCCAATACGAATTGGGCATCCGCGTGCGGCCTTTCGACTGGTTCAGTGCCCAGTTGATCGGCTGGCGGCTGGACACCAGCGACGATTTCATCCAGGACCCGGCCACCCTTGAATACCAAAACGCCGGAGAAACACAGCGGAAGGGGTTTGATCTAAGCCTTGATTTCTATGCCTTTGAACATGGCTATTTGCAGGCCAATTACACTTATACTGATGCGAAGTATGAGGATTTTACAATTAATGGCATTTCTTATAACGGTAAATATCTTCCTAGTGTACCCGATGATATTGTTAATATAGAATTAGGATATAGTCCTCCAAAAGGCATTGGCGGTTGGCTTCGCTATCGATATGAATCGGCCATGTACTTGGATATGGACAACACATTGAAGAGTGAATCCTGGAACAAGGTGGATACCAGTCTCTTTTACCGCTTCGGCACCGGGGCCAAGTACAGACTGGGCCTTGAAGTGACAAACATTTTTGATCAAAAATATGCTGCAACCACGAGTCATTGGGGCGGCAGAACATCGTATTCTCCCGGTCTTCCCCGTAGTTTCTATGCCTCTCTGACGGTAGATTTTTGACGGTTTGGAGGACGAAGATTGACGGGTTCGCAAAAACCCGCTCACCCGCCGCTGGGCACGCTATAACCCATTGAAATTCCCAGGGCAGATCTCAAGGTTTCGGGCTTTTTGCGACGCTATCAAGATTCTGGTGAATACGAAGAAAAAAACCCCCTCCCTGGACAGGAGCGAAAACCCGGTCCAGGGAGGGGGCCTCAACATTGAGTGAATGCGCAAGGAGAAAATGAAATGTTTCAGAAGACGATACCAGACGTGGTTCGAGGACATGAGGTATGGCTTGAACACCAGCTGGATCACCATTCCGATCAAAGATTGATCAATTGTAGATTGTGTTTCGGACACAACATGGCGGTGGACGGCATCGCAGAACTCCCCAGCGCCAAGGCATACGTCATCGATCCGGAAAATAACCGAACGGCGCTCGATATCGTTTCCGGCGAAAACGCACTGGAGATGACGTTCCGGCCTACCTTGGCCGGCAATCACTTGCTCACAGCGGAATACGACGCCGGGATTTACACGGTCACGGGCGACGGCTGGCAGAAAGGCCCGAAAAAGAATTTCTCAGACGTCAAAAGCAGCCACTATCACTACCAGTACGCCAAGAGTATCGCCGCCGTGGCGGGGGGCGGGGAGAAGGCGGCCGATGAGGTGATCGGTCAAGAGCTCGAAATCGTTCCCTCAGGGGTTGGGCACTATCACGTGGGCGACAGCATTGCGTTTAAGGTGCTATACGAAGGCGCGGCGCTCAGTACCGGAACGCTGACGGCGGCGTCCAGCATCGACAGTGCGGCCAGCGTGGATGTCGCCATTCCGCCGGACGGCATGCTCTCCTTCACCTTCGACCGCCCCGGCCATTGGATGTTCAAAGTGCGCCACACCGATCCGGAAAAGCGAAAAGAAGGGTTTTTCGACGAAAAGGTGGTGACCTCGGTCTTTACGGTCATGGACGTTCATTAACGATGCAATCGATGGGCGGCGGAGCGATAGAATATGATGATATCCCCTATAGTTACCAGATGATATTAATTGGAGGTGGATATGCTGTGCGAAGCAGACGTGAAAAGAATCGTCAACCAGCGCTGGAGTGCAAGAGCCAGGACCTATGACAAGTCACCGGGGCATGGGATCCATTCCGATCATGAAAAACGCGCATGGTTGCGTATCCTGGACCAGGCACTGGATCACAAAAAGGACCTGAGCATTCTGGACGTAGGCACCGGAACCGGGGCCCTGGCCCTCTTGCTCGCGGAGCTGGGGCATGAAGTCAAGGGTGTCGATTTGTCGGAAAACATGCTGCAACAGGCCCGCCGTAAGGCTGAAACGAGCCGATTGCCTATCGAATTCAAGGTGGGGGATGCGGAGTCCCCCCCCTTTGAAAAGGGTTCCTTTGACGCAATTGTCTGCAGGCACCTTTTGTGGACGCTTCCCGATCCGGAAAAGGCCCTGCGCTCCTGGGGGGACCTTCTCAAACAGGGAGGCCGTGTTGTCGTTATTGACGGCAACTTCGGGCGCCATAAGAGAACCTGGGTTCAGGAGGCCTGGAGGTATGCTGCCATGCCGTTGGTCCTTTTGACGGAATTCAGGGATCCGCGCATGCCCAAAAAGGATCTGGATGAGCATCTGCCCATGCGGAGCAAAGAGCGCCCCGGCGCGGATATCGAAATGCTGGAGAGTTTGGGTTTCAACGCCGGTTTCACACAAGTGGAGCTTCCCAGAAAGTATTCCGCCCTGAACTATTTGAAGTACGGCTATTCGCAGCACAGCAAATACCAGTTCGTCGTGACGGGAATCAACAAGACATAAAACATTACCCCGCAGACAAGATTAGCCATCAAGACATCTTGCTCCTGCGGTTTTTTCTCTGAAACCGGTGGTAACGGTGCGGGAACTCTCCTTGCACCATGAACCCGGTCAGCATGTGGCCTCGAAAGGAGACGGCATTCGATGAAGGCTATTCATTTCATGTTTGTTTTTCTGTGCCTGATCACGGGGATCGGCATGTCCCATGGTCAGTGCCGTGCGCATGAGCCGGAGCAGGTCCTCGTCATGGGGGCCCAGAGGGATTTCATGCTCGCAGCCGAAGGCAAGCTTCTGGTGTTCGAATCCCTTGTCAACCTGGACGCCTCCGGCAACCCGCAGCCCGGGCTCGCCGAATCCTGGGAGATCTCAGAAGACGGCATGACCTTGACCTTTTTTCTGAGACCCGGCGTCACTTTCCATGACGGCACTCTTTTCAACGCAAAGTGCGCCAAGTTCGCCCTCGAGAGGACCATGGCGGAAGAGTACTGGGCCAAGTATATCGACGGCATCGAGATCCTTGATGAGCACACGCTCCAAATGCACTTCAACACCTACTTCAACACCTTTCTCTTGCATCTGGCAAGGGGCTGGAATTCCCAGAATTTCGTGAGCCCTGAAGCCGTCGATCCGCCGTGGGACCCTGCCGGCGCCATCGTCCGCTACATGGGAACCGGCCCGTTTAAGCTCGTTGAATACGAAAAGGAACGGGGAGCAACGCTCATACGTAACGAAAACTATTGGGGGGAAACCCCCAAGCTGTCCAAGATCCTGTGGAAATACACTCCGGACCCTTACGCCCAGATACTCGCTCTGAAGGCCGGTGAACTGGATATCATCGGCGCCCCCGAACACCACTCCAGCGTTCCCTTCATGAAGCTCCAAGAGCTCGCATCCGATCCCGATCTCACCGTCTCCATCCAGTCCTACGGCCGTTATCAGGTGCTGGAGTTCAATTGCCAAAGCCCCCCCTTTGACGAGGAGAAAGTCCGGAAGGCCATGAACTTCGCCATAGACAGGGAGACCATGGTGCGATCCCTTTTCGGGGACATCACCGATCCCAGCTACCTGATCACAGACCCCAAATTCCCGTGGGGCCCGTCCAACATCAGGGAGGGGTATGGATACGACCCGGCGAGGGCCCGGAGCCTTCTCAGAGAGGCCGGATGGGTCGAGAAGGACGAGAACGGCATCCTGCGCAGGAACGGCAAGCCCTTTGAGATCGAGCTCCTGGTCCCCACAGGGGAGGCGAACGGAGACATGGTCTCCCTCATCGTACAATCTCAGCTGAAAAAAGTCGGCGTCGATCTGAAGATCAAAACACTCATCAACGGCTGGGAGAAGCGGCTGTCGGGAGAATATGACCTGTTCCTCCATCACAGCGGATGCCTGCCCTCGATTCCCGGCGGTATCGGCATCGGGGGGAAATACCATTCGAAGGGCTGGCCCTACGCCTTTCACTCCAGGAAACTGGACGCGCTGATCGAGTCCGCCTTCACAACAATGGATGAGAGTTTGATGCGTCAAAAATGCAATGAAATATGGAGTTTACTGCATGACAAAAATCCATGTATACCACTTTATGATATTGTCAAAGCGGTTGTTATGAATAAAAGAGTCAAAAATTTCCGTCATGGCAATACCATGTTTCGCATGGACCTCAACGAAGTTGAAATCGTCGAATGACAAAGTTCATTGCTTATAGGTTGCTGTTCTCGGTTTTTGTCGTACTCGGGGCTTCCCTCCTATCCTTCTCCCTGTTGACGCTTGCGCCGGGAAATGCGGCCGAGGCGATCCTGAAGGCGCAACGTACCGACGATCCCAAGATCGAAGAAATACAGTTTTTCATGGAAAAGCACGAGTTGGAAGCCCCGTGGCTGATTCGGTTGACTCAATGGTTCCGTCTGTTGGGCAATGGAAATCTCGGTACCTCGTTAAGGACAGGCCAACCGGTTGCCTCGGAGTTCTGGTCTCGCTTTCCCGCCACATTGGAACTTGCAATCGCCTCTACTCTGGTTGCAATCCTCATTGCCCACCCAATCGGGGTCTTGTCGGCCGTCAAGCGCAATACCTTACTTGATCATGGGAGTCGATTTGTGGCATTATGGGGCGTTTCCATGCCAAATTTTTGGCTCTCATTGCTCTTAATCTGGTTTTTTGGCGTCCACCTCGGCTGGCTGCCCACATATGGGTATGGCGGCTTCAAGAACCTCATCCTCCCTGCCGTCACCCTGGGAACGAGCATGACCGCAATCCTGATGCGCGTTCAAAGAGCGAGCATGCTGGAAGTCCTGGGCAAAAACTATATCCGCACCGCGAGGGCAAAGGGCTTGAGTGGATTCACGATCATTGGAAAGCACGCTCTCAAAAACACACTGATTCCCATGATCACCATCCTGGGGATGCAGTTTGCCCACCTGCTCTCAGGGGTCGTGATTGTGGAGCAGATCTTCGCTTGGCCGGGGATCGGCCATTTTCTTGTGGATTCGATCCATGCCAAAGATTATCCAGTTATTCAAGGATTTGTTCTTTTAATAGCTTTTATATTTGTCTTAATCAACTTTATGGTTGACGTTTGTTATGCTTTTATTGATCCAAGAGTCCGATATGAGAGCAAGCCATAGTTCGCTTCCTGAGGCCGTACGAACGTTGAAAAAAAACATACCGGCCGTCATGGGGCTCTTGATTCTGGCTCTCCTTGTGCTGGTTGCTGTTTTTGCCGCCTTTTTTTCGCCACATGACCCATTGGAATTGAATCTTTGGGAACGCCTGGCGCCGCCAAGCCTCGTCCACCCCATGGGGACGGATTCGGTAGGCAGGGATGTTCTGAGCCGCATCGTTTACGGGACACGGATCTCCCTGCTGCTTGCGGCGGTAGTTGTTTTACTGGAGACGATTTTGGGGTTCATCGTAGGGGCTGCCGCAGGCTATTTTGGCCGGGTCGTCGATGAAGTACTCATGCGCCTTGTCGATATTCTCTTGGCGTTCCCTGGAATCATTCTATCTCTGGCTGTTGTGGGGATCTTAGGGCCCTCCTTAATGAATTTGATCATTGCGCTCGCGTCCGTCGGCTGGGTCAGGTATGCGAGGGTTTTCCGGGGAGAGATCCTGGCTGTAAAACAGGAGGCATTTATCGAGTCCGCACGGGCCATCGGGTGCAGTAAGGTGAGAATCATCATACGCCACATTCTACCGAACATCATCTCTCCTGTCGTCATACTGGCAACCATGAATATGGGCTCCATCATTGTATCCATCGCAGGGCTGAGCTTCCTGGGGTTGGGGGTTCAACCTCCGACTCCGGAATGGGGTGTTATGCTCAGCGATGGAAAGCCGTTTATGGAAAATGCTCCCTACCTTATGATCTTCCCCGGTTTGATGATTTTGGTCACGGTAATGGCTTTTAATTTGCTTGGGGACGGACTCCGGGACTTTCTGGATAAACGAGTAATGGATGCTGTTCGCTACTGATATGCATGTAATGGAGACAAGTAGAAGACTCCTAAAATTGTTGAGCCATATGCTCCCGTCTACCTTCTTTGGACTTTACATTGCAAAGACTCTCGGCCTGTTCACGCGCGTCTCCTTGATCGTCGTTCCCACGCTCCTCATCATGCTTTTCTTAATGGACACGGGCGCCCTCACTTGGATCTCGAATCAGGCAAGCCCGATGACCGCGTTGTTGGGTTTGCCTTCTTCGGCCTCCATGGTCATCGTTTCCGGAATTCCCAGCATGATGATCGGAATCGCCACTGCAGGGCCGCTTGCGCTTTCCGGCGGCCTCACTGCGCCGGAGGCGGTGAGGACACTGCTCATGACCGCTTTGCTGCACAATCTGTACAATGAATTTAGGGTTTCACTGCCTTTAAATATATCCTTCTTTGGCTTTAAATTGGGATTCACAGTAATCATTGTGGATATTTTTTTGGATATAAGCGCCATTTCAGCTCTTTTGATGTTAATACGATATGGAAGTCGTTTGGTTTTTTGATGTGTATCTTGAGAATCATCTGTTTGAATGTATCGTTCCCTTCTCCATCGGGAGTCGTGCAGGCATCAAGCGGGATCCGGCTCGAGATGAAGCCCGGTGAAACGCGCTGCCTCATCGGGGAATCCGGATGCGGCAAATCCATTGTGGCCCTCAGCATCATGCGCCTGCTGCCTGAAAATGCCTGCGTGAGCGGGGAGGTTCTTTTCAATGGCCGTGACCTGTTGAGCTTGTCAGAGCGCGAGATGAGGAAGGTCCGAGGGCGCGAGATCTCCATGATTTTCGAACAGCCCCAGAGCTGCCTCAATCCTCTTTTCCCTGTGGAGGATCAAATCGCCGAAGCTGTGAAAAGCCATGACAGGTGCTCCCACAAGGCACGCAAGGAAAGGGCCGCTGAGTTGATGAAAAGGGTAGGTCTTCCGGGTCCGGCGCAAAAAGGCGCTCAATACCCCCATGAGTACAGTGGCGGAATGGCCCAGCGCGCCATGATAGCCATGGCAATGGCCTCGAGACCTTCGCTGCTCATTGCCGATGAACCGACGACCTCCCTGGATGTCACCACCCAGGCCCGGGTCCTGGGGCTTCTCAAGGACCTTGTCTCGCATTATGGCATGTCCCTTCTTCTTATTACTCATGACCTGGAAACAGCCTTTTGGATGTGCGAACATGTCTCAGTCATGTACGCAGGAAGCATTGTGGAAACTGGTACAGTTCGGGCCCTTTCCGAAAAGCCGAAGCACCCTTATACCAAGGCCCTCATAGGGGCGCTCGAGGATGCGGGAGGTTCGTCCATCCGTGGAACCGTCCCCGAGTTGACGCGCCTGCCCCCGGGATGCCCCTTCCATCCTCGCTGTCCGGACAGCCAAGAGATATGCCACAAGGTCGTGCCTTCCATGAAAAGGGGTGCCAGGTGCCATCTTCACATGAAAATGTGATCGAAGCCATTGATATAACAAAATATTTCTATAGCGGCTTGTTCCGAAAGACCTGTATCAGGGCCGTGGATGGTGTGTCCTTTCATTTGGGTCAGGGTGAGGCCCTGGGAGTTATTGGGGAGAGTGGGAGCGGCAAATCGACACTGGGGAGATGTGTAATCCGACTGCTCGAACCATCGGGGGGTGAAGTCTATTTTCACGGGAAACGTCTATCCGACCTGAACGGCGGGCTCAGGTATTTGCGGCAAAAGATGCAGATCATCTTTCAGGATACGGGCAGCGCGCTGAATCCAAGGATGAAGGCCTTGGATCTCCTGCTGGAGCCTTTGAAAGTGCACAAGCGACTTAACGGCCAGCGAAGGGAGGCGGCCATGGCCCTGATGGAAAAGGTGGACCTGCCCGCTGATTTACTTGATCGTTACCCCAACGAACTCTCCGGGGGCCAACGTCAGCGACTGACCATTGCCAGGGCGATAAGCTTGAATCCGGAATTTCTTGTAGTCGATGAAGCGGTTGCCTCTTTGGACCTTTTGGGGCAGAAGCAAATCATGGAACTGTTCAATAAACTCAAATCGGAGCAAAAGACAAGTTTTTTTATTATCTCACATAGCCTCAGATTCGTACGGAGGACAACGGATAAACTCGCTGTCATGTACCGTGGAAAATTTGTCGAAATCGGAAAAACAGAAGAAGTATTTGAACATCCTAAACACTATTATACTCAAAAACTTCTTTCTAAAGATAAATGATACAGTTATATGTCATAAAAATAATTTGAAGACTGTAAACCTATAGCATTTGGACCCTTTGCGGCCTCTTGTGCCAAGGCAAAACCGACTTCGACCATGCCAAGGCGTTCCGCGATGACGCGTTCTTCCTCGAAGCCTTGGGGCTCCGGCGCGTGCCCTTCTGGAAAGGGGCTTCCGGGCGGGCATCACTACGGTTCCACCAGCTCCACGCGGCGGTTTTTCGCCCTTCCTTCGTCGGTCTTGTTCGAGGCGATGGGACACGCAAAAGAGACACCCACGGGGGTAAGGCGGTTTTCAGCGATGCCGTGTTGCCGAACCAGTGCGCTCACCACCGAGTTTGCCCGTCGCTGCGACAAATCCATATTGAACGCGAACGTTCCCACATTGTCCGTGTGTCCGACGACCAGCAGGTTCATTGCCGGTCGGTCATGTAAGAGCTGGGCGATCTGCTCCAGCGTGGGCTCTGATTCGGGTTGGATATCGGCCTTGTTGAAATCGAAATAGATTCCATAGAGGGCGATGCTTCCTGAGGCAGTGATCTCCCCGGCCATCTCCTCGGCCTTGACGGTGACCATTTTCTGTTCGCGTTTTTCGGACCGAATGATATCCACCGCGGCAACGGTTCGCCCTTCGAAGGCCCGGCAGGAATGACCGGGCTGGACTGTGTAGGCCAGCACGGACACGTAGGCACCAGTCTCGCTGAGGATTCCCACGGTGTAGCGCTGATTGGAAATGCGCTCTCTCTGGGCGCAGGAGCCGGGTGAAAAGGCCGCGTCCCGGATCCGCTCGTCAGGCCGGAGAACCATGGAAAGGCTCATTTCGCCCCCTCCGCCGCTGCTTCCCCGGTTCGGATCGCCGCCACAGTCCATCTCCTTACATTCGTATACGATCTCGCCGCCTGTGCTTTCCATCTCCTCTTGATAGTTTCTTACGACCTCCAGAGGGGACACGCCCTCCGGCATCAGATAGACCAGGCGCCAATGCTCGCCTTCCACGGTCTTCTTCTGTTTCGGTTCGAAATAGATATTATTGTGAGCGTCCCTTCTGTCGTCGACCCGCTCCAGTGCGGAGAGCGGCACGATGAATTCGTCGAAGTCTTTGTGCTCATAGGAGACAATGACCGAACCGTCGTAACGCCCCAACAGCGGGGAGTCTTGGGCGCCCGGCAGATCCGCCGTAGGCAGGGATGTGGCGGCAAGCGGGGTGGAGACCCATACCAGCAGGATTGCCATCGCGGAAAACAGTCTGACCATGATCTTCCTCCTCAGGGCTTTTTACGACGCCATCATGGATGGATTCGGGGCTTCGTGCTCTTCGTGTCCCGGGTGGTGGATACCGCACAGCACCGTTTTTCCGTGCCTCGATCTGCCGATGGAAGACATCTTCCGCGGAGTCGTGGATGCCTTCTTCACGTATGGCCTCGGTCGTCGACACCTTCACGGTGAGCCCGAATACGTCTCCTTTGACTCTTCGGCGCGGGCCGAAGCCACGAAAACTGATCCGAATGCTACTTTTCTGGAAGGTGGCGTGTCAACTGGAACGGAAGAGACGGGGAGCGATCGCAACAGCTCGGGGAGCACCGGAAGCACCTGAACCATGCCCATCATGATAGTGACTTGACTTGCCGGTTTTTCTTATATATGAGGTCTTGAAAACGTTCCAGATGCCCCCTCCGGGGGCAAAAGAGGGAACCCCGTGAAAATCGGGGACGGGCCCGCCGCTGTGACCTTGCTCCCCTGCCGTCTCAGTGCAGGGGAGGAGCCCTTTCGGCCGCTGCGTGCCACTGTTCCGCTTGCGGAATGGGAAGGCCGCTGAAAGGCGAGGAAGTCAGAAGACCTGCCTGGAATGCATTGGGACCGCTTTCGCGGACAGGACGCGTTTTCCCAGAGATCGTTCGAGGATGAAAACGGGACATCCCCGGGTCGAGCCGTCGATCCGGGGATTTTTTTGCCTGCCGCGAGGAGCGAGACCCCATCATGCAACTCCATGGGAAAGGAGAACCACATCATGAAAGAGGTTGTGATCGCGTTCGCGGCGGCGATCGCCTGGGTCGGGATTGCCTGGGCCGAGGAGGGAAAAGACACCGTAAAACGGGAACCCTACCTGCTCGACGAGGTGGTGGTGACCTCGGGCAGGGTGAGCGAGAAGAAGCAGGAGGTGACATCCCACATCACCGTCCTGGACGAGACGGACATTCAACGCTCGTCGGCCGACACCTTGGACGAGATTCTGGCGGAACAGGCCACGGGGCATATCCATCGTTATCCGGGGGGCCTTGCCTCCGTGGGTATGCGCGGGTTTCGAACGGAGACCCATGGGAACGATCTTCGAGGGCACATCCTGATCCTGCTCGACGGGAGGCGTATCGGCACGGGGAATGGGGCCCGCATTCCGGCTCGAAACATCGAGCGGATCGAGATCGTGCGGGGGCCGGCCGCGGTCCAGTATGGTTCGGCCGCTATGGGCGGTGTGATCAACGTCATCACGAAGCAGGGGAAAGAGACGCCCGCCCTTGCCCTCGAAGGCACGGGAGGGAGTGATTCCACCTGGGAGGGAAGCCTTTCCGCCTCCGGCGCGGCCCGGGGCTTCGACGCCTCGGGGAGCGTATCGCTCCGGTCCTCGGATGACTATGAGACCGGGGAGGGAGATCTCTACATGAACACGGGCGTCGACCGGGAGGAGGCCGTGAGCCTCAACCTCGGATACACGCCGGCCCCCGGGCATCGGATCGGGTTCGTCTACACGCGGACCCGGATCGATCAGGCGGGGAGCCCGTCCTATCTGTCCCGGAACGACCTGGATGACTACACGGACGGGTACAACCGGTCCCTGGACCTCTCCTACAAGGGGGCCGCCCTCGAGGACGTCCTCGCCTGGAAGGTCCGATACTTCGAGGGAAGAGATCGATCCACCTGGGTGGACCCCGTGGACAGCAACCCGGATTTCTTCGATGACGGCATCCCCTCGGAGCGGGACACGGAGTTTCAGGGTGCCCAGGCCCAGGTGTCCCTGGACCGGGATCTCTACCTGGTGACCGCCGGGTTCGATTGGGCCGAGTACGAGATCGGGAACACGTGGCTTCCTCGTGAGACCCGGTATGAGAACCCGGCTGGATTCCTCCTGGCAAAGGTGCGGCTCATGGATAGGAGGCTGGTCTTCAATGGAGGCGTCCGCTACGACGACTACGAGGTGGAGGTGACGGAACCCCGGGGGAAGGCAGAGAAGGACCATCACGTAACGCCGCGATTGGGGAGCGCCTTCACCATCGTGGATGGTCTCAAGCTTCGCGTCAACTACGGCGAGGCCTTCGTCATGCCGGGGGCGGACCAGCTGGCCGCCGATTACGTGGCCTTTGGCCGGCGGCAGGTGGGAAACCCGGATCTGAAGCCGGAAACGAGCTGGACCCTGGACGGCGGGCTCGATCTCGTCCGCGGGGCGCTGGAGGCCTCGCTCACCTGTTTTGTGACCGGGTACGAGGACAAGATCCAGGCAGCGACCACGGCCGCGGGCGACAGGACGTGGGACAACCTTGGAGAGGCCACGATCGAAGGCCTGGAGGGGGAGCTCTCCTACGATGTGGGCGCGTGGTTCGACTGGGCCTGGGAGGTTCGGCCCGAGCTCCAGGCGGTTTGGTTGACGACGTACGAGGACGACCTCACGGGCGAGGACCTCCTGTACGTCTCGGATCTGAACCTTTCTGCAGCCCTGACCGTCGCCGACCCCGGCAACTTCTGGGCCCGGGTTCAGGTCTCTTACTGGGGACCGCAACGGGTGGAGGATTGGGAAAGCGGTTTGTTCCCCGTGCCGGAGGTTGAGAAGGGGGGATTCACCGTGGTGAATCTCTCGGCCGAGAAGACCCTGCTTCGGACGGACCGGTCCGGAGACCTGAGCCTCCGTTTCGAGGCCAAGAACCTCCTGGATCATTCCTATGACCACGTCAAGGGATTTCCCATGCCCGGCGCGCGATGGCATGCGGGCCTCACCTGGCGCTTCTAACGGTTCCCGACGGGGGTCCCCTTCCTGCGGGGGAACCCTCTCAGAAGGAGGAGAGGCATGATGGTGGAAGTCCTTCTCGCCGGTATGCTCATGGCTGCAGGGGCGTTTGCCGTGAAAGCAGGTATGGGCCTGCAGTACCTGCTGTCCCGAGTCCGGGGCGGACTGCGGGCGCGTGCCGGGGTCCTGGCCGCTTTTGGCCTCGCCTACCTCGCCCTGTTCGCGGTTTGCAACGGGATCGCAGGACTCTGGAAGGGCATACCGCCGGGCGGGGCGGCCCGGGCGATCCTCGAGTCGGGCATGCTCCTCCACGTCATGGCCTCG